>CAYPHM010000071.1:0-23437 GCA_964410555.1 uncultured Chloroflexaceae bacterium | reverse complement strand
GTGGGGGAAGGGGCTAGGGGATGGGGGGACAAACAACCCTCTCCCCCTGCCCCCGCTCCCATTCCAGGGCGAGGGGGGACACCTGCCTGGTTCCCCTGCTCCCCGCGGTGGGACGCGGGGCTAGGGGATGGGGGGGCGCGGTGGGACGCGGGGCTAGGGGATGGGAGCGTTGCTCGGACTTTGACGTAGCCCTACTGTTTAACAAACGACAACCACACGGCTCAATACAACGCATGGAGCACCAGCGGCGTAACGAGACCCTCCACCAGCGATGCCAGCAGCGTGAGGGGCAACAGCACCAATAACCACACCTTGAAGAAATTACCAATTGCCCACAGCAGGTTTTGCCCCACGGTGAAGGGTGCTGGTGGCGACATGAGCGATGCCCCAATGCGAATACCCAACGCCGCCCCCAAGATAAACGTAGGTAGCTCAATAATCCCATGCGGCAATACATACGCCACGATAAACTGAAGTGGGCTATCTGCCCCCATACTCACCCAACTGCCCCCAAGCCCTGCCAACTTGAAGCTGACAAAGCCAATCTGCGTAAAGGCAACAAACGGTACCATAAAGGCAAACACCCCAAGCGCAAATGTCGAGAAGATGTTGGAGAACAACGACACCCGAATGTTGTTGGCAAAGATGCCTAGGGCAAGCCAGGGGGATGATCTCGGCAAGGGCGGCTGCCCCACCGCCGCAATTACCGTGTCTGCCCCATCTTGCAAGTCACCAATCAGGCGAAAATCATCGGCTATATACCAGCCGGTAAGGATACCCAACATGGCTGCCAACAGCGACATTATCAATGGCAAGCGCAACTCGCGCAACAGCGGCAGAAACTCACGGGTGTAGAAGCGGCGTGGCGAGAAAGGGTCGCCTCGGTAGCTATCGGGCGACACCCCCGCCGGGTGGTACTCGCGGAAAAAGCGGGCGAGGTTCTGCTTGACCACCGCAAAATTGAACTGTTCATGCTCACGGGAGAGGATTTCCTCCCGATTGAACGCCGCCATCCCTGTACGAATAAGCCCCATCGCCACGACAATCAATGCCAGCACAACAAACCACATCACCTCCCATCGGCGTGAAATGATGAGCAACGCTTGCAACTGGATAGTGACTGCTACGGGCAACAATACAAAACTTGCCAGCAGGTTTGCTGCCCGTATGGTGCTTGTGTGGCTAGAAATGACCACAGCCCCCGCGACCATGAGCACCGTCATAATGCTAATCATAATGACCAGTTGCAGCAGAATTATCGGGGTCATGGCGTAGTGGTAGAGGGCAGGGTGGATACGCGAGGTTGCCAGCGCAAACACCAACATGGCACTCCAGCAGGTTAGGAGGGGGGAGATACACGAGGAGACCAGTTTACTTAGGTAGAGATGGCTGTCGGAGATGGGCATGGAGAGCAACGCTTCTAGGCTATTGCGTTCACGCTCCCCGACAAACGAGTCTAGCGCGACAATCAATGAAAAGGTCGCCGGGATAAAGCCAACGAGCAGCACTGCAAACGGCACCAGACGGGCGACTAACTCTGCATCCCCCACGAAGTTTACCGCAAAGTCTGTCCCCGCCACCAGTGCTAGTGGGATGATGAAGGTCAGGACAAACGAGGGTACCAACACCCGCCAGTCTGTTAGGGAATCGCGGAGTTCACGGCGAGCTATGGCAACCGCAGGGTGCTGGTTGGTTGCTGTGTGGATTTGGGCTTTGGGCATGGTCAACTTTGCCAAGAGTTTGCCAAGCAGCGTATCTGATGCCCGTTGGTTTTCCCGCGAGAGAATCTCCTCACGATTGAAGGTCAATAACCCAAAGCGTACCAGCAGGAGTGCCAGGATCATCAGCGCAAGCACACTGATACTCAGCACATCCCACCGGCTATTGATGATCAGGAAGGCTTGAAACTGAATAACTAACGCCATAGGTAGCAGAATGAAGCTCGACATAAGGTTTGCTGCACGGATACTGCTGATGTGGCTAGAAATAATGACTGCCCCCGCGACCATCGTGGTCGCAACGCAGCCAATCGTGATGAACAGCAGGATAAGCAGCGACACGTTGGTTAGGTTGATGCCCCCAGGCACGAGCGATGTATCAATCGTATACATCAGAAAGCTGAACATCAGCATCGCAACGTAGCTGGATACCAGCGGCGTGATGAGGGAGGAGAAAAGTTTACCGAGGTAGAGTTCCCTGTCGGAGATGGGCATGGAGAGCAACGCTTCTAAGCTATTGCGCTCCCGTTCCCCCACGAACGATTCCAGCGCGGTGATCAGCGAAAAGCTCGACGGGATAAAGCCAACAATCAATATGGCAAAGGGGACAAGACGGGCTGCCAGCGCGTCATCCTCAACGAAGCGTATCACCCGCCCGGATGCGCCCACCAGCATTAGCGGTAACAGAAAACTCAACAGGAAAATTGGCACCATAATGCGCCAGTCGTTCATCATCTCGCGCACTTCGCGCTGCGTTATTGCGCTAACGGTAGACATACTCATAATGGTATATGCTCCTCTTTCGCTTGAACCTAGCTCTCATATCCAAGCCCCTTCGGGCAGCCCCCATCCCCCTCACTCACAGGGATAGGTTAGGGGAGAACAATATCTCACCGGGCTGCCCCCATCCCCTGCCCTTCCCCCGCAAGCGGGAGAAGGGAGACCGGACGGCTCCCCCTCGCCCTCTGGGAAGGGGGCAAGGGGGGAGAGAGAAATAAAAAACACGAATTTGCCCGGCAGACCTCCCCCTCCTAAGAGGCTCTCCTTCCCCGCGCTCCCTACTGCGGCATACGGACGGGTTGCTCGCCTTGCTCTTGGGTAGCAGACTGTGGGGAAAGCAGGTGATCATACAGAGAAGACTCCTCATTGGAGTAGGGTTCTGGTTCCCCCACGATTCGCAAATAGACCTGCTCCAGACTGCGTGGCACCTCTGCCAGCGAGACCAATGCCATACCTGCTGTTGTTAGGCGGCTAATAATCTGGGGGTTGATATGTTGTGGCTCTGCACACCGGTACCGCACCCAGTCTGCCCCGGCTTCATCCACTGCTACAAGCTCTTGCAACACCGTAGGCAATCGCTCGTCTGCTTGGGTAATACGTATTTCCCACACCGGCTCGCCCATCAACTGCTGCATCAACTGCTGCATCGTCCCCTCAGCAATAATCTGTCCCTGGCTAATGATGGCGATACGGTCTGCCAAATATTCAGCTTCGGGTAGGTTATGGGTGGTCAACAGGATCGTCCGGTCTGCTGCCCGCAAATCACCAATGGCATCACGTACCATCCGCGCACTTTGCGGGTCCATAGCCGTTGTCGGTTCATCCAAGAAGAGGATCGGGGGATTGTGAATAAGTGCCCGTACCAGCGCAATTTTCTGCTTCATACCCTTTGAGTAGCTATCTAGTCGGCGTTCACGCGCATCCCACATAGCAAACTGCTTGAGTAATCGTTCTGCTTGCAACTGGCTTTTCATCGTAGACATACCAAGCAGTGTGCCGAAAAACTGAAGGTACTCCATAGCGTTCATCCGGTTGTACAAGCCGGGATACTCCGTGAGCAACCCGACGTTGCTGCGGACAAGGCGAGATTCTTTAACTACATCATGTCCAGCTACTTTTGCCCAACCACCCGTTGGCTTGAGTATGGCACTGAGCATACGAACGGTTGTCGTCTTCCCTGCTCCGTTGGGACCGAGGAGTGCCAGCACCTCACCGGGCTGGATGGTCATGGTGATGTCGTTGACGGCACGAAAACTGCCAAATTGTTTACAAAGTTGGTGTGCTTCTATCATATTTCCCCCTTCAAAGCGAGCCTTGCGGTATAGCTTTATTACTCATGAAACACCATGTAGGGTGTGTTGACAAGGGTTTGAGGTAATAGACCTTGTGCATCTGAGTGCTTGACCTCTCCCCTTATGCCTTATGCAGTATAGCAGGGTTTGGGAACAGAGATCAACGGAGATAAGCAGAGGGTGGGTGACAATCGGATGTTGCCATGACCCTAAATGGATGAGGGGAGATTGGACATGAACATACAGCCCGGAATCTCTGCTAGGCTAATCCAACGTACGGGATTGTTCCAGCAGCATTTCCGCGGCATCTGTCACTTGCATCACGCTTATTTGCCCCATACAGGCAGGCGGGTGAGTCTGGCGTGGGCAATGATCAAAGACCCCACACGGACTGCACCAAAGGGACGAGGTAATCGCAAGGTGACGGTTTGGCTCCCCCCACGGACCAAATCGCTTGATGTTGCTAGGGCCATACAGATGGAGTGTGGGGGTACGCTGGCTCACCGCCAGATGCAACGGACCGCTATCTACCCCCATCACCAACGCCGCTTTACCAAGCAGAGCAGTAAGCTGCCCAACGCTCGCCTCACCAACCATCGTGGGGGGGGGCGGGTCTAGCAGGTGGCATAGCTCCTGTACCAACGCCTCCTCACCTGGTCCGCCCGTTACTACCACCTGCACCCCATACCTTGTGCGTAGGGTTTGACAGACTGCTGCCCATTGTTTGGTTAGCCATAGCTTAGTTGCCCCTCCCGTGCCAGGATGCAATACAACCAGCGGAGCATTGCCCTTGTCTGGAACTATCCCATGCTGGTGTAGCCATGTTGTTGCCCAAGCCTGATCATCCTTGGTTGGAGTATAGACCAAAGGCAAGTAATGGTATATCTCCCCCTTGGACTCTATCGAAGCGGGTATTGGTAAATCGCTCGCCACTGCTGCCGCAAGGTGGATACCTTGAACTGTAACATGCTGGTCAGGGTGCCAGGGGAGCGCAGTAGTCAGGAAAGGGCAACACGCCGGTATTTCATACCCCACCCGGCATGGTATCCCCGCCAACATTGCCATAGCTGCCCCCCACCAGTGGTCATCACGCAAAATTATTGCCACATCAAACCGCCCGGCGTATAACCGTTTGGCTGCAACAAATAATTGCCAGTAGGGGGCGAGCAGTGGTTGGCGATGGGTACTGCGATCAAAGCCGGGGAAGGGGAAAGGCAACAGGGCATCAAGGGCTGGGGTATCGCGCAGGATGAACGATGCCCACGGACCAACCATCGCCACTAGCGTAGCATACGGGTGACGGTGGCGTAGGTACTGGATTGCCGGCGTAGCCAGCAATACATCGCCCAGGTGATCGGGCTTGATAATGAGGATACGCTGCGGTGTGGAGACTGTACACCGCCGCAAGAACAGCGAGGCAACTAGCGCAAGGAGCACCAGCAAACCTCGCCGCAATTCCTCGCGCAGGCGGTGGATTATCTTCGTTTTCATCACCCAACGGCTAGAAGAGCATCGCACTGGCTTCGCGGGCAAGCTGGCGCAACCGGGAACCATTGTCTTTGAGTCCGCGCTTTTCCTGTTCTTCTGCTAACTCATTGAGTTTCTTCACAAAATCAGTTGTGATAAGCGTTCCATTCTGGCGCAAAATCGTTGAGCTTTCCTGTGCGGTCTCAGCCATCAGCAGTTCATTGATTAGCCGTTCTTCAGGAGGCAACTTTGCTTGGATGATCTCCACTGCCAGCATGGTAATTTCCTCCAATTTGGCGGCGAGGTCTTCCTGCCCGGCGCGGTGTGCTGCCTCAATATTTGCCGACACGACCATCATAAAGGCTTCATTGAGCTTATCGCTCTGTTCTTCAAGGATGGTTTTTGTATCGGGGGCATCCAACACTTCGCGGAGCAAAGCAGAGCTGGCTTCAAAAATTGCCTGTGCTTCTTTGTCCACGCGCTCAACAATATCAAGCACCTGCGAGCGGCGGTTGTAGCGCTGTTTTGCCACATCTTGCTGCCCTGCTTGCTCAACAGACTCAATCCGGTTAGTCCAGGTTTGGAAAAACGCATAGTCAATGTGGGGACGTATATCGGCGACAATATCCTCTAGCTCTTCATCCGTTGCCTGTTCGAGTTGCTCCAGCAGAGCTTCAGTATCAGGGGCATCTTCATCAGGATTTCCCCATTCCAAGCCGGTTAATGCCGATAACTTCTCCAGCAGATTGGTAAGCAATTGTGCGGATTCGGTTTGTCCCTGCTGGTTGCTGGCTTCAATGAACATAGCAAGCGTAGCAAAAAATTCATGGGTAAGTTGATCTTTATTTTGCTCAATAAGCCGATTGAGCTGTTCTTCGTTCCCCGCTGCTTCAGCCAATTCGCTGATCAGCTGGACCCGGTTGCGTTGTTGTTCAAGCACTTCACGCGGTACACCATCTGCCTCAAGAATAGCATCTATCATTGAAGTTAGCGAAATGAAGCGGCATGGTGTGAAGAGATACCCACGGGAAGATTCGGCGGGCAACGATTGCACAATGGCCTTGGTTGTTTCACCAATAAATCGCTCCTGCTCCTCTGTGCCCATTTGTATTTCTTGCGGGATACACACAAAGAAGAGGTGTTTTTCAGCATCGTGGTAGGCAAGTGGCATACCGAGCATGCTGCTCAACCCGCATGTAGGACATACGGTAACATTCACTTGTCCTGAAAGCAGCATATCTTTTAATGCTGGTTGTTGTGTGACATCAATCACATAGTAGACATTTGTTTGGTAGACATTCCTACAGTTTGGGCAGGTAATCTGAACCGTTTGGGGCGAAACTGGCGGCATGAAATAACCCTTTCTCTATCACCAAGTTGAGTCTAAATTATAGCATAGTTTTTTGTGAACCGCTTTTTGTGAACCGCTGAGGGGGGAGTAGCTATTTTTCCCGCTTCCCCCAACCCCTCTGGTTCCCGCTCCCTCTTGCATCCAGTCATCCGCTAGGGCGAGGGGGAGCGGGTAATAAAGGGGCAGTTTACCTACCCCAGAGCCGCACACATCCATCGGAGCTTGCCGTTGCCAACAATGTGCCATCCTGACTAAATGCCACTTGTAACATAGCACTGGTATTACCTGGCAGGGTCGTGATCAGTTTGTTGGTCTCAACCACCGATTCGGATGAGGTCTTCCAGAGAAAGACCCCTACATCTTGGGTGCTGCCAGAAGCCAGTATTGCCCCGCTCCCTGGCAGAAACGCAAGGGTTGTTGGGGAGCCTTTGTGTCCCTGGAGCGTAGACCACGGTTCGCCAGAGTCTACGCGGCGCAACCGTATAGTCCCATCTTGCTGTCCACTGGCGACCAGCTTTCCCTGGGGGCTAAAAGCCACGACATATGAGCCGTCCAATACTGTTTTCTCGCTGGCAGTGGAGACATCCCACAAGCGAATACTGCCATTCCCGCTACCATCGCTGCTGGCAGAACCAAGCAACGGTTGGCGAGGGTGAAAGGCAACCTGTTTTACTGGCTCAGTATGTCCCTCTAGCATCGCTTGTTGCGTAGCAGACGGGACATCCCACAAGCGTACTGTCGTATCTGCTCCCCCTGATGCCAACAATTGCCCGTCTTGGTGAAAAACAAGGTGCTCAACCCGCCCGGTATGCCCTTCTAGCATCGCTTGTTGCGTAGCAGTTTGGACATCCCACAGGCGAATGGTACCGTCCTCGCTGCCTGAAGCAAGCAACTTCCCATCTGGACTATAGGCTACTGTGAGGACCTTGCCGGTGTGTCCCGTCAGGATCGCCGTTTGCGATAGAGTCTCGGTATTCCACAGCACAATGCTGTCTTGTCCCCCGGCGGCGAGCATCGGCTGGGTGGGACTCAGCGCAACACTAGTGGCAAGCGACCCCCGCTTTTGTGCTATAACTGTGTGGGAAGCGACATCCCACACTTGCACCCTGCCATCTTTGTTCCCCGATGCTAATTGGCTTCCATCGGGGCTAAAACTGAGACCAGAAACTGCTTCCCCACCTGTCGCTTGCGTTTGCATGGGGTCCAGTTCGCTGGCGGGGGCAGTCTGCCACAAGCGAATGGTGCCGTCCTCGCTCCCGGAGGCAATCAGCGTACCATCGGGGCTAAAGCGCACCCGATTGACCGACTGGGTATGCCCCGTCAACGTGATGGGGTTGTCATTCTCTGCCAATTGCCAAACATGGATACTCCCCTTGCTATCACCCGCAACAAGCTGCTGCCCATCCGGGCTATAGGCTAGACTGAGGATTTCCCCGCCATTTGCCGGTTGCGTGAGGATACGCGGGGCTTCGTCTGTTGTTGGGTTCCACAGGTGAATTGTTCCCTCGGCTGTGCCATAGGCAATCATTGCCCCATCCGGGCTATATGCCAAGCTCTGTATGGGCCATAGGTAGTGGTCACGGAGCGTTTGCTGCTCACCTGTAGAAACCTGCCACACCCGTATAGTCAGGTCATAGATATAGTTTGATGCACTAACGAGATATTCCCCATCTGGGCTAAAGGCAACGCTGGTAACATAGCCGGTGTGGCCTTGCAAGATTGCCCGTTCCTCGCCGCTCGCTGCATCTAGCACATGCACGGTGCCATTGCTATCGCCAGCGGCTATGGTGTTGCCATCAGGACTCAGCGCAATACTACGCATCCATTGGATGGCTTCAAGCCCCTGGAGCAACCGCGGGGCATAGTCTTGGTCTAGCTCGGTAGGTTTCACAAGCCAGATACCTACCGAACTGGCAATGGCTAGGGTGTTGCCATCGGATGACCACGCCATATCCTCAACTTTGCCCTGCCCTAACAGTGCTTGTACCTGCATATTGGTGATGCTGCCATAGGAGAGCGACTGTCCACAGCCGCTTATGCTACCAAGTGCCAAAAGCATAAGCGCGAGAAGGGTCATAATGAGTCGTTGTGTTCGTAGCATAGATATTAGCGTTTCGTTGGTTTCGTTGCTGGTAGGTGCAAAAAGAGATTCTCTAGCGCAAGTTGTGGGTTGACATTTTCGCGGAGATACTGCGTTGTTTTTCCAAGCTGCGCGACAAACTGGTAGATGTCTGGCAATGGGTAGCGTTGGGCAGTTTTTTGTAGGGTAGATAAGCGGTCTGGGTGGGTAACGTACTCTGGACAACCGCCGGCGGTGAGCAGTACATCATGCCACCACGTTTGCCACAGGTTGAGCCAGGCAAATACCTCTTCCTGTTCGCCAGCACGATAGGCTTTGTTGCGATCTTCTGCCCAACGAAAGGTCTCACTATTTGGCTGATTCTGGAGCGTCAACAACTGGTCAAGCCGTTCTTGATAACTGGTTATCTCCTCTGGGTTGTGGGCAAGGTGCAATGCCCACCCAACACGTCCCTGGCTCCATGCTGCTAGGGTATTGATAGTTGGTTGGTCTAGGTTTGTCTGCTCTGCAAGCGCATCGGCTATCTCCTGCCGTGGGATGGGACGCAACCGGATTTGCTGACAGCGCGAGATAATTGTCGGCAACAGGGATGCCGTGTTTGCTACCAGTATCAGCGTAGCAAAGGGCGGCGGCTCCTCCAACGTCTTGAGCATGGCGTTTGACGATTCTTCGTTGAGCCGTTCGGCATCAAACAGCATAAAGATGCGCCGCCGGGCTTCATACGGCTTGAGCGATATATCCCGCTGCCATTCACGTATGGTATGGATTTTGAGGTCTCTTTGGCGAGTAGCTTGGCTGCCCGTTGCATTGGCACTCTGCGTTTCCATACTGGCAATACGCACATCAGGATGGTTGTTGCGCTCAATGCGCTTGCAGGTACGACATTGCAAGCATGGCTCACCAAGCGGCGTGGTCTCACAGTTGAGGGCTTGGGCAATGCGGAGTGCCAACAACGATTTGCCTACCCCCACTGGTCCACTGATGAGATAGGCGTGAGCGTAGCGTTCTGTAGCGATGCTCTGTTCAAGCGCAGTTGTAGCCCAAGCATGTCCAATAATACCCCACGGCATAGGAGCCTCCTTTTTGCTAGGCGTTCGTCCGAGACGTAGCAGTCCTGCTAGATTTCCTCATGAAAATATATCTCACGGAAGATAAGTACCGAGTTGACCCCCCCAAAACCAAAGGAATTGGACATGACGATCTGCATATCTGGCGCAGGTCTGGCAATGTTGGGGACGTAATCCAAATCACAAGTAGGGTCGGGGTACTCTTGGTTAATCGTTGGTGGGATGATGCGGTTGTTGAGCGTCATAATAGTAGCGATAGCCTCAACTGCACCAGCAGCACCGGTGAGGTGCCCTATCATAGACTTGGTAGAGCTTATCGGGATACTGTAGGCATATTCGCCAAACACCCGCTTGACAGATTGCGTTTCGGCACTGTCGCCAGCAATGGTGCTAGTAGCGTGGGCATTGATATAGTCTATCTGCTGTGGACCTACGCCAGCATTGAAGAGGGCATGCTGGATAGCACGGGCGGCACCTATCCCTTCTGGGTCGGGTGCTGTGACATGGTAGGCATCACACGAACTGCCATAGCCAATCAATTCGGCGTAGATGTGTGCTCCCCGACGGCGAGCATGGGCGAGGCTTTCCAACACGACTACGCCTGCCCCCTCAGCCGGGGCAAAGCCATCACGCTTGGCATCGAAGGGGCGCGAGGCTTTTTCTGGCTCATCGTTGCGGCTTGTCAGTGCTCGCATCGCGCAAAAGCTGCCCAAGCTAAAATGACTAATGGGGGCTTCTGTTCCCCCTGCCAGCATGATGCTGGCATCGCCGCGCCGGATGATATGGGCTGCCTCGCCTATGGCTTGTGACCCTGCAGCACACGCAGTACTCACAGCGGTGTTATACCCACGCAAGCCTAGCTGAATGGCTACCTGAGCAGAGGGCATATTGGGCAAGGCAGACGGCACATAGAAGGGGCTAATTTTCATCGCGCCTTTTTGGATGAGCGCACTTACGGCTTTCTCGGTGTCGGGAAAGGATGATGTCCCACAGGCAATGATCGCCCCAATTTCGTTGGTGTTGGCTGTCGTGAGGTCTAGGTCTGCATCAGCTGCGGCAAGGCGGGCGGCGGCTACGGCGAGGTGGCTACTACGCGACATGCGCCGGGCTTCTTTGGAATCCATAAATTCTTTGGGATCAAACCCTATAACCTCTCCCCCGATCTGACATGGAAATGGGGAGGGATCACAAAGCGTAAAGGGACGGATACCGCTTGTGCCGCTTTTTAGCCCTTCCCAGAAAATTTCTTTCCCCACACCGAGGGGGGTGAGTGCTCCCATGCCGGTGATAACAATGCGCTGGTCATGGTCATGGTCATTGAGGGAAAAGGGAAGGGTGGCGGTGAGGGTTTCTTCGGAAAGAATATCCTCAAGGAGTCGATCTATCTGTTCACCAAGTGTTTCTTCTGAAATTACATCACGAGTTAGGGACAGGGTGAGGAGCCGCTGCCTGAGTTGTTCGCGCTGTTGGCTTGTCATAGGATGAGTAAACCTTGTATGATTGCCAAGAAAGCTGTGATACTTTCCTAGCCTAGCTTCTGATAGAGTACGGTAACTCCGGTAGGTTGCTATCGTGTTGTTGTGAGATTATAGCATGCACAAGGTATGCATGCAATATTGCCATTGGGGTTGTCAAGTCTCCTTGTAGAGACGTAGCATGTTACGTCTCGCTGTATCCTTTCATCTTATCTCACCTCACTGTGGGGGGAGGGGTAGGGGGAGCGGGTGGACAAGAAGGGCAAAATTTCTTTGCTTGGGCGACTTTGACGTAGCCCTAGTGGGCTGCCCTTGCTCTTGACAAGGGTAGCAGTCTGCACTACAATATCTCTATCGTGAGCCAACGTAGCTCAGTTGGCAGAGCAGCTGTTTCGTAAACAGCAGGTCCGGGGTTCGAGTCCCCGCGTTGGCTCCAACGTATACATAACACACAGTACCCCTGACGATGTTTCGTTGGGGGTATTGTGTAAATAAACCAACTTTTGGGAAAGCCAAAAGTAATACGTGGTTCCCAAATTTATTAAAGTCAAGGATTAATTTATGGAAAGTATCAATGTTCTCTATAATCGTGAAAATCTTACTATAGATTTCATTACAAACACTGGTAAAAACTTATATTATGTTGATTTAGAAGAATGTAGAGGATTATCACAAATGCTAGACTACATCTTTCAGATTAGCTTCAAGACTTGGTGTACACCCGAAGTACTGATGCAGTTTTTCGAGTGCATACAGATTGCTTGCAGAGATGTTTTTGATCAAAACCCTCAAGGGGTATTTTGTCCTGGAGGACAAAATAAGAAGGTCTCTTGGACATAAGAACCAACAAATAGTTTGAAATGAGAGAATAGGTGAAAGTACGTGATGTCATCAAGATGCTTGAGAAAGACGGTTGGTATCTTGAGCGGACAAGAGGAAGTCACCGCCATTTTCGACACAGCGTTACGCCTGGGACAGTAACGGTAGCAGGCAAACCAAGTAACGAATTACACCCCAAGACCTATCAGAGTATTCTCAGGCAAGCACAGATCAAAAAATAGGAAGGGGATATGAAGTATGCAATACGCCATAATTGTAGAGACCGGAGAAAATACCTATAGTGCCTATGTACCTGATTTACCAGGGTGTGTTGCAGCAGGCGATACGTTAGAAGAGGTCATGCAACTTATGCAAGAGGCAATAGCATTTCACATTGAATCCTTACGGGAACATGGGGAGCCTATACCAATGCCCACCTCTCTTGCAAGGACTATAGAGATAGCAGCGTAATCATTTGTTTATCAGATTCGTGGGTTCGAGTCCCCGCGTTGGCTCCAAAGTATACATAACACACGGTACCCCTGACGATTTCTTCGTTGGGGGTATTGTGTTGCTCCCTACCACACAAAAAGGAACCCCCACTTGCCCAAACAAGCGGGGGTTCCTCATATAGCCTCTGCATACCGCAGAAAAACAGCTATTTACGATTAATTAATCGTCAACGTCCCATAGTCGCCTGCTGCGAAGTGTCCAGGAACGGTGCAGATGTAGAGATAATCGCCTGCTGCGGGTGCAGGAAACGTGACCGTTTCATTTTCGCCCGGCTGAAGCGTGGCAGAATGGGCAATCACCGTGTCCATCAAATCTGCTTCATCTTCTGGGATGTACTTGGTGTCTACTGCATTTGCAGCAGTATCGTTGAACTCTTCTGCTAAGTCCATATCGTTGTGCTCAAACAGAATCCAGTTGTGTTCCTGGGTCTGAGACGTATTTTCGAACTCAACCGTCAACTCTTCACCTTCAGCAATGGTCGCTTCCAGAGTATCTTTGTCAAATGCCAGCTCTTCACCCTTAATGCCAATCTCAAGCGTGACACCACCACTGGCAGCATCGCCGCCACCCGAATTTGCTGCTGGCTTGGGCTTGGGCATTGGTGCTGCCTGCTGCCCTCCACATGCCACGAGTGCCAACGACAGAATGACCAACAGACTGAAACCCCAGAAACGTACCTTACTTTGCTTCACCTTAACAGACTCCTTTCATTTCGACAAAAATGCTTATCTTTAACTTCTTGTGCCAGAACGCACAAACATGTGTATCTGTATTATCCCTCAAAAATTTTCCTTGTCAAGCCACTTTGCCCAACAAAAAAGTACCTCATGGGAAACCCCATGCAAGGATATAGATACGATACACCGTATCCCTTATTACAAAGGGGAATCCAATATTCACGACAACCCATCGTAAAGCCCTTTTATCCCACCGCTAAACTAACTGGTGGACTTTGCGGACTATCTTTGTAATTCCCCGGTAGCGAAACCTATTATACCACACCTTACTTCACTGCTTCCATAGCCTGCTCCATCACCGCAACAGGCGGCTCAACCCCCGTGTACAAAGAAAACTTGTCTACCCCCTGCCAGAGCAGCATACGGTAGCCATACACCACCCGACAGCCGGCTTGCAGCGCATCGTGCAACAGCGGGGTCTCACGGGGATTGCTGACAATATCCATAACCGTCATTTCAGGGCGCAACAACGCAGCCGGTATGGGGGTCTGTCCCTCCTGCGGGGTATTTGCCATACCCACTGGTGTAGTTTGGATGATGATGTTGCTGGTTTGCAACAGTTCTGGGAGCGTTTCAAAGCCAACAGCCATCACCCTGCCCCCCACCGCCGCAGCCAAATCCTGTGCGTGTGCCAGGGTGCGGTTGACTATCGTTATCGTACACCCTGCGTCCGCCAACGCAAAAGCAATCGCCCGCGCCGCCCCCCCCGCGCCGAGCAACACCACATGCTGCCCTGCATAGGCAACCTGCTCTTGCAACGCCCGCAATGCCCCCTTGCCGTCCGTGTTGCTCCCCACAAGTATGCCGTCTTGATTGACCACAACATTAACAGCACCTATCCGTTGGGCATCACTGTCTAGCCTATCAAGATAGGGGATAATGTCTACCTTGTAGGGTATTGTCACCCCAACGGCAGCAATCCCAAGATGGCGCACCCCATCTACCGCCTTCGCCAAATCATTGACGGCAAAGGGGACATACAAGCAATTGAGCTTCAGTGCTTGGATAGCGGCATTGTAGAGAGCGTACATCTTGCTGGTTCGGTAGGTTGAGCCGAAAAAGCCAATCAAGCGGGTTGTGCCATCAATGTGCATAGTCATTAGTGCTCCAAACTTCTCAATAGAACTTTTGCGACAATCTCTGCCGGTTCGTTCCCAAATGTGATAGTTAGGTCTGCCAGTTGTGCATACACCGGACGGCGTACTGCCAACAGTTCTGTCAGTGAGCGGTGGGGGTCATCAGGGTAGGGAAAAAACGCCGGTACCCCCCCCGCGGTAATGCGCGATAACAATACCTGGGCATCAGTATCGAGGAAAACTACCGTCCCCAACGAGCGCAAGAGTGGCTGATTGTGCTCGGCAAGCGGCGTACCGCCCCCCGTTGACAATACTGCCCGTTTATCGCTTAGTTGCTCCACAAGCTGCTGCAACGTGGCATGCTCCAGCGTTCGGAAATATTCGCCCCCGTAGGTACGAAAAATCTCGCGGAAACTGAGCTTTTCTTGGTGCTGTTTGGTATGCTGCTGTTCTATCTCTCTGTCCACATCTACAAACACCGCTTGCATCATCCCCGCTAACACCCGCCCGGTGATGGTTTTTCCGCTGGATTTCATCCCTATAAGCACGACAGACCGCATATGATTACTACTCTTCAACGAGCGCAAAGTTTGCCCCGGCTTGTTGCATCTCTGGGATGTAGGAGTCAAACGACTTTTCGACCATTTGGGCATCAGAGATGCGCGTGATGCCATCTGCGGCTAATCCCGCCACCGAAAATGCCATCACCATACGATGGTCATAGTAGCCGTCGATAGTCGCCCCCTGAAGATGCCAACTCCCATCCTGATGAACGGTCAATCCGTCTTCGTGCTCAGTAATCTTTGCCCCCATTTTCTGTAACTCGGTGCAAACTGCCGCTATCCTATCACACTCTTTCCAACGGGCGATAAAGGCATTCTTAATGCGTGTCTCGCCACGCGCAAAGCAGGCAGCGATGGCTATTGTCGGCACCTGGTCGGGGAGCAGGTTCATATCTACCTCAACCCCACGCAAGGGGCTTGAACGTGCTGTCAGGGTATCGCTGTCTACGGTCAGGTCTGCCCCCATTTGTTGCAGGATCGTGATAACCTGCCTATCGCCATACGGGTCGCTAAAGTCCATCCCCCGCACCGTCACCTCAGAGTCGGGAGTGATAATGGCAGAAAGGAGCGGGTAGCCCGGCGCTGACCATTCCGATGGGATACGGGCATCAAAGGCTTGGGGCAAGGTATTGCCCGGTAGCGCATAGTGCTCATACGTGCCGCCTACGTTCTTACAGACAATGCCTACCTTGTCAAACCAATAAAGCAGCAGGTCTATGTAGGCGGTTTCGCCAGGATTCTCGACGTAAATATCTACTGGCTTACGCGAGAGGGCAGAGGCTATCAATACGCTAAAGACCGGCTGGCAGCCGGTGCCATCCATACGTGCCTCGCCCCCATTGACTGCCCCGCGAAAGACGAAGGGTGCCATCCCATCTTCTTTGGTTGAGATAACTGTTACGCCTAGTTGCTCAAAAGGCTGTATGAAGTTGCGGGTAATCTTGCGGAGTTTCCGCAATGACTCATCCCCCGTAAGTATCGTCCAACCAGGACATGCCCCTGCTACCCCCGCGATAAAGACCAGCATCGTGCCGGAGTTGTTCACGTTGATGACATCTTCCGGGGTCTGGAGATTGCCTGCTACCCCACACACCTGAAAGACATTGCCCTCTAGTTCTTGGATGTCTGCCCCATACATCCGCATAGCTTTGACTGCCTCTTCCCAATCGCTGCTGATCTTGGGTTGTCGTATGGTAGAGACCCCATCTGCCAGCGAAGCCAACACCAACGCCCGGAACGAGTGCGTTTTTGAGGGGGGCATAGATATTTCCCCGCGTATTGCCTGACTGCGGGAAACTTGAAGATATTTCATAGGCTGCGACCTTTTCCCGGTTATCCTTTCTGCTCTTCTCGGATAATACGAAGCAATCGGGTTAATCCTTCGTAGTAGCTCTGTTCTTTCATTCCCGTGACCTGATCTCTACGGACATCATCTAACACATTGACTGCCTTGTTGATACCCGTTTTGGCAATATCCGACATATGCACTTCTACCACTGGTTTGTCCAAGTCTATCAAGGCTTGCCGAAAGGAGTAGGCGTAGCGGATAAGTGCGCCAGGGTTGACCAGTACGCCATTGGCGTGGCGGGAAGTATCATGCTGCAAGAAGTCTATAATAGCCCCTTCGTGGTTGGACTGAAAGACCTCTAGGGCAACTTTTTCTTGCTCTGCCATGTGTTGTAGGTGGTTGTTGATTTCGTCTAGGGTTATCGTGCCATACTTTGTTGGGTCACGCTTGCCTAGCATATTGAGATTTGGTCCGTGAATGACCAAAATAGTGGGTATATTGTGCATAGATACCTCGTCAGTCTTGCCTATCTTGATTCCATGATCCTAACTATTATACTGGTGTCCCCGCTACCGCCAACACATAGTTCTCTGTGGAGAGATATTTTCGCGCTACTGCTACTATCGTTTCGTGGCTAACCCCATTGATGTAGTCTGGGTAGCGGTCTATGTAGTCTAGCCCCAGGTCAAAGCAGTGAATATCTAGCAGCACATTGGCAACACCGGCATTTGTTTCCAAGCCAATAACGAGAATACCCGTGAGAAAGGCGCGAGCATCTGCCAGTTCCTCTTCGGTAGGACCATCCTGCTTGAACCGCTCTATCTCAAAGATAATCGCCTCGATAGCCCGCTCTACATCGGCAGGGTTGACCCCGGCGGCAGCTAACCAGGGACCTGGACCAAACCCGGCTTGAAAAGTGCTGGATATGCTATAGGCAAGCCCCTGCTTCTCGCGCACATTGTCGCCAAGCCTGCCCCCCATCCCTAGCCGCCCCAAGATCATATTGCAAACCAACGCGGTATAGAAATCGGGGTCTTGGCGTGCAAACCCATGCACCCCCCAGAGTATATCCGCCTGGGTCTTGCCTGGCATGGGGATAGTACGCCGTTGCACCCCGTCAATGGGGGCTGCCGCTGGCAGTTGGTAAGAAACTGGCGCATCGGGGTTGGACCAGTCGCCAAAGATACGGGTGAGGAGTTCAACAATGGCTTGTGGCTCTACATCCCCCACGATGGCAATACTCGTTAATGCCGGATGGTAGAGCCGATGGAATGTCGCCATGTCCTCGGTAGTGATATTGGCTATGGTCTCCATCGTCCCATCAGTTAGGCGACTATAAGGGTGATCTTTTTGGTAGAGCATCTCTCGAAAAGCGCGGCTCGCTTGATAATGGGTGTCTTGCTCCATTTCGCGCAGGTGCATCAGGTACATACTCCGCAATTTCTCGACCTCTTGATCAGGAAAAGTCGGTTGGCGCAGCATATCTGCCAAGATTTCTAGCACTAGCGGGAGGTCTTCCTTGAGGGCTTTCCCGGAAAAGCTGGTAATGTGCCGCCCGGCATTGGCATTGACGTTGCAACCGAGAGTTTCGACCTCTTCGACGATCTGGTGAAAGGTACGGTTTTGTGTGCCACGGATGAGGGAAGACGCGGTGAAGGAAGCAAGTCCTCCTTTTTCTGCTGGCTCATGCACCGCGCCAATATAAACCTCTCCATACACCGCTACCGTAGGGGTGCTCTCGTTGCGCTGAATAAGGGCTACCATACCGTTGGGCAATATGTGATGGGTGGCGGAGGCGATACCGCTGCCTGCTCCCCCACGGCGGGTTGTGGTCGTTGTAGTAGTGTTCGTCATTGTGTGCCTCCTGCGTCCGCTGTTGGGACAAAGTGTCCAACGGTCATGCGTTGGTTGGTAAGGTAGGTTTGGGCTACGCGCTGGACATCTTCTGCTCGCACGGCAGAAAATTCATCAAGCAGCATATCAACTCGTTTGTGTCCATGTATGGGGTCTATAATCTCCCACATCCCAAGCACAAATGCCTGATTGGTCACGCTCTCCATGCTGTAGGCAATTTGCGCTCGCACCTGCTTGATTACCTTATCCATTTCGTCTTGCTTGACCCCATCTTGTTGGATCATCGCTATTTGTTCAAGCAAGGCTGCTTCTATCTCGTTGGCTTTGTGGTTGGAGTCCACAGTGGCGAACAGTTCAAAGATGTAGGGATCAAACGTGGGTTGATAGCTACTGGATGCCTGGCTTGCTAGTTGGGTTTCTACCAGGGCTTTGTATATACGCGCACTGCGATTGGTCTGGACTTCACGATTAAACGAGAGGGATTTTGCCCCGCTCAACACTGCATCCAAGACGACCATAGGGGCAAAGTCTGCACTGCGACAGTCGGGGGCAACGTAGGCTATCTCGACGTATTCAGCCGGTCCAGAGCGACGAATAACGAAGCGTCTTTCGCCCTGCTGTTCTGGCTCTTTTGCATAAAACCTGGGCAACGCAGGACCAACGGGCAGGTCGGCAAAATAGCTTGCGACCTTTTCCCGTATGGTGTCGGTATCAAAGTCTCCAACCAGCACAACCACTGCATTATTGGGCATGTAGTAG
The DNA here is from genome assembly GCA_964410555.1 of uncultured Chloroflexaceae bacterium. Taxonomy (GTDB): domain Bacteria; phylum Chloroflexota; class Chloroflexia; order Chloroflexales; family Chloroflexaceae; genus JAAUSY01. The sequence continues at coordinate 4,598 of CAYPHM010000071.1, read as the reverse complement.
GTCTGGTAATGCTGAAACAGATCATCACGGCTCATATTGACCACATCATTTCTGAAGCCAATAACCGGGTGGTGGTAGGGGTGAACAACAAAGCTGGTCGCTTTGACGGCTTCGTCTAGCCATGTTTCGGGGTAGTTTGCGTAGCCGTCTAGCTCTGAGAGTATGACAGTACGCTCGCTTTCTGTTTCTTCTGGGTCAAACAGGGCATTGATCATCCTGTCCGACTCTATCTGCAAGGCAAGCTCGATGCGGTCTGCGGGTAAGGTTTCGTAATAGGCGGTAAAATCTATCCAGGTAAAGGCATTGAATATGCCGCCATTGCGGGCTATCAGCCGGTCCATTGTGCCAACTGGCATATTGGGGGTCCCTTTAAAGAGCATATGCTCAACCCAGTGGCTTACGCCGGTTAGTCCGGTGGTCTCATTGCGAGAACCCACCCGGTACCAAACCCAACATGTGGCAACGGGGGCAGTATGCACTTCTTTGGTCAGGACCAGCAAACCGTTTGGCAGGGTGTATGCCTGGGGAGTACTGGAGGTCATAGGTTTTCCTTCGCTAATAAACTATGGAGAACACAAAAGCAGCACAGAGGTATGCGCTACAGACGGCTTGTGTATGCTAGGTAAAGTCTACCATGTAGGACAAAACAGGTCAAGAACACCCGATAGCTACGACAGATTGGCGCATGTGGCGTGCCTGTGCTAGAATCAGAATACTTAACGATATTTATACAGAGGATAGAGTAGGAGTTGGTTGCCTATGGCTATTTCTGTTTCTGTGGTCTCCACTGACAGTGCTACCAGTACAAGATTGGCAGGGTTAATCCCTGATGATGGTTTTACCACAACGTGTCATACCCCGGACTCGTTGCCTACGGACCTACCGGAATTGTTTGTCCTTTCGTTGCCAGGAATAGACACCCCGGAGGAAAAGTTGATTGAAACCTTGCGGGCAGACGATGCTACCGCTACGATACCGATTGTCATTGTGAGCAAGTTGCCTATGATTGATTTGCAATCGGTGCCGTATGCCAGCGATTGGACTATCGCTATTGTTGAAGACCCGGTAGACCCGCAGGTGTTGGTTGATACGATGAATTTCTTACTCAACCCAGAGGGGTAAACCGGCTTGCGGGGCAAGGGCAAGAACCCAGAGCAAGAGCGTGGCGATTCGCTCTCGTGTGGTTTTTCGCTGGTGATGTATAGGTATACCTTAATACCGAGTGTCCGATGTTTCCCCTACAATTTTTGTAGGAAACGCCTGTAGTTTTGCCTCCCATTTCAGGGTATAATGGGGGTATATGGTAGTAAGGTCTACCATAATGGTTTTATGTATCAGAATATGTAATGAGAAGGAGTTTTTTTCCTATGCTAAATCAACCCGTACAAGATGCCATCAACAATCAAATTCGGGATGAGTTTTATGCTTCCCATCTGTACCTGTCCATGTCGGCGTATTTTGAGGCAGAAGGTCTGTCCGGTTTTGCTTCATGGATGCGAAAGCAGAGCGAGGAAGAACGCGAACATGCGTTGAAGTTTTTTGATTATGTGCATGATCGGGGTGGACGTGTGGTGTTGCAGCCGGTAGGTGAGGTGGCTTCAAAATTTGAGTCACCGCTCGATGCGTTCAAGAAAGCCTATGAGCACGAGTGCAAGGTAACGGCTTCGATCAAAAACATCTATGAGGTTGCGGGTAACGAGAAGGATTATGCAACGCAGGTGATGTTGCATTGGTTCCTTGAAGAACAGGTAGAAGAGGAGAAAAACGCTACAGACGTGATAGATATGCTGGAGCGCGTTGGCTCTTCTGGTCAGGGTTTGCTGATGGCAGACCGCCAACTTGGAGCACGCTAACTGTTCGCGTTTGTTATCGAGTCTGGTGTTTGGTAGGGGGGCGTGGGGTATATTCCCCGCGTTCCCTTTGCTTACAAACCGGCTCCCCCTCGCCCTTCCCCCACCGCGGGGAGAAGGGGAATGAACGGCTCCCCCTCGCCCTTTATGGGAGCGGGGGCAGGGGGAGCGGGTTGTTTCCCCCCATCCCCTACCCCCTTCCCCCACCGAGGGGAGAAGGGGAACCGGGCAGGTGTGTTCCCCCTCGCCCTGGAATGGGAGAGGGGGCAGGGGGAGCGGGACATAACGTGGTGGGTTTTACCCGGTAGACTTACCCTTGTAAGGGTAAGGGGGTGCCCAACAACTAAAGATGATCACAATGGCAATCCTATAGGCGTTTGGAGCACATTATTCGTTGCCATACCCAAGAGATCACTCCTAACTTGTGCAAACTATACAAAAACCATCCTGCTACATTCGTTCTTTAGCAAAGGCGCAAAGAGTTGACATACAGACAAAATAACGGTATAATTTTCTTGTGTTTTTCTCTTGAGAGAAAAGAATAAGCCCTTTGATGTGCATGGTTCGTTGAACATCAAGGGGCTTTTTTCTGTAAAACACTACGACATACCTATGGATAATCTGGGTAGTCTTCCTATACCCTTGTTCATTAAACAAAAAGAGGTTTTATGACAGCTGTTCAGCGAGAAACACAACGACATATGCAAGTAGTAGATACCCACAACTCGCGCCAGTTTATCTACCTCAATGTAATTACCTACATTGTGCAAAAACTCGCGCACTTTGAAACCCAACAATCTTTGTTGGACTATACCGTCTCTGCCCTGCAAGAACACCTTGATTTCTATATCTCCAGTATCTTTTGGTACGACAGGGTGCATGACCTAGCGGTTCTTGTGGCACAAGATGGACATGGCGAAATACCTGCCCCCATAGGCTATACTCAGTCGATACAGAGCGGCTTACTCGGACGTACTATGCGTGAGAAAACAGCATTTATTGTAGATGATGTCTCCCATTTGCCAGAGTATGTGTCTCCACAAGGCTATGCGCCGGCATCATCTGAGCTATGTGTGCCTATCTTTTGCAATGGCGACCTGTGGGGGGCGTTCAATGTAGAAAGCACCCTGCTACAAGCGTTTAGTGCCTATGATCGACTGGCATTGGAGTTGATAGCGGCACAGCTTGGCAGTGCTATCTACTCCCTAGATATGCAGGCGACCCAACAACAAATGATGCAAGCACTGACTGCCCACGCTGAGCAACAACAGGTGTTGCTTGACCAAATATTGGAGTTGTCTACGCCGGTCTTCCCTGTCTACCCCGGTGTGTTAGCCCTCCCGCTTATCGGTAGCCTCGATAGCTCACGGATGCAACACACGCTAACTATGCTGTTAGAGACGATTCAGCAAACCCAGAGCAGCAGTATTATTATTGATATAACTGGTGTACCTGTTGTTGCTTGTGATGCCGCCCAAACGCTCATTACCTTGATAGAATCCAGCAACCTGCTAGGTGCCAGCGTTATCCTGACCGGTATACGCCCCAAGGTGGCTATGGTGCTGGCAAAACAACAAGCCCATTTTGCCAATGTGGTTATCCGCAATACGTTTGCTGCAGGCTTGCAGTATGTGCTGCAGAGCAAGGGAAAGCATATTGTTTAGGGGCTACGCTTTGGTGCTTGCAACGTCTTAGCAGAGCATTTCAGGTATCTACCATATTTAAGGGTTAGCTGTCCTTTCCTGCTGTCCTTTCCTAAGCCACGTTTTATTGTCTGTGGAGCTTTCCCTGTATTGCCTATTTCTCCCTTAAAAGGGGTAGGTCAGCCGGGCAAAGTCCACCTATTACCGTTCCCCATGCCCCCCCTGCCCCCGCTCCCAAACATCCGCTCGGTGATACTCGCGGATCGTATAGGGTAAGGGGGAGCCGTCCGTTGTATGTTCCCCCCTTGCCCCCGCTCCCATAAAGGGCGAGGGGGAGTTGCTACCTGCCCGATTCCCCTTCTCCCGCGTAGTGGGGGAAGGGGTTAGGGGATGGGGGCTGACCGAAGGGGTGGGACGCGGGGCAGGGGAAGGGGCATGGGGATGGGTGATTGCCCGGCGAGACGGTGCCATTTCACCAATCGGTACCCTTCACTCCCGCTTGCTACGGATAATTAGCCAAATATTCACAACCAGCGCAATGAGAAAACACCCCAATGCCAACCAGTAGCCCACAAGGTACTTAACCTGTATCAACCCACTGTCGCGTAAGAAATCACCCAAACGAGGCAGGTTGCCTATTTCCCCATCACCAGGAATACTGGCATCGTTGTTTTTCAGCAAGAGCTCATTGCTAATGCCTGTTTTGAGCAAAAACATATTGATTGCCCCAAGCAGACCAGCAAACGCCCCTATGATAGGCGCAAAACCTTGCCGCAAAAAGCCCGCCACAATACCCATCACAATAGCCACCACGATAAACCCCAAAGGTAATCCAATGGGCAGCGGCAACGTCTGGAGATCGCTAATGGAGAAGGAGTCGCTGGTGAATAGCTCCATCCCACTGAGGGTTATCTCTTGGGTACCACATGAGACCGTCAAGAAGGGGAGAAAAAAGCCTATCACCACTGCCCCAAACAGACTCGCCGAAATTCGTTTGCCAAAAATGATGACCCCAGAAGGGGGGCTTGTTGGTTGTCCAGATGACTGTGCAGCTGGCAACGGGGGGAGTTGTGGATGCTGCGGGGGGACAGTTGGTGTTGGGGGT
>CAYPHM010000070.1:6700-23460 GCA_964410555.1 uncultured Chloroflexaceae bacterium | reverse complement strand
CACCTGCCCGGTTCCCTTTCTCCCCCAGGGGGAAAGGGTTAGGGATAGGGGGGCAACGACCCGCTCCCCCCTACCCCTTCTCCAGTATTATCCGCTCGTTGACACTCGCGGCTCGTAGGGCTAGGGGGAGCCGCACCTGCCCGGTTCCCTTTCTCCCCCAGGGGGAAAGGGTTAGGGATAGGGGGGTTGCACGGAGAGACGGTAACGTCTCTACAACCGGACCTATCCTTATGCTCTTTGCCCCCGTTTTATCCCTACTGCGCGGTGGAACGTTGTACCAAAGGCAGGAAGGCTTTGTATCCTCCTCCTCCCGGTGTTGGTACCACCGGTGCTTCCTGTACCGTGATAGCTGCCGACTCGGTAGAGGTACCGCCTGGACCACTCACCGTCAACGTTGCCGTAAAGACCCCCGTCTGGGTATAGGTGTGCGTTGGGGCGGTGAGCCAACTTTGCCCCCCATCACCAAATGCCCACAAGCTCGTTGTATAGTCGCCTGTAGAACCATTGGTAAAGGTGACAGTAAGCGGAGCAGTGCCTTGCAATGGGTTTGCCGTAAAAGCAGATTGGACACTGACTGCTTCTTGCTGCTGTATCGGGAAAGCGACCTCGTTTAGCCCAGGCAATGCCTGATAGGTTGCCATTGGATCATTGGCATCGCTAGAGCCCTGGAAGCCACCTTCGCTGCTTTGCAACGCATGCAACGCCTCAAGTGGGGAGTTGATGGTCAGTTGGGATGTCCCATCTCCACTGCTGCTAACCATACTCCACGCGCTACTCGACGGGTTTTCGCCAGCGGCAGTAAGCCCCTGGATAGCATAGGCAGTTGAATTGGCACTGGTGGCAGGATCACTGATACTGTAGCCCCATCCGCCATTGCTGTTTTGCGTTGCGCGTAGGTAGTCGAGGGCATCGCCAGCGGCACCGGTTGCGGTGAGCGTACTGTCTGTGATGCTGCCAGCGGCAGCCAATGCTTGCAATACCAGACCGGTGCTGTCGGTATCAGTCCCCCCAAAGCTAGGGCTATATCCCCAACCGCCATTGCTATTTTGCATGCTGATGAGGTAGGGAGCAGTGTTTGCTGGCAGGGTCTCACCCGCAGCAACAAGCCCAATCATTGCCCACGCCTGGTCCCAGGTAGATGTGCCATATGCACCGGTGGTTGCATTATGCCAGCCTTGTAGTAGCGACACGAGGTTCATTTCCCCAAAGCTCGTTGGGTCAGCACCCGCTGCGACCACACATGTTGCCAGTTTGCCAGCGGCAACCGGTGTATTCGCATAATCCCCCGCTTGGCTCTGCATATAGCTGATCATTGCCTGCTTGTTGACCTGATCAAAGCTCTCTGTGGCAGCCAATGCCAAACATGCATCTACTGTCATGCCCATTGCATCATTGAAGCTGCCATCTTCGCTTTGTTGCTTCTTCATCCATGCCGTGCCACGATGCACCATCACGCCGCGCCCTGCAAAGGGGTATGGCTTGCCCATCAGAGCCGCCATTGCCTGCTGTGTTGCCATCAAACTAGACTGGCTATCGCTTGCCTGCCAGAAAAAGCCGCCGTCAGATTGCTGCATACCCAACACAAAGCTAATCGGGTGGGTAGCAGAGATACCCTCGGTTGTCCAGTCTGCACTCAGCGGGTCCTCACCTACTGCAAGCAGACCTTGCATGGCATAGACCGTCGAGTTGGTATTGATTGGCGGGTTCGTGTTCACAGGTGAGGGGGTATCAGCAAAGCCGCCATTAGACTGTTGACGCTCATGTAGGTAGGCAATAGCCCCTTTGATAACCTGCGAGTCGGATGGCTCGCCACCGGCAGCCAATGCCTGCAACACCAAACCTGTTGTATCTACGTGGGCATAATCAAGTTGTGGACCATAGTTCCAGCTACCGTCCTCGCCTGCCCGTTCTTTCAACACTGTTACCGCCTGCGTTGGCACCGTTTCGCCAATAGCAGCATAGGCGAGGATACACCACGATTGGTCCCAGTTTGAGCCAGCGGCGAGGTTGCCCTGGGCATCCTTGCCAAACTCACCGGTAGCAGTGTTGTAGTAGCCCTTGACGATAGTCACAAGGTCTAGCCCACGAAAATCATAGGGGTTCTCGCCGGCTGCCCCAACCCCAACAGTCAATTTACACGCTTTAGCGGCGGTTTCTTGAGCATAGGATTCGCCATAGCTACGTAGATACTCCACGAGCGAGTTGCCTTTGCTGCTACGCCATGTGCTGGCATCCTCATTTGCAGCGGCTACGGCGAGGACAGTATCCAACGTGCTGCCCACGTTGCCCCCAAAACCAGGCGTACTCCCATCATCAAGCTGCTGCTTTTTGAGCCATACAAGGGCTTGCTGTGCCGCCTTGACCTCGGTCTTGGTTGCTAACGAGGGGGGCGGTGGGGGCAACACTGGTTCTGGTGTTTGCTCATTGACGGTAATGTATGCGCCCTTTGTTGCGGTGTCTATCCCACCCGTGCCGCTTACCGTAAGCGTGACGGTGTATGCGCCGGCGGTGGTGTAGGTATGCGTTGGATGCACGGCAGTGCTCGTCTGCTCATCACCAAACTGCCACAGTTGCGCTTGAACATCACCGCTTGAGGTGTTGGTAAAGGTGACAGTGAGCGAGACGACCCCAGAGCGCACCGAGGAGGTAAAGTCTGCTGTCGCAGCGGCATGGACGTTAATGTAGTGGCTACGGATGAGCGTTTGGGTATCGCCTTTTGCCCCGCTTGTTAGCGTGACGGTATATACGCCCGGTGTGGTGTAGGTGTGGGATGGATTCGCCGTTGTGCTGCTTTCCTCATCACCAAACTGCCACACGCTACTCTCCTGCATCAATGAGGTGTTGGTAAAGGCTACTGTCAATGGGGCTACGCCGGTATTGCGAGACAGTGTGAAGTTGACTGGCATAGGGGGAAAGGAGCAGCCGGTTAGCCCAGGTACTGCCATATACGTTGCCCCAGGGTCATTGGGACCAGTATAGCCTTTGAAGCCACCGTCAGAGTGGTTCAATGCCATGAGGGTGTCTAGGGGCGAAGCCAGCGTGAGGCTCGTGGGACTCGTGCTACTCCAAGCGAGGGCATTGGGGTCTTCACCCGCAGCAGCTAAGGCTTGCAACGCGAGACCCGTTGAACTTGCGCTCGTGGCAGGAGAGCTACTGCTATATCCCCACCCGCCATCGTGGTTTTGGGCAGCTTTGAGGTAGGTTAGCCCATTGGTAATAGCCGGGTCATCTTTGGCAACACCAGCGGCAATGAGCATTTGTATTGCCATAGCCGTACCATCAACTGACCCCCATCCGCCATCATCGGACTGCATCTCTGTGAGATAGCTCACCGTGTTGGATGGGAGCGGTTCACCAACGGCGACCATGCCAAACATAGCCCATGTCTGGTCCCATATGCTGCCAGTACCATATGCGCCGCTAGTGGGGCTATAGGTGTCGGTCATGCTGATAACCATATTGGTGTCGCCGACCATACGCGGGTTGCCGCCTGCGATCACGACCCCCATTGCCATTTTGCCAGCGGATGCGGCAGAAGTGGCAGCATACTCTGCGGCTTGCGCGGTGAAATAATCCAGTGGCAGTTTGGCATAACTGCCAGCGTTTCGCATGGCGTTGTTGGTACACGCCAGCGCAAAGACGGCATCCAGCGATGCGCCAGGGTTCCAGCCGGTGAACATACCGGTGCTGCCATCATACTGGCTCTGTATCCAGCCGGTGCTCTTGCCTATAATAACGTTTGGGCTATAGAAGGGGAAGGCTCGCCCAACGAGGGCAGGGATAGCCTGCCGCGTGGATGAAGCCACACTAAAGCCAGGATCATTCGCTTGATACCAGATGCTCCCATCATCTTGCTGGTTGGCAAAGAGGTAGGTAATGGGGGTTGCCCCGCTGGTCGTAGTCCACTCTTCGCCCGTGGGATTACGCCCGGCTGCAAGCAACGCCTGCACTGCATAGCCAGTCGTGTTGCTATTTGATTCCCCATCCCCGACGGCAAAGCCGCCATCCGCTTGTTGCTGTGTTTTCAGATAGGCGATACCCTCGGTTATCTCTGTTGTGGTGAGGGGTTCGCCAGCGGCAATGAGGGCTTGTATAGCCTGTCCTGTTGCATCTCCTCCCCCCCAACTGCCGTTGGTTGCCAGCGATTTGAGATAGGCAACAGCTTTGGGGGGGATAGGCTCGCTTGCCGCGGCGAGTCCTAGCATAGCGGGGGCTTGTGTCCAGACGGCATAATCGCCGGTGTTGCCATAATCGCCACCTGCTGCATTATAACCGTTGCGTATTTCTTGCACCAAGTTTTGCTCGCCGAAATCGCGGGGGTCATATCCGGCGGCGGCGACAGCCTGTGCCAATTTGCCAGCACTCCCCACATTGCCGCTTACGCTACTCGCCTGCTCCTCAAGGTAGACAATGATGCCATCGGGCAGGTCGGTATGGGCAGAGGCAAAGGCAAGAACCACATCAGCAGTAGCCCCAACTGTGCCATAGCCACCATCGGTTGCTTGTTGTTGTTTCAGCCAATCAAGGGCTTGTGTGACAGATTGTACTTGGGTTTGCTGTGCGGAGGTTGGCGCAGGAGCCGTCAGCACAGCAGAGTCCGTTGGGGTAGCCCCTACGGAGCGGGCAAGCACATAGGTGTGTTGTGTCGCCAGCAGTATCAATATGAGTGCCAGCAGCAGGGAGCTCATTCCTAACGAAACGAGCAGCGATCTTCGATAGTTCATTCCCAAACCTTTCTTAAGTTTCATACGATCTTGATTTAGACGATAGCCAGATAACGAGAGATAAACCGTCCGGTATCTGTGGTAATGCGATGCTCTACCACACTATCTTACGAGAATAAAGAGGGAATGTAGAGCATATCAGCAAGCCGTATGAAGACTCAGGAAGGTAATATTCTGGTTTGCCCAACAAAAAACCCGCCGGGCGGCGGGTGGTGTGTTGATTGGCTTTTGCTTGTTGCACCACTCGAACCCTCTTTTTCCACGAAGACGGAAGACGAGCAACTCCTAAAGCAGAGTATCGGGCTTCGCACTTGCAAGAGTGCGTTACCGTTGCGGGACAGCACCGGACTTTCACCGGGTTTCCTCTTGACGTTCCCCGTAAAAGGGACACTCTAGGATATGTTCTTATTGTTATCAGGGCAAGTGTAGCAGAATGGGGGGCAGGAGTCAAATTGACAAATGGGTAAGGGTCTTGTACAATTCCTCGTGGGCCTCTAGCTCAATTGGCAGAGCAGCTGACTCTTAATCAGCGGGTTCAGGGTTCGAGTCCCTGGAGGCTCACCACGGCTTTTTCTTCACATTTTTTCCTTTTGGTGCAATCTACAAATTAGGCTATTCTGTATCAGCGAATCTCCCCGCTACACTTTGTCTAGGGGGATGTTGGCATTGTGACCTAATGTGTGAAGAGCAATGGGATGGACTATGGTTCTGGCACTCCTAGATCACGGCAGATTTTGCGGGCAGTTAGCTCTTTGATTTCCCGATGTCTGGGTACAGGTGCGGTTCTGTTTGTTTGAGAATTGATATAGATGGTATGGTTCCCCCCCTCACGCAAAACCAAGCACCCATATCGTTCTAGGTGACGGGTTAGGTCACGCCGTTTCATAAGCTGCCCACAAAAACGGCTCTTTAATAACGCGATACCCTTCCGCCTGCATTTGTTCAGCAAATTCCTTGTTGGCTTCTAGGACTTCTTCAAGGGCAACGTGGAGGTTTGCGCGGGCTTCTTCTTGGGTTTCTCCCTGGCTGGTTACACCAGGGAATTCCTCAAGAAAAACGGTATACCCGCCTTCGGGAGCTTCAATAAATACTGCGGTTAGATTCATATCCTTTGTCCTTTTCTCGTTTATTTAGGTCCCCTGCTATTTAGTATAGCAAAGGATAGCTCGTGGGTCTATAACGCTTACGGGTTCAGGGTTCGAGTCCCTGGAGGCTCACCACCTGTCTAAAGCCAATTACCACATTTTTTACAAGCAAAAACCCCTACACCATTTGGCAGGGGTTTTGCGTGATTTTCATTGCGTTTGGTGGTATCAACGTCAACGCTGCTGTTGTAAATACGACTTCCATTGCCGCAACACCTCCTGGGCATTTTCCGGGGAGAGGTGGGGGATATTGTTTGCTTGCATAAACTGCACAAAGAGGTTAAAGAACTCCTTGTACTCCCGGAGCAACTTCATATAGCTCATATTGTTATATCTCCATGCATTATAGGCATGCATAATGCCTTGCAAGCTCTCGCCACTGTCTATGTGTATCGCCGAGTAGTAATACCGGTCTTTCTTGTACTTGACCAGAGCAACGTTGGCATGCGTTTGCACTGGTATGGCTTCCATAGGTTCAAGCCTATACGTTTCGTATGAGTAGACTTGTATGTGCATACTGTCTCCTTTGATTTACTATGTGCGTTGCAAAGTCTAATGAATGAAACCTCGTAGCTTTTCAACTATTCGTATGTCCAAGACTCCTCTTGGATCATACCACGCCCCCCACCATTATAGTACATTCGCTTCTCGCAGCGCAGGCATGGGTTCGCTATCAGCGTATGCTGTCCTGCCAAACAGTACCCCATCACTCGTTAGCTGCCAGAGCCAAGCTACGGCAATGCCCGTGCGCCGCTGTCGCTTATTCTGACGGACCTACCCGTATAAGGCAGGGGGGAGCGGGTGAGCAAAAAAGGCGAAACGGCTTTCATTGGATAACATGCTTATAACGAGGGAAAAAGTACTCCCTATTATACCCGCAGGAGGCAAAACCTAGCCATCCGTCCGATGTCCCAAAATGGCGATCATGCTATGCTATCCTTAAATAAATACAAAACCTAAAATCTAACAAAGCAAGTAAGCTATCATGAACAACTCTCTCTACAAACAACAACAACCACGAAACATCCAACCATATTGGCGCGTCATATTGGCTGATGATGAAGCCCCGCTTCGCTCTGCCTTGCGGTTGCTCTTGGAACAAGAGACCGGCTGTAGTGTTGTTGGTGAGGCAGATCATGCCGAATGTGTTTACCAACAGGTTAAGGACCAGCATCCCCATGTACTCTTGCTTGACTGGGAACTCCCCGGTTTACAAGAAACGGCTCTGATAACCAGACTCGTTGCTATTGCTCCTACACTCCACATTATCGCCTTGAGTAGTCGTCCAGAAGCGCGACAGGTTGCGCTGGCATCGGGAGCGCATGGCTTTGTGTGCAAGGGCGACCCACCCAACTACCTACTCGATGCCCTTGCCTGTTTCACGAAGAGCAACGAGACGGTGGGGGTTGAGGGGGAATATTAGGGAAGGGAAGGGAAGGGAAGGGAAGGGAAGGATAGGGAAGGATAGGGAAGGGAAGGGAAGGATAGGGAAGGAAAGGGAAGGATAGGTAGCTTAAGATGACAACAGCAGGGGGGAGAGGGTTGTTATGCCCCCATCCCATGCCCCTTCCCGCACCGAGGGGAGCAGGGGGTAGACGTAGCATGCACCGTCTCTACAACCAGACCTACCCCTGAAAAACCATCCTTCCCAAAACTATCAACAAAACCATGCTATACTAAACAAAGATGCGAGTTTCATTGAGCATGTCTTTTGAGATAATGTGCCATACTAGTATGAACAGACCTTTTCTCTTGGTAATCCTGCTGGCAACGCTACTGCTTGCCCTGCTCCCCACACAACCAATACAATCAGCACCCCGCTGTTTCCCAGAAGAGCCAGCTATCCAACACTGTATAGATGACCGTTTTGTTGCCTATTGGCAGCAGCAAGGCGGCTTGCCCGTCTTTGGCTACCCCCTCTCGGCGGCGTATGAAGAGCAAACGAGCACAGGCATGGTGCTGGTGCAGCTTTTCGAGCGGGCTAAACTGGAATATCACCCCGAAAATCCTGCCCCCTTTACCATCCAACTGAGCCACCTGGGACGACAACTCGGACCGTCCCCAGCCTCGCCGCAGTCTCCCCAAGCGGGTTGTCTTCACTTTGCCCAAACGGGGCAGAACATCTGTGAGCCGTTTCTCTCTACATGGCGCAGCTATGGGCTAGAACTTGGGACACCCGGTATTAGTGAGGGGGAGAGCCTAGCCCTGTTTGGGCTACCGCTTACCCCCGCTCGCCCCGAAACGCTAGGTAATGGACAGACGATTACCGTACAGTGGTTTGAACGGGCGCGGTTTGAGGATCATGGTAATCAGGGGGTGTTGCTAGGGTTGTTGGGACGTGAGCTTGTTGGGGATATGGGGGTAGGCAGCCCAACAGTAGCCTCTGCCCCCTCCGATTGGCACAACCCCACCGCTCCCCACCCGCCTGGCGCGTTTGTTGAAGTGGCAGGCTCACAACTAACCATCGGGGGTAATCCTATACGGCTCAAAGGGGTAAACTACTACCCACAAGGGTTGCCGTGGGTCGAGATGTGGGACCATTGGAATGGACCACAGATGGCAGAAGAATTGCGCCTCGCCCGTGATCAACTTGGCATCAACGCGGTGCGTATCCTCGTTCCCTACGGGGTATCCCAAGAGGGTATCGTAGACGATGGCTTGATAGAACGGGTGCAAAATATGAGCCAGATAGCCGCCGACCTCGATTTGCGATTGATCATTACACTGTTTGATTTCTATGATCGCTTCCCAGATCCAGGGAGTTCTGAGGAGCAAAAGAACATCCGCTACCTTGAGCGGTTTCTTGGCAATTTCGTTGGGGATGAGCGCATTATCGCCTGGGATTTGCACAATGAGCCAGATAACTACGGCACTTGGCGCGATGAGGGACAGGTAGACCAGGTGCTAACGTGGCTAGGACGCATGGCAGATGTAGTGCATCGGGTTGCCCCACACCACTTGGTGACGGTAGGGATGGCTCACTATGAAAACCTGCTCATCCCCGGACCAGATGGGCGGCGGGTGATAGACTATAGCGACCTCATCAGTGTGCATACCTACAATGCTGCCGATGCTGCCCGTCAAATAGATGTAGTCCATACTCAAACAACCAAGCCGATCATCATAGAAGAATTTGGATGGCCCAGTGGACCGCCATGCTCACAACCAGACTACACCGAAACACAGCAGGCGCAAGTTTATCAGCAGGTACTCCAATCTACCGAAAGCAAGGTAGCAGGGTTCTTTGCTTGGACCTTGCGCGACTACGATTCCGGTCCAACAATGCGTTGGGATAGCCGCGAAGAGCATTTTGGCTTGTACCGACCTGACGGTTCGCTCAAGCCAGCGGCAGATTCCTTCCGTGCCTATGCTGCCCCTGCCCTGCCGGGTATCTCGCAAACTAACTACCCTCATGTGGTAGAAAAGCAACCGCATGTGACAGGCGAACGCTCCCCCATGTTCATTGGGGAAAGTGGACACTATATCAAGAGGTGGTTTCGACGGGCATGGGAGCACCTCGGCGGACGTGGCACCTTTGGCTTGCCCTTGAGCGAAGCGTTCGTGCGCCCGGAGGATGGCGGCGTGGTGCAATACTTCGAGGCGGCAGTGCTAGAGTTTCACGAAGGCGGCTTCTATGATGCCGACTTTGACCTGCTCTCCAAACCAGAGCAGACCATGCGTGTCATCCACCCTGCTGCCATCGGTTATGCTGCACTAGAAGGACGCTCGCTTGCGCCCCCATCCTATACGCCTATCCCCAATACCCGCTATTTCCCGGATACGGGCTACACGGTGCAAGGCGATTTTTGGTCACTGTACGAAAATTTGCTCGGTCCGTGGCGGTTTGGGGCGGCACTGTCAAGCGAGTTTACCGAGCAGGTAGGCGACAAGGTGATTACCGTACAGTACTTTGAGCGTGGACGTATTGAGTATCACCCAGAAACCCACCTCGCTCAGCCGGGGCAGCTTGGGCTTTGGGCATGGCAGCAGCGGTGTGGGCGGTGAGAAGCTCCCTACTGGCTATATTTCAAAAAAACGATTACAATAGCAAGGCATGCGCTACAGCAACGTGCCAACAACACTGGCAACACTCGAAAACCTGCTCCTGCGTATCGGCTACAACCTAGCGGTGCAACTGCGCTGTCTGCTGCGTTGGTGTCTCAAGCACCGCGACCCAGGCGTACGAGCACTTGTGATACAGGGAGACAATATCATACTCGTGAAGCATCGGGGTGGTCCCTATCCCTGGGGTTTGCCGGGTGGCGGTGTCCGTCCCGGCGAGTCCCTAGACGTAGCCATTGTGCGCGAAGTCTTTGAGGAGACCGGCTGTGCTGTCCAGATTGAACGGGTGCATGGGGTATTCTATGCCAAACACTGGTGTTTTGAAAGTGCTATTGTCGTGTTTGTCTGCACGACAGTCACTGCCCCCAAAGCCCCTAGACACGATATAGAGATAGAGACAGCCAAAGCCTTTCCCCTCACCGCGCTACCAATGGACACGGATGTTGGTACTCGATGTAATGTTGCCGAATACCTCTGTGGCGAATGGCAGATAGTAGACCTGGAGCCGAAGCCAAGACGATAACCAAGCTACCCAAGCGGTACCCGTAAATGAAGCAGTGAGGAGCCTAATATGGTATACACGCCCATTATTGCGACCCTGGGGTATGTCCTGTCGCACGATAAAGCGGCGGTGTTGATGATCCATCGCAATAGCCGCCCTGACGATATGCACTATGGCAAATACAATGGGCTAGGTGGCAAGTTAGAGCCCCTGGAAGATATTGTCAGCGGGATGCAGCGCGAGATACAGGAGGAGGCAGGCATCACTGCCCACACCCTCACCCTACGCGGTACCATCAATTGGAACGGCTTTGGGAAGCAAGGGGAAGATTGGTTTGGCTTTATCTTCCGTATTGAGGGATGGGACGGTACCCCCTACACCCACAACCCAGAGGGAACGTTGGAGTGGGTCAACCTAGCAGACATCCCAACTCTCAATCTTTGGCCCGGCGATCACTATTTTCTCCCACTAGTGTTTGACGACGACTCCCGCCAGTTTCACGCGGTTATGCCCTATCACCAGGGCGTACTGATGGGCTGGCATGTCAAACGAATGTAAAGTACTTGGGTGGGGTATGAGGCCCCCACAAGATAAGGAGAAATGATTATGCGATTTCCAGTTACGCTCTATCAAAACGAAAACGGGACCTACATAGCGACTTGTGCTACCGTTCCAGGCACACAGGGCGAGGGTGACACGGAGGAGGATGCCCTACACAGTATACGGGAGAATATCAAGCATCTTCTGCACGAACGCCATGAAAAAAAGCTGATGCTGATGGTTGAGACACGGGAAATAGAGGTTTCGCTCAATATCTAGCGTGTGGGGGGAGAGGGTATCACTTGCTCACCCTCTCCCTCTGCCCCCTCTCCCATACATCCGCTCGTTAATACTCGCGGTTCGTTTGGTGGGACGCGGGGCAGGGGATGGGGGGCAAACCGAACGTTGACGTAGCCCTAAATACTAAAACTGACTTAACCCCCATCTTTATGGTATCATAGATAGGATACGTTTTCCGAAGGAGTTATCGTACAATGTTGGACATGAAGCTGATTAGAGACAACCCCGACTGGGTAAAAAGTCAACTCGCCCGCACCGGCAGCGATGGCAGCGAAATAGACCAGGTGCTTGCCATAGACGAAGAACGCCGCTCCCTGCTGCAGCAGGTGGAATCCCTCAAAGCTGAACGCAACGCCGTTTCCAAAGAAATTGGCAAGATGAAAGATGCGACATCCCGCGAAGAACGCATCGCCGAGATGCGCGTGGTGAGTGACCGCATCGCCGAGATGGACCACGAAGTCGCTGAGGTGGAAGAACGCCACAAGCAAGCGTTACTCTCCATACGCAACCTTCCCCATGCAGACATCCCCGATGGTCCCGACGAAGACCACAACAAGGTCATTGCACAAGAGGGCGAGCCACAGGAACTCCCCTTTACCCCCCGTCCCCATTGGGAACTGGCAGAAACGCTCGGTATTATAGACTTTGAGCGTGGGGTCAAGCTCTCTGGATCACGCTTCTACGTGCTGCGAGGACAAGCCGCTAAGCTGCAACGAGCACTCATCCAATGGCTCCTTGACCTGCACTGCGACCAGGGCTACGAGGAAGCCTATCCCCCCTTCGTTGTGCGCGAGCACTGTATGTATGGGGCAGGGCAACTTCCCAAGTTCCGCGATAACCTGTACCGTGATGAAGATGCCGGTCTGTGGCTTGTACCTACTGCTGAGGTGCCGCTAACCAACATGTATGCCGATGAGATACTGGAGAAAGACCAGTTGCCTATGCACCTTTGCGCCTATACGCCATGTTTTCGCCGTGAGCAGATGAGCGCCGGGCGGGATGTGCGCGGCATCAAACGGGGACACCAGTTTGACAAGGTGGAGATGTACAAGTTTGTTGCGCCAGAAACAAGCTATGACGAACTGGAACGGCTCCGCAGCGATGCAGAGGCAACCTGCCGTGCGCTCAATATTCCCTTCCGCACGAAACTGCTTTGCACCGGCGATACCGGCTTTGCCTCGACCCGCACCTACGATATAGAACTCTGGTCGCCGGGACAGCAAGAATGGCTAGAAGTCAGTTCGTGTAGCAACGTCGAAGCATTTCAGGCTCGCCGTGCCAACATTCGCTACCGTCCTGAAGCCGGCGCAAAACCTGAGTTTATCCACACGCTCAATGGCTCTGGTTTGGGTGTCCCTCGCACGATGATTGCCATTATGGAAAACTACCAACAAGAGGATGGCAGCATTGTTGTGCCAGAGGTGCTACACCCCTACATGCGAGGAATTGAGATTATCCGCTAATCAAACACAGGAAAGAATCCTTATGGTACAAGAGGAATCGCCCGAACACCTTTGGACAACAGCAGACAACTACATACAAAAGTTGTTTGTTGCGCCTGATGAAGCCCTAGAAGCCACGTTGCACGATGCGGCAGCACAGGGTCTCCCCGGCTCGCACATTACGCCAGTGCAGGGGAAAATGCTCTTTATGCTGGCATTGTTGCGGGACGCACACCACATCTTGGAGATTGGCACACTCGCGGGGTATAGTGCGCTGTGGCTGGCAAAAGCCCTACCTGACGATGGAACCCTCATCACGCTAGACTATACCCCCGAACACGTAGAACTAGCACGGGAAAATATTGCCCGTGCGGGGCTATCGCACAAGGTCGAGGTGCGCGAGGGGGATGCCCTACAACTCATGCCTCAACTGCACCAAGAGGGGGCTGGTCCGTTTGACATGATCTTCATAGATACCGACAATAAGCTCATCTATCCAGAGTTGCTCGAATGGTCGCTACACCTTTCCCGTTCTGGGACATTGATTATTGCAGATAATACCATTAGACATGGAAAAATCCTCAACCCGCATACCACCGATGCCGGCATCAGCAGCATACAACAATTTAACACCCTACTGGCAGACCATCCCCAATGTACGGCAACTATACTACAGACGGTTGGGAGCAAGGGATGGGACGGTATGACCCTGGCGATAGTAAGGAAATAACCGTATGCCTGGGCGTTATAGTGAAATATATCGGCGCACTCGTGAGCCATTAGAAGAAGATGCTGCTGCCAAGTTGCAACGACCACTCACGCGCAAGGAGCAAAACCTCTTTCGCAGTTGTGGCACGTTGACCATGCTAGAATCGCTTGGTATGACAGTCTACTATGCTGAGGATGCCGAAGAATTGGCAGCAAAGTTGGCAGAGACGAGTATGCAATCGCGGTTTCAGTTGGCACTCAAGGAGACACAAGAGCACCTGGAACGGATGTTGGGACGCGCCCTGTCTGCCAGCGAGCAGCAGCATTTGCCTAGTCAAGAGAACATCGAAGCCCTCTGGTATGTTGAAGAGCATCTCCAAGATGTGCCAATGGAAAAACGGGAAACGGCACTTTTGTCGCTGTTGACGAGTGATACACCGCTCAAACCGTAGGTAGGTAATGAAATGAGAACGGTGTAATAATCGATTAGGTAGCTTTCTCTAAACAGAAAAGGTATTCACTAACGCCATTGGCTTTATATTTACGTTGTTGACTATCTACGTCTGCACGAAATCGGCGATACGGTTGTTGGTGTAACTCAACCAAGCCAAAATTACCCATTATCTGCATAATTTCATCAACTGTTATTAGCCCTTCGCTATTGTAACTCAAGAAGATATATTTTGCTGATGATCCTTGAATAATAGCTTGTAAGGTTTGAGCGACCCTTTTTCTTGAACAGAACGCTGATTTTTGGTTATAGTATTCTCGAAGTCCAGTTACCCCTTTGAGTGATGGCTCATCATACCTGGCTATTGTTTCTAGGACATGATAGTTGGTACAATATTGACGTTGATTGTAAGGAGGGTCCATATACAAAATATCATGAGGGACTTGGTTTACCAAAGCACTCCCATCAGTGTTATAGACACGATGGGTTTTTTTATCTGGTATAACTACAATTTTCTCTAACCTAAGTGGTTTTTGAGCACTTGACTTTATATGCTTGAGAAAAGCCCCATACACAGAGGCGGTATTGGCTACTTTGTCAATGGCTTCTAATAAACTTGCGAGCAGGTAGAAATATTCATCCTCTGTAATAGAGTTGTGTTGGTACCACGCTTGTATTTGTGTGCAAATAGCATCACAGTGCATACCATTGGCATCTGTGAAATATTGGCGCGGATATTGCTTATGCTTGGTGCCGCCTGGACAATAGTTGTGATAAACAAATCCTTTTTTTGGGGGTATAGTATTCAGGTAGTTGAGAACAACATCAATGGCATCTAGTGGTAAGAACCCAGAACAGGGTAATTGTCCAACAATACCTAAAAATTGAGGTTCCTCATTGATAGCTATAGATGCTTTGTTCAGACTATAGCTGTAATACTGGATGTCATTTGCGATAATCTGAAACCCCTTACTCTTAAAGTGACGACCTACTATTCCCGTTCCAGCGAAAACATCAAAAAAGGTTAAGCCCTTCCGTTCTCCAACGAATTGCAAGATTTTTTCTTCAAGAAATGGGAGAAGGGAATATTTACTGCCGATGTAGTTCATTATGCTACCTCATAAGCTATTTTACCTAAGCATATGTCTCTAAGTGAATAAGATGACTTTGAAGATGCATTATACTATATATTAGGATATTTGTTGCAATTTTTCTATCAAAGGAGTGTGCCAGACTTTTCTCTCTTATCATAAAAAGACGTATAGCCACCGTCTTTTCACCCTCTCCCCCTGCCCCCGCTCCCATAAAGGGCGAGGGGGAGCCGCTCCCTGCCCGGTTCCCCTGCTCCCCTCGGTGGGGGAAGGGGCTAGGGGATGGGGGGATGCACGGTGGGACGCGGGGCTAGGGTGGGGGGATGCACGGTGGGACGCGGGGCAAGGGGATGGGGGCTTGTCTGAAGGGATGGAGGAACAGCGGGGGCAAAATACAGCTTTCCTTGGGGAACATGGCTAGGACATTAAAGAATCTCCTCCTACTCGACAAAAAAATACCCTTGATTGTGATACAATAAGAGCCACGAAAACCAAAGAGCTTGTATGTGGAGCGATGATATTATGATTGATACTCCCAATGGCTATGAACCAGACTTTGACCCTAGCCCAGAACATTCTAATGGGTTACAAGGGTTTACCACTGTGGGAGAATTTTTAACAGAGGATGGGTGGAATCCCCAAAGAATTGATCAGAAGTTTGTCTACCGCACCTACTACTATGGCAGAAACGGTGAGTTTCGTTGCTATGCTCAGGTACGGGTAGATTTGCAGCAGTTTATCTTTTATGCTGTTGCTACCCTCAAAGTGCCTGAAGATCTCCGCCTAGCAGTTGCAGAGTATATCACACGGGCTAATTATGGTCTACGCATTGGCAACTTCGAGATGGACTTTTCTGATGGTGAAGTGCGCTATAAGAGTGGCATTGACTTTGAGGATGCGACCATTACAACCTATCTGATACGAAACACGGTCTACCCTGCGGTGCATACCATGGATCACTACATGCCGGGGTTGATGAAAGTTATCTATGGAGGGGTCACACCCCTAGTAGCGATAGAAGAAATGGAACAGTAACACGCCAACGTGCGCCCCTTACCCCCAACTACCATATGGGGAAGGGGCAAGGGGGCATAACAACCCGCTATGCCCCTACCATGCTCCCAACATCCCCCTAACCATCCGCGAAAATTGCACCGAAGCCTTACCCATGCTATAATGCCTTGCTGTTGACAAAAAATTGAACTGTGCTCCTGGAAAATCCCAAGAGTACCTTCTTTCTGCTCCGTCATAAAAGTTCCCCATACTTCCTTATTGGAACATTTCCCATCGCAGTATGGCTATGAACGGGGCTATTGAAACCATAGGAGGATTAATCCGTGCTTGATCGTACTCGTAGCTATGAGATGATGTTTATTATTAGCCCACTCCACGCTACCGATGAAGAGGTAGCCGCTACTGTCCAACGTCTGCAACAAACCATAGAAAATGCTGAAGGCGAAGTAACATCAGTTAATCACCGACCACCCTGGGGACGGCGTAGACTAGCCTACCCTATCCGGGCGTATTCAGGGGGTGAGGCAAGTCGGCGTAGCTTTACCGATGGCTTTTACGTTTTGATGCACTTCACCTTGATTTCATCAAAGATTGTTGATGTTGAGCGTACAATCAAATTTAGTGACCAGATTTTGCGCCACTTAATCACTACCGTTGATGAAAAACCCCAAGAATCATCCATTGTATCTCATGGTAAACCTACAGATGATAGGTATGACGATGATAATGACGATGATAATGACGATGATAATGACGATGATAATGACGATGATAATGACGA
>CAYPHM010000070.1:0-6600 GCA_964410555.1 uncultured Chloroflexaceae bacterium | reverse complement strand
TGACGATGACAATGACGATGACGATGACAATGATGATGATAATGACGATGACGACGAGGCAGAAGACTCTGAGGATAACGAAGACGATAAAAAATCGTGATATTTGTTAGCACCAACCATACATTCGCGTTTTCCCTATTGCTATCGTAGCCCTGCGCGTTTGTGATTTTTTCTCTACCATCTCTGAAATCTCGTTCATACAGAGCAAAAAGATTCAAGAGAGCAGAAGCCGTAATCCCATAGAAGAACGCAGGGAGATTATTAGGAAACGAGTGTACAATGGCAAAAGATTTAAACAAAGTGTTGATTATTGGGCGGCTTGGAACAGAGCCAGATATGCGTTATACTGCTAATGGTAATCCTGTAACAACCTTTCGCGTGGCTTCATGCCGGCAGTGGAAAGATAGCAGTGGCGAACTGCGCGAGGAAACGGAGTGGTTTAGCATTGTTACATGGAATAAACTCGCAGAGATTTGCCATCAACATTTGAGTAAACATACGCGAGTTTATCTTGAAGGACGATTGCAAACCCGTTCGTGGGAAGATCAACTTAGTGGGCAGACCCGCTACAAGACCGAAGTGGTAGCTAATGATATGATCATTCTGGAAAATCGGGTTTGTCGTGAACCTGGCTATGCTTCTGAACCTACTGAAGAGTTGATGGTACAGCACAATGGCTCTTGGCATGCTTGCTGCCGTGAGCAGGGAGAGATGAACGAAAACGGGTTTTCGCCGCTTGATATTGGAGATGATGATATACCCTTTTAGTCTATGGTGTACCAGGCAGTATGGTATCGTTCTTACGGTTCCTTGCTGGCTTGGTACAACCATGCTCTTATCTTACTAGTTATGACAGATTCACCACAAAAAAAAGGGCGCGGTGCTGGAACAAACCAGCCTACCAAGAAGCAGAAGAAGCCAACAACGCAGCAACCTGTTGCAGATAAAAAGGTTTCACAGCGTGCGCCAGCAAAAAAACAGCGTGATACCGAGAGAAAAGAACAGTTGCTCATCCGTGTTGTCTCCGCGGGTATTGGACTGGCAGTGTTCTTTATCATTGTTGGTATTGTCTATAGCCAAGTTTGGCTACCTAGTCAAGCTATCGCTCAGGTCAATAGTACAGAACTCACCCGACGGGAGTATTGGCAGGAATATCATGATATTCTCGCAACCCAGGTTATACAAAACTTGCAATTTGTCGCTATGTTTGGCGATAATGAGCAAGTCGCAGCACAGTTTGCAGATCGTAGCCCCGCTATCAATCAACAAGCTGAGATTATCCGCGATGAACCTGAAAATGACGAACTGATCAAGCAGTGGCAGGAGAATCAGTTGGTTATTCAAGGCGCACAAGCTCTGGGCATTAGCGTTACTGATGGCGAGATTACTCAGCGGATGGTGCAAGACCTCGTGGGTTTTCTCGACCAAGGGCAGGTGGGGCAACCTGAAACGCCTCTTATGCCCACGCCAGTTATTACGACAACGGACAGCTTGACAGACACCGGCAGTCTGACAGATACGCTCTCTCCCACGCCAGAGTCCTCTCCTACCCCTACTGCAACCCCAACGGTAGATGAAGCGACAACCCAGATGGCGCAGATTTTTGATAAAGCCTACGAGTTGTATCAGGCTGAACTGGAGCAGGCACAACAAGATTTGCAGCGGGATTTTGACCCGCAGTTTAGCCGAGAAGATTTCCAACAGGCTATGATGGAGCAGTATCGGGTACAACTGTTGCGCGAGAAGGTACAAGAGCATCTGGTAGCAGAAGATACGTTTGAGTTAGACCCCACGCCAGATCGGGTGCAAGCGCGACAAATTTTCCTCTCGGTAGATTCGCCTATCACCGACACGCAGCAACTTACGATGACCGAGGAACTTTCTGCGACAATAGCTGCTGGTTTTGCCGAGCGATTGCCAGAAGCAGAGGAGATTGTTGGTGCATTGCGTGATGGGGCAGACTTTGTGGCAATGGTCGCGGAGCATTCCGAAGACCTCGGCTCGCGTGAGCAAGGGGGCGATATGGGGGCGTTTGATGAGGAAGGGAACCTCTCCAACGGGGCAACGACCTACCCGCCAGCCGTGGTAGATGCTGCTTTTGCGCTGAGTAGTGAGGATGAGGATGCAGTGAGTGATCCCGTGCGCTCGCCGTTTGGTTGGCATATTCTCCAGGTGACTGAGGTCCAGACTTCCACGCTTGAACAGCAACTCCAGCAGGCACGCACAGAAGCCTTTGACACATGGCTAGAAGAACAGCGCGAACAGGCAACGATAAAGCGTATGGATGCTGCTGCTGAGGGAACAGCTATACCCACCCCAACGGAAACACCAACACCACAGCCTACCTACATGCCGGGGCCTCCCACCGCAGCACCTACAATGGAAATGGATGCTTCACCAGTACCTGATATGATATCGACACCAGAGATTGTCGTCACACCAACAACTGATACTGGTGATGATGACGAAGGCGAAGAACCTGACCCTCTGCTAGATACTGAGGTGCTGACAACAACAGATGACGGCGATCAGGGAGATGGGGATGCAGAGGGTGAGACCGACAGCAACGACATGGATAGCGACACCGTGGATAGCGACACCGCTACCTCTACCCTTATGGATGAGCCAGACGAAGATACCGAGGATTCTGTGACAAATACGGATGTCTTAACCAAGGATAAGGATATCGAGTCCGTCGAGTCTACAGAACCAATAACGCCGTAAGACATGGAGCGAAGGTAAGGGGGTCGGTTTTTGGTGGTTTCACGAAGCCCATCAAGAGCCGACACCCTGTTATTCCTGTTATTCCCTATGCAACAATGGAAACCAAAATCTGCACTTGGCGCGTGGGTTGCCCTTGTGGGCAGTATCCTTTTGCTCATAGGGGCTGTTATGCCGGCGTTGCATTTGTGGCAGGTAGTCGCATCTCCCCCCGAAACGTGGGACATATCCCCTATGCTCTATGGCGAATTGCTGTTGTTGGGAGGCTTGTTGATCTTAGGGGGTTTTTTTCTGTATCGTACGCTGGCTACCCTTACCCTCTCCTATGAAATGGATCGCAATGGGGTCTATGTGCAATGGCTCGACAATCGTTTGGTCATTCCCATAGACGAGATTGTCTCGGTAGATATAGGGGATGCAAAGGCGCGGTTGCCTTGGGGGATATTGCAGCAAATTGGCTCCTATTGGGGGCATGGGGCTACCAGCGAAGGGCTTCGGCTCCAGTTTTTTTCTACCCAAAAGCCGGCAAAGAGTTTGTTGTTGCACACGAACACGGCTTGTTATGCGCTCTCCCCCGATGACCAAGATAGCTTTGTTCAGAACCTTGAGCAACGCCGCCGTTTGGGGGCTACTACGCCGCTGACGGCATCCTACCAGTATGGACGATTCTTTTCCTATTGGTTTTGGGGAGATCAGGTTATCAAGACGGCATTTCTGCTGGCGATTGGCTTAAACCTGCTGTTGGTAGGTATTTTGGTCTCGCGCTACCCTGCGCTAGGTGATGTGGTGCATATGCGCTTCAATTCTGCGGGTGAAGTGACCGAACTGCGCCCCCGCCACCAAATCTTGTTTTTGCCACTGGCTTCATTTGGGCTAATTCTGCTCAATACGGGGCTAGGCTTGGTTATGTATCGCCAGCAGAAGGTTGGCGCACGCTTGCTCCAGGTGGCTTCGGTGTTGATGCCGGTGTTGTTTGGCATCGCTTTGTTGATGATTCTCTCCCACTAGCCTGGCAATGGGCTGCTCCCGCTTCCGTACCTTCCGCTCGTTACCACTCGCGGCTCACAAGGCGCAAAAGGGATGGGGAAGTCACCGATCAAACGTGCCCATAAGAGTTGCTTCTGCCAGTACATGCCCCGCCATCGCCGTCTCCACGTCTTTTAGCTGTACCCCTGCATCCAAGCCAAGCGATGGCGTATCAAGCGCATACAGCCGGAAAAAGTAGCGGTGAGCATCGTGGTCTGGTGGCGGACATGGTCCACCATACCCTACCTTGCCAAACCCATTGGCACCAGCGATACCCACGTCAGATACATCCTCAGCGAGCATGGTTGTCGTAGCGGGTATGTCAAACAGCACCCAATGGGTAAACGGGCCAAATGGAGCATCGGGGTCGGTCATGATGAGCACAAAGCTTTGCGTGGTTGTTGGACTGGATGTCCAGTGAAGTTCGGGGGAGATATAGCTCCCTTCACACGAGTAGAGCGAGGGGATAGGTTCCCCTTCAGCAAAGACGGGACTAGTTATCGTCATCACAGCTGTTGTTTGGGGGGTCTCGCCCCCACTGTCTGTCCCCGTATCGGGAGCGAGTACGGTTGCAGTAGGCTGTGTTGCCGGCTTTGGTGTAGTACCACAGGCAACCATACCTACCAGTGCCAGCAGGATACTAATGGGTAATAGACGGGTCATGGGGTCTTTCTCTTTCTTTTTTCTTGGTTGTCCAAACCATATTGTGTGACAACTTCCAGTACTAAGGGATTGGGTTTCTCAGATTACGTCTGAAGGCGGTGCCCCCGTCTCTAATGCTGTGGAAAACGAGCGGGAGAGGGGGTTTCACTATCCTGTTCCAGTTGACACAAAATGAGGGCATACTATGGTAAATACGATATAATGTATCCTTGTTAGGGTACATTATAGCATAGGTAACGGACTCCCCCCGCACATTCCCGTTGCAAAGACCATGCGGAGGTGTCCTGAAGTAAGGAGTAAACCCTTCTTGTCCATGATACACGATTTTTTGAATTTGTCTTGTAGCAGTGAAAGGAGCATGCGCTATGGGTATGCATACCCTGTAGGAACTCAAGTAGAAGCACAAACTACCCGGCGCAAAGCGGCTAAATCGCAAAATGGCTAACGTGCGAATGGGGGGAGAGAGACATTGCTATGACCCTGAAGGCAACCGTCCAAACTGCCCCCTTGCCCCCTTGCCTCCTGCCCCGCTTCCCATAGGGCGACACCCTCTCCCCCCTTCCCCCTCTCCCATAAAAGGGCGAGGGGGAGCCGACTCCCTTCTCCCCTCGGTGGGGGAAGGGCAGGGGATGGGGGGGAGCCGACTCCCTTCTCCCCTCGGTGGGGGAAGGGCAGGGGATGGGGGGAGCCGAAAGAAAAATTGACATCCCCCCTAGACTATGCGATAATCCAACCAAGTACTATGCTTTGGGAGATGATTTCTAGCTCTTGAAAAGTGTTCAGAAGTGTGTTATACTACGCTTCATGAGTATGTATACTATTCGACAGTTTTCAGAGCAGATCGGTGTTTCGGTAAAGACCCTCCAGCGGTGGGATCGGGAAGGAAAACTCATTCCCCTCCGTACCCCAAGCAACCGACGACAGTATACCGATGAACACATCCGTCAAGCACTTGGATTACGGGGTATCCAGACGACCATCGAAACGCGAAAAACCGTGGGGTATATGCGGGTATCGAGTCAGGCGCAGCAACCTGACCTAGCTAATCAGCGTCACGCACTTGAGCAGTTTTGTGCAGCACGCGGACTGCCAGTGGATGAATGGATTGCGGAAATTGGCGGAGGATTGAACTTCAAACGTCCAAAGTTTCTGAAATTAGTGGATGCTATTGTTGCCCACCACGTTGGTACCCTCATTATCGCCCACAAAGACCGATTGGCTCGGTTTGGCTACGACCTGTTGACCCATCTTTGCACCATGCATCAGTGTACCATCCTTGTTCTGAACCAGGAAACCCTCAGTCCAGAACAGGAAATGGTGCAGGATTTGATGACGATCATCCACGGCTTTTCGTCTCGGCTCTCTGGATTACAAAATTACCGGAAGTCATTAAAAAAGGTATTGGAATCCCATGCTACGCGCCCACAAGATACGCTTGAATCCAACCCCTGAACAGGAACAGTATTTCCGGCAAGCCGCAGGCAATGCCCGTTTTGCCTGGAATTGGGCCGTTGCCCGGTTGCGTCAGGCACAAGCGGAACAGCAACCCCTGCCATCTATTGGCGACCTGAAAGCTGAGTTCAACCGCATCAAGCGGGAGCAATTTCCGTTTGTGATGGAGACAACCAAGTGTGCAACCGAACAATCGTTTGCAGACTTGAACCAAGCCCTGAGAAACTTTTGGGCAGACATCAAAAAACGTGCGAACGGGAAACGCCGCAAGGATGGCAAGCGGGTGGGCTTCCCTCGGTTCAAATCCCGCAAGCGGGGGTACGGATCGTTCTATCTGGCAAACGACAAATTCACGGTAGACGGGCATGGGATACGCATACCGAAACTTGGGGGGGTGAATATGACCGAACCGCTGCGTTTGCCGGGCAAAATCATGAGCGCACGGGTGAGTGCACGGGCAGGCTACTGGTTGGTCAGCATCCATGTCCAGATGCCAACACCAGAACGGCAGGCATCAGCACGGGTATTGGGCGTTGACGTTGGGGTGAAGGCATGAGCCGTTGACAGCGATGGTGCGGTGGTTGAGAACCAAAACCACCTTACCGCGGCACAGAAGAACCTGCGGCGACTCAATCGCTGGTTGGTACGCAAGAACAAGGGCAGCAAGAACTGGCACAAAGCGCAGCGGAAACTGGCCCGGTTGCCCCTGCGGATTGCCAACCTGCGAGCCGATGCGAT
>CAYPHM010000069.1:0-23715 GCA_964410555.1 uncultured Chloroflexaceae bacterium | reverse complement strand
TTGTCCCCCATCCCCTAGCCCCTTCCCTTTCGGTCAGCCCCCATCCCCTAGCCCCGAGTCCCACTACGCGGGAGAAGGGGAACCGGGCAGCTCCCCCTCGCCCTTTATGGGAGCGGGGGCAGGGGGGAGAGGGTGTCGCATGGGCGGGTAGCAAGGGCGAGGGGGTTGCTTAAAGACGATGGGGGCAAAGGGATTGTTGTCCTTGACCTAGAGGAAACGGGAAAACACCGCCTCATACAACTTTCCCCTTGCGCTTTACCCTTGAACCGCGTATAATACAAATAACTAGGGTTATAGCCTGCCTCCATAATATGAGGAAGGCGATGGAAAATCAAAAAGAAACAGCCACAAGTAACAACCAATTGGTTTATACTTCCCCCGAAGGGTATGAATCGCCTGGAGATTCTCGTGAGGGAGAGGATGGAGAAGATGAATTGTCCCTTATGGAACAATTCATGTCCAATCCTGCACACGATTACCGCAAGTTCAAATATGGCGATACCATAGAGGGAACGATCATGCGTATTGACAAGGATACTATCCTTGTTGATATAGGCGGTAAAGCAGAGGGGGTTGTTCCTAGCCGAGAAATGCAGAGCCTAACTCCAGAAGAGCGCCAAGCTATTCGCGTTGGTGCTGAAGTTCTGGTCTTTGTCTTGCAAGCCGAAGAAAAAGAAGGATCAGCAGTACTCTCCATAGACAAAGCCCGCTTAGAACAAAGCTGGCGGTATCTGGAACACCTCTATGAAACAGGCGATGTAGTCTCTGCTGATGTGGTCAACTACAATAAAGGGGGACTCCTGGTAGACCTACAAGGGATACGGGGGTTTGTACCATCATCCCAAGTAGATGGCATCAGCCGGATACCCGATTCGCTCAAACAGTCGGATATGGCTCGTATGGTCGGGAAAACCCTCGACCTCAAAGTCATTGAAATCAACCGGAATCGCAACCGGCTTATTCTCTCTGAACGGCAGGCTGCCAAAGAATCCCGTGAAGAAAAGAAAGATGAGCTGCTGTCTTCCCTGAAAGAAGGCGACATTTGCTCAGGAACCGTCAGCTCCCTGTGTGATTTCGGGGCTTTTATTGATATGGGGGGAGCCGATGGGTTAGTCCACCTGTCTGAACTCTCATGGGGACGTATCAAACACCCAAGCGATATGTTGCACGTTGGACAGGAAATTCAGGTTGCTATCCTGCGTATTGACCAAGAGCGCAAACGGATTGCCCTATCGGTCAAGCGCACCCAACCTGAACCCTGGGAAACCGTGGGGACACGCTATGAACTTGGGCAAATCGTTGAAGGAACGATTACCCAACTTGCCCCATTTGGTGCTTTTGCTTGTATAGAAGATGGAATTGAGGGGCTTATCCATATTTCTGAATTGAGCGAAGGACACGTCCAGCACCCCCGCGATGTCGTCAAAGAGGGTGAGACTATTCACGTACGGGTTATCCGTATAGACCCTGCCCGCAGGCGTATTGGGCTAAGTTGCAAGCTGACTGACGGAGATGATCCGTCACAAGAATCTGCCCCTGCCCCTGACCCACTCTCTCAAGAGCCTGACCAAAAACCACCCTCCCCTGAATCTCGTACCCAAACGCCCCCAATGAGTGTTCGGGTTGAAGACACCCCAGGCTCATAACCTCTGGAATAATCAACAAGCCCGCTGGTTATGCAGTGGGAGGAGCTATATAGTATGGCAGATAGACTCTATGATAAATTTACCAAACGTGCGAAACAGGTATTGCAACTTGCTACCGAAGAAGCCCGAACGTTCAATCACCCATATATTGGCACAGAGCATATCCTGCTCGGCTTGATTCGTGAAAGTGATGGCATTGCTGCACGAGTGCTTGATCAGCTGGGCGTAAAACTCTCGCAAGCGCGAAGTGCCGTGGAATTTATCGTGGGGATTGGCGAAGGAACCCGGCATAAAGAACAAGAACTGACCGCCCGTGCCAAGAAAGTTATCGAGTATGCCATTGAAGAAGCTCGACGGCTCAACCACCACTACATTGGTACAGAGCATCTGCTGCTTGGTCTCGTTCGCAATGGCGAAGGAGTAGCCACAGGAGTGCTTGATATAGTAGGGGTAACGCTTGAGCAAATACGCAACCAAGTTATGCATGTGTTGCGGCACGGTACCGGTCCTAGCCTTGAGCGTATGCCCAGTTCCCAACAAAGCCAACGACAAACCAAAACCCCATACCTTGATGCGCTAAGTACCGACCTGACCGAGATGGCTGAAGCCGGCCGTTTAGACCCGGTTATTGGGCGGCAGCAGGAAATTGAACGGGTTATCCAAATCCTCTCGCGCCGCACCAAAAACAACCCCGCCTTGATTGGCGAACCGGGTGTGGGCAAAACGGCAATTGTTGAAGGGCTTGCCCAACGCATTATCCAGGGCAATGTCCCCGATACTATCAAAGGCAAGCGAGTAGTTGCGCTAGATATGGGCGCACTTGTTGCTGGTACCAAATACCGTGGGCAGTTTGAGGAACGGCTCAAGCGGGTGGTAGATGAAATCAAAGAAACTCGCTGTATCCTCTTCATAGATGAATTTCATACCATCATTGGGGCAGGCGGAGCGGAAGGCACCCTCGATGCTGCCAATATCCTCAAGCCCGCCCTGAGCCGCGGTGAGCTCCAGACAATTGGTGCTACCACGATGGATGAATACCGCAAGTATATTGAACGGGATTCAGCCCTGGAACGGCGGTTTCAGCCGGTGATTGTCGATGAGCCAAGTTTGGAAGATACCATCAACATTCTGCGGGGCATCAAGAGCCGCTATGAGGATTTTCACCAGCTGCAAATTAGCGATGATGCGGTGCGAGCAGGGGCTATTCTCTCGGCTCGCTACGTGACAGATCGCTTTTTGCCTGATAAAGCCATAGACCTGATAGACGAAGCCTCGAGTCGGGTGCGGATGTATCGCTCAACGACCCCGCCCCAATTGCGCGATGCGCTGCGGGGGCTAGAAGCCCTCCGCAAGGAGCGCGAGGCGGCGATAGAAGATCAGCAACATATGCTGGCAGATGAGCTGCGCCACCGCGAAGAGTTTATGATCTCGCGCATTGAGACGATAGAACATGAGATGGGGGTCAATTCGGTTGATGAATTGCCAGAACGCCCCTATGTGACAGAAGATGATATTGCGGAAGTGGTCAAGATGTGGACCGGCGTACCGGTCAGGCGGCTCCAAGCGGATGAGACTGCTCGTCTGTTGCATATGGAGGAAGCCCTCCATGAGCGCGTTGTGGGGCAGGATGAAGCCATTGTTACCATATCCCGTGCGGTGCGCCGGGCGCGAGCAGGCTTCAAAGACCCCAAACGTCCCATTGGCAGCTTCATCTTCCTGGGTCCCACCGGTGTGGGCAAAACAGAACTCGCCAAAGCGTTGGCAGAGTTTATGTTTGGTTCTGAAAATGCCCTTATCAAGATTGATATGTCGGAGTTTCAGGAGCGACATACCACAAGCCGTTTGATCGGCTCACCGCCCGGCTATGTCGGCTATGGCGAGGGGGGACAGCTTACTGACGCAGTGCGGCGCAAGCCCTACAGCGTGGTGCTGTTTGATGAAATAGAGAAAGCCCACCCAGAAGCCTTTAACCTCCTGTTGCAGATGATGGAAGATGGCCACCTGACTGATGGGAAGGGGCGCAAGATAGACTTTCGAAACACCATCATCATTATGACGAGCAATGTAGGCACAGAACACATCCGCCGGGCTAGTCGTATTGGCTTTAGCAACAGCAAAGCAGATATAGATATGGATGATACCCGCCACAAGGTTGAAGACTCGCTCAAGCAGTATTTCAGACCAGAGTTTCTCAACCGGTTGGATGGCGTGATTATCTTCCAACCCCTGTCGAACGTAGAAATTCGCATGATAGCAACTATTATGCTCAAGCGTATCCAAGCTCAGCTTGCTGAACAGATTATCTCTCTTGAAGTTCACGATGATGCGCTTGATTTGCTGGCAGAACGGGGCTATGACCCCGCACTTGGAGCACGCCCCCTGCGCCGTATCATTACCAATTTGATAGAAGACCCGCTTTCCGAGGGCTACCTAGAAGGACGCTTCCAGAGTAATGATAAGGTCGTGGTAGATACGCGAGATGACCTGTTGCGGGTACGTACTCAGCGGCAGATAGACATGGAACAGCAGGCAGAAGTGGAGCCAGAAGCAGAACTAGCCCCTGCTGAAGCAGAACTCGTATGATGTCCTAGAGAACTCAGCGGCGCAAGGGAGGCTTGCGCCGCCATTTTCATTGGTTGTATTTAGCACCTAATAGGCGAGATAGTGTGAATTGTCAAGAAGCCCGGAGACTGATAGATCAGGGGATTACACCCAAATCCTACCCCCAGGTCAATGCAGACTTAGGATTCCATCTGGCGAAGTGTTCCGACTGTCGTGCTTATCGAGAGCATCGTACTGCTCTCCTCTCACAGCTTTTAGCCCAAAAGCTCCCATCAGAACCTGCATCCCCACAACCAGCATCTGATTCGCCACACCCATCGCGCATTACGCTCTCCTCACCAAAACCAGGAGAAAAGCCCTCATTATCTTCATCATTGCGGCAACGGATACAACAGGCGAATTTTGCCCATGTACTGTGGGTATTGAGTATTGCGTTGTTGATTATCGTCCCCGTTGGCGGTGTGCTCTGGTTTACTACAGTGCTTGTGCGAGCCCATCAAAATGTATCGGCTATGATTGTCCCAACCCCTGCGCCAACACAGCAGGAACCCATACCAGAGGCATTTTCTGAACCACATACGCAGACTCCCCTGCCCCCCCCCACCATTGCCCCAACAACGATTAACCATTCGTTGGAGACGCTGCCACCAATTGAGCAGACTGTGGCTATGAGCAATACTGCTACGCCTGATATAGAAGCAACAGAAGAGCTACAGATTGGGCAAGCACCACCATTAGAACCCTGGGACTCGCATAGTTCACAACAGCAGAGTACCCCTGTGTCTACCCGTTTGCCAGATATAGTCCCCACGCCTTGGCCCACGATACAGTCGTTGTTGCCAACCCCGACTTCCACGCCGATACCCGTGTATGCGCCATCGCAGCAACCCGACTATACGGATACAACCCGCACGGAACCGCCACCGGCAGGCGATGCGGTAACGGTGCTGCTGCTTGGCAATGATCGCCGCCCTGGGGAAACAGGCGTACCACGTACCGACACCCTGATGTTGCTGCGGGCTGACCCGGTAAACCAGCGAATTGCGCTGCTCTCTATGCCGCGTGATCTGTGGGTAACAGTGCCGGGCTATGGGGGGACCCGTATCAATGCTGCCTATGTGTGGGGGGAAATCTACGAAGCACCAGGGGGGGGGCTGGAGTTGGCACGCCAGACGGTGAGTACGCTCTTTGGTATCCCAGTAGACTATGTATTCATGGCGGACTTTGAGGGGTTCATCAATCTGATAGATGTGCTTGGCGGTATTACCGTTGAGGTAGACAAAGAATTGTATGATGCGAGTTTTCCCACAATGGACTATGGTTATACCGTAGCCCATTTCCTGCCTGGTCCACAGCATATGGATGGGATAACCGCCTTGACCTATAGCCGTATCCGTCACCCCGATAGTGATTTTATACGAAATCTGCGCCAACAGGCAGTAATTATGGGGATTGCCAATCGCCTTCGTGAACGCGGCGATCTCCACAATGTGGTAACGATTGATACGATTACCGGGGTGTTGCGGGGGTATGTCCAGACGACCATGCCAGAAGATCGCCTTGTTGGTCTCGTGTGGGCTCTTCGCCATATGCAAGCAGAGCATATCGAGCGATATTCTATCACGTCAGACCAGGTGCTCTGGGGGGTGAGCGGTGATCCCTATGCGCTGGTGGCTCCGCAGGCGGTGGTAGATGATCTGGCGGCGAAGTTTCTGCAAGGCGAGCCACAGCCGGCTGCGCCGTAAATTCCCCGTTTCAAAGGAAGGCCTAGCTATTTGTATTTCCCCACTCCCATTAGGGAGAGGGAGAGAGAAGACAGCACTGTCTCCCCTACCCCGCAAGACGCTGGCAATACGGGCAAAGGTGTGTACCCCGCTGCGCCACCACAATCCGCTCAATAACCGTTTGGCACCGCTCGCATCGCTCCCCCTTCCGTCCATACACCGCAAAGTATTCCTGGTTGTATCCAGGGTCGCCATACCCATTGCGATAATCACGCAACGTACTGCCACCATACCCCAATGCCCGATGGAGCACCTGCTGAATAGCCCTATGTAGCCGAGGTATCGCATCATCGGAGAGGGTGTGGGCAGGCTGCTTCGGATGGATTGCCGCATGCCACAGCGACTCGTCTACATAGATATTGCCAAGACCAGCAATATAGGCTTGATTGAGCAAGAAGGCTTTAATAGCCGTCCGGTGTTGCGCGAGCATGTTCTGCAACCGCTCTGGGCTAAATGCCGCATCGAGCGGCTCCACCCCAAGCGTGGCATCAAATGCTAACCATTCCGTCGGCGTAAGTAACCTCACCCGCCCAAACTTACGCGGGTCTCGAAAGCAAAGCTGCTGCCCATGCTCCAGCATCAACACCAAATGGGTATGCTTGTCTGGCTCGCTTCCCCTAGCCATCACCTGCACCCGCCCTGACATGCGGAGATGGAGCACCATCGTCCAGTTGGCATCTAGGCGAAAGACCAACCATTTAGCCCGTCTCCCCACACGCATTATCGTTCGTCCTGGCAGGAGGCTACAAAAAAGCGGCACATCAGGAGTCTGCACCATACGATGCCAATCGAGTTTTTGCACCGCAACAATCCGGCGTTGGTGCAGTTGGGGGTGGAGTCCCCGTGCTATCGTTTCTACTTCCGGGAGTTCTGGCACTAGCTATCCTCGCTTATCTCGTTTGACCAAAAAGGGCTTGCAAGAGAAGTTCTCCTGCAAACCCTAGTCTAACAAAACCGTCTTTTTTTACCCGAACCCTACCCCTTAGCGAACAATCATCGGTAGGTACACCTTGTTTGCCTGGCTCGACGGCGGAGCGGTAGGTATGGGTGATGGTGTAACTGTAGGCGTGGGCGTAGCCGGCATCTGTGGCGTGTTTGACAGGTTAATCGTATTTGATTGCAATACCACAGTAGTCAAATTGCCTGCCCCATCCATAATGCGGGCATAGACGTAATAGTCGCCGCCAGTCTGCTCACTTTCCGCAAGCCCATCATAGAGATTCCATTTGGGAACGACAAACGCATAGGGCGAACTTCCGCCGCCACTCTGCACATAGCTGCCCTCAATCTCCACCGCCTGCCAATTCAGTTCACTTTCCAACCGGGAGCTTTCTGTCAGGGGAATATTCTCGCGGCTGTTGGCAACCCAGACCCCCCAGAATGGCCGATCTTCACCAGCCTTTGTGCCATACAAGTCATCAGACACGGTAACATTGGCAAACGCTAGGTCAATCTCCACCGAATCATGGACGCTACCGGAGGTCTCCGCAACCAAACTAGCATTGTCTGAAGTCAGTTGTGGAGGTTGGGTATCCACCGTAATGACCCGTTCATACGTCTTCGTATGTCCCGCACCGTCTTTCACTTCCACAATGATGGTATGGTCAGCAGACAGCCCCGGCAACAAAGGCATCAACCCTAACGTTGCCTGTTGGAGGGTTGGTTCTTCCTGCGTGGCTGTAGTCTGCTCACCCACCTGCACCTGCACAAGATTACTACACTCACTGCTACGGGCTTGCACATCCAACATATAGGCAAGCTGGCTCGTGTAGCTTGAAGCTCCTACTGTAGGATTATGAACCTTGACCTCAGCATCTACCCCAGGGTCAACCACAACCATCTTGCTCATCAGGTCTGATGTCTTGCCTGTGGTAGAGTCTTTGAACTTCCCATTAACTGTCACATTGACACAGGGATTCTGTTCGGGGTCTGTGCTCGTATAGAGAGTCCACGGATTGACGACATACGTCCCACCGGGACCGCTGATAGCTCCGCCGGGGATACTGCTAAAGGAGGAAGGCTCTGAGTCGCTTCCATTCCAGATTTTATACTGGTCAGCCTTCCCATAGTTCAGCACAAAGGTGACAAACGTCTCGGCTTTTGTCACGAGAGCTGCCCCATTTTCTACCTGAAGACTACCCGCCGGCTTATCTGGCGTAGGGGTAGCGGTAGGAGGCGGCGGAGACGTTGGGGTTGCCGTTGGCAGACTTGGGTCTGGGGTAGGCGTGGCGGTAGGGAGTACGGGGGTAGGGGTTGCTGTTGGCAATACCGAGCCTCCCTCAAGCACATCAAAATTAAACTTGACGTACTCGGTATTATTCGTTGTCCACACCGCAAACTTGCCCGATCCCCCCCCGCTAAACGATGGGATCGAACTCTTCTCGGCAGCACTAATCTGTACATTTGGCGAATACTGCCCATTGGATGCATTGTAATAGCGATACCAGATATAGATCGTCTCAAAGGAATCGCCATCCCAATATTTTTCCTCTGTGACGATATGTCCAATGTTGTTGTAGCCTAACAATGAGGTTAAGCCGGGCCAAATGTTTACGCCGAGGTTCAACGAGGCAAATCCGGGCCAAGACAGCCCATTGTCGGCACTCGTGCTAAAATACAGCGTAAAGTCACTGCTGACCGACCCTTGCACAAAGCTGGCAAACAACCGTCCAGGGACAATTTCATCAGCGGTTATTGCAGTGGTATCAGCCCGGCTTACACCAGCGTAGTTGCCAGAGAAGTTGATAGGGGGCGAGAAACTGGCTGGTTGTCCCCGACTATAGTAGACATCATAGGTGCTCCCATCTTTTGCCTTGTAGTCATAGACAAGATGCACATAGGGTTGTCCATCTATAACTGTTGCCGCAATGCTATTGTTTCGCAGCAAAAAGCCAGTGGCAAGATTGATGGGATTAGCCCATTGCCCTGGAGCAGCTCGATAGGTATACCAAATCTTGCCATCACCATCCCCTACACCGTTTGACCAGGACACATAGGGATTCCCTAGATCATCAGCATCAAGCGTAATAGACCAACTCCGTTCATAGATATTAAAGGACTCAGCCGCCCAGCTAACCCCATTATCTGGGCTATACATATAGTACATGACATTGTTTGTCCCAAGAAATACCACATGAACCGTACCATTGGCATCTACCGCTATTTTTGCAGTCCCATCGTTGGCAAGCACCCCTATCATCTGCGACAAGGGCACAGGGGAAAGCCAATTGATAGCAGTACCATTCTCATTGAACTGCCCACGGACATACCACACAGGGGAGCCTGTCGCATCCCAATAGACATCATGCCATACTGTATGGATCATCCCCCCAGAATCCACGGCGGTATCGGGCCAAAACGCTTGGTTATCGCTACCGGGCAGAATACCCGGCTGAGGTGCCCAAGCCTGTGCTGTAGGGTATTCTGGCGAAAACATCGTAGTCAAGCCTGTTACCAGTACAAGCACAAACACTGCCAACACCAGGGCTAATCGTTTGTGAACCGTTGCGTGTTGCATGTGCATAGTCACTTACTCCTCTTCCCCCAACACCAGCAGCTGGTCAAATACCCCATACCCACTACTCCCTGCGAGCAACCCAACATTGGTGATGGGTAAGTCTTCAGGAAGGGTAAGGGAAATTGGGTCTCCCCCATCCACACTGGCATAAATGGTATCGTCATCGCGTTCTAGCTTGAGGTGATACCATGTTTCATTGTCTATCATGACGGTAGGGTCTTGGAGCAAGATTTCGCGGCTTTCCTCGCCATAGAGCTTCACAAACGACAATCCCCCTGTACCAATGCCTTGAGCATTCGGGGTTCCAACGATCATGAGCACGTATTGTTGCGATTCAACATCGCCCAAGACTAACCCAATTTTTTCGCCAGAGCTTGCCACTGCCTGCACTTCAATAGAGCCATTACCGGTAAATGCTACCGGGGGAAACGCCATCGTATCATTCATGAGCGTAATAGCTTCTCGTTGTTCAGGGGCAACAAGCACTTCAGTAGCATAGTGATCATTCTTGACCTTCCATGCCGGTGCTGGCTGTGGGTCCCAGAATATCTGGTCGTAGGTCCAATCGCTCAAGTCTGGCGAGCTAAAGTCTGTCGTAAAGAGTACGGGAGCCGCTGAAGCCAAACCTGCCGGTGCAGGGGCTTCGGGTAGTGGCTCAGATGTAGGCACAACTATCGGGGTCTGATCTGGTGGTTCTGGCATAGGTGAGCCAACGTTAATAGCTAGTGGGGTTGATGTTGGGTCGGTAATGGGAACCAATGTGACTTCTTGAACGGAAATCGTTGCGATTTGTTGTTGATTGGACTTTCCTTGTGGAGTTGATTGTGGCTGTGGAGTAGAAAAAGCCTGTACTCCAATAGCAACGAGGAAGCCAACGATGATCGCAGTAATGAGACCGACAAAACGATTATTTCTCTGCATTGCTTCTTTCCTTTCTTTTGTTTGTACCAACAGCAAGCTACAAGTATAGAAAAAGTAACGTTGTTTGATGACCTATCATCGTGAACAAGAGGCTACACCCATACAATACTGTGCTTGTCTTTACATGTAATAACAGGATCATGGTGATGGAACCCTATGGTAGGCTTTCCATATGCATGTCCTAGTCTGCTAACGGCTCATCCACGAGGTAGAGCATAGCCCAGTCTATTGCTACCCCAAGATTGCGCTGGCTCTGGTCAGCATCACTGACCACCTGCGATTCTATCGTATCGGTATGCATAGTCAAGGTAACGCCGTGTGCTGTTGCCGGTACCACAAACCGGTAGGTACGCCACCATCCTGGCACAACGGGAATATGGGTGAGATACCTTCCATTGACAAAGAGACCAACACGGGGAATAGGAGCGTCAATAGGCCGGGTCGTACTCAACCGCATACCAACAATGGCTTCAGAGGTGGGGAGTGTGCCAAAACGAACTCCGGCTCGCTCCTGGCTCCAGCGAAAAGTTGGGCTATCTGGACTATGTGTCCGTGGGGATGTTGGGTAAAATCCAAGTACATACCCATATTCAGCAATAGCATGCCCTCCAATATCGTTGTAGTACTGTGGGGGTAGAAGGGATGCTGCAAAACTGATACGCTCAACTTGGCCTTGTGAAAGAATCGCCCCCTCAATCAATGCTGCTGCACCTGCTGTATCTCCCTGGCGCAACAATACCCGTGCTGCACCTACCCGTGCTTGTGCTTGATAGTATACCATGTTTATTGCCTGTTCGTACAATCTATACGCAACAGTATCATAGCCAAGTGTTTCCGCTACCTGCCCGGCTTGCACTAACACATCGGTACGCTCTGGGTACCAAGAGACCGCTGTTTGATAGGCTTCCCATGCTTCCGCTGGCTTCCCCTGATGCCATGCGTATGTCCCAAGCATACCGTACCCTTGGCTGACTACCAATGGCACAAGCCGCATAGCCCACACCCCAACGATAAACGCGAGCAGTGTTGCCCCACCCCGCCAAGAGCGCAACGTAGTCAAAAGAGCAGTGGACTTTTGGGACTCCCGGATTTGACGCTGATAGCCATGAAAAAGTTGCATCAACCCTGCGGCAGCAAAAGGGATGATCACCGGGAGAAAGACGAGACGCAACCGAGTTTGCACCACCGTTAAGACCATTGCGCCAGCACATGCTAGGACCCACAGCCAGACAATAGTCACCTGCGGCGACATGGGAAGCCAAAACAATCCCACGAGTACGCCAATGAGCATCACCAAAAAGACTCCATCCGACAAGCTATTCCCCATCTGCCACCAGCACGCAGGCTGCATGGAGCCAAACGCTTCACCCGTAATAACTGCCTTTGGTTGAGCATTAGAACGTGGGCAAGCCAGTGTTAGGTCTATGTCGTGTTGTTTCACCAGGGCATCCGTTTCAAGCTGCCAGAGTTGGCGAGCTTTGCTACCAAGCATCGCAAGAAAGGTGGTAGGGTCTTGCCGTATGGTTGCTAGGGCTTTGTCTTGGTAGGCGGCATTGCGGTCTGCAAGGTTGGGGTAGCGTTCTTGCATCTCGTGTTGTACGCTGCTGAGGGTTTGTTGCTCTGCTGGCGGCAGATTGCCAAACCAAAGATTAAACCCGCTGGTGGTGTCAATGGGGATGAAGCGGTGGTAGACTAGCGCATTGTGGATAGTCCAGGGGGCTAGAATTGTCCCCGTGCAGACCAGCGTAAGGGTTGCTAAAAGCACCCGCCGCCGCCATGTCGTGTTGGTCATAGCATAGGCTGCCAACAGGGCTGGGATACTCGCTAGGGCGATAGGCTTGGTGAGCAGGGCGAGACCAAAGAGTAGCCCAACAAGGGCTGCCCATCGCCATGCAGCAGTCTGCATCAGCTGCAAGAGCGCAAGCACTACCCCACACAGGAAGATGAGGAGCAAAGTTTCTGCCATGAGGTAGGTTGCATAGCCTATCAATGGTAAGTAGATTGCGCCCAGAAGACCACTCAATAGGGCGATTCGCTCATCCTGCCACATGTGACGGGCTACCCGATAGAGGAGATAGACGAGGAGTGTCCCTGCCGCAACCTGAGCCAATCGTGCCAGCAATAGGGAGGAGCCACCACCAGAAACACCGGCTAACCAGAGGGGAAAGAGGGGGGGACGCAGCCAACGTCCATTGTCAGTATAGCCACCTTGCCAGATAGCCTGGGCAAGCTGCCAATATTCGGACTCATCAGCACGAAAAGGATAATCCCAAAAGGCGAGGAGCCAACTCAAGCGTAGGATACTTGCAATGAGGAGAATAATCGCAAGCGACTTTTGATACATCGTGGATAATAACTAGTGGATAGTAGCTACGAGACACAAATCAATGCATCACAAAAGGGGCTTGTACTACAAGCCCCTTGTCGTGTGCCGATAAAAGTTCGTTTGATTATGTGGTAAGACCGCTGTTGATTTCGCTGAATACTTCGCTGACTTTACCACCGAGCAGGGTAAGAATACCGATAACAACAATAGCGATGAGTACGAGAATAAGGGCGTATTCTACGAGACCCTGACCTTCTTCTTTAGCGAAAAAACTCTTGAGCATTGCGCTCACCTCCTTGAAAATAAAACCTTGAGTAAAATTAGTTCTTGCTTTCGCAACTGTATATGCAGTATACAGCAATCTACGCGGACTTGCAATAGTACTTTAGTCCTAATCGGGAAATCAAGGTCTAGCTGTTCTTAATCCCTTTTCCCTTGTAGCACCCGCCACAAGATATAGCCCACGAGAGGGATAATCGCCAGCATCGTGAGCGTTGATAGCTCAAATACTGCCCCAAAACGGGGTTGATACCTATCAAACAAGCGCAGGGGTAAGACTAATGGGTCGGTAAGCTGATAGAGCATTTGCATTGCTGCGTTGTCGGGACGTGCCGCCAGCAGCCGAGCCAGCAGCCGGGCCAACAACAATGCTTCTATCGCGCCTGTAAGCCAAGCCATAACCGGACGGAGATTCTGCAAAAACCGCATAATCGTTATCGTTAGAGATTAGTTAGGATAACCGGACCATCATCGGTAATTGCCAACTGATGCTCAAACTGGGCAGAGATCGACCCATCTGCCGTCCGCACCGTCCAGCCATCCTGCTCAAGGTGGGTAGTAGCCCCGCCGGTATTGATCATCGGCTCAATGGTAAAGACCATACCGGCAACAATCCGTTTGCCGGTGTTGGGTGTGCCATAATGGAGCACCGTAGGGTCTTCATGCAGGTTGCGCCCAACCCCATGCCCGGTATACTCCTTGACCACCGAAAAGCCTTCACTATTGGCACACTGTTGGATAGCCGCGCCTATATCGCCGAGCTTCTTCCCCACTTGCGATTGTTCAATCCCCAAGTACATACAGCGTTCTGTCACCTCAAGCAGCTTTTTGGTTAGGTCGTCTATCTCCCCTACCGCATAGGTGACACAAGAATCCCCAACCCACCCGTTATAACGAACTCCTATATCTACCCCTATAATATCCCCCTCTTGCAGCACTTGCTTGGGGTTCGGGATGCCGTGGCAGATGACATCATTAACCGCGACACAAATTGTCGCCGGAAAAGGTTTGCGTACTGTCTGATTGCGCTTGCCACGCGCCCCGCCATAGCCTTTGTAGACCGGTTCGCCACCACGACTACGGATGTATTCCTCGGCTAGGCGATCAAGTTCAGCCGTTGTCACACCTGGACGGACATGCTCGCGGAGCATTGCAAAAGTTTCTGCTACTAACCGACC
Organism: uncultured Chloroflexaceae bacterium; assembly: GCA_964410555.1. GTDB lineage: Bacteria > Chloroflexota > Chloroflexia > Chloroflexales > Chloroflexaceae > JAAUSY01. The sequence continues at coordinate 9,502 of CAYPHM010000069.1, read as the reverse complement.
TGCTTCGCGCAGGTAGGCAATTTGTTTCCGTGATTTGAGTATAAGTGCCATGTTGTCTCTGTACCTTATTGATTATCGGGTATGGGAGGACGGGGAAGCAATCCCGCTTGTTCTATAACCCACGGGATAGCCCGAGTCCAGCCAATGGACATGATATGAACACCAGCTACCCCATCGATGCTCAAGAGTTCTTGGATCTGTTCGGCAGCCAGTTTGATACCCTCTTCTTCTGGTTTAGTAGCCCGTTGCATACGGTCAATGAGGGCTTCTGGAACGCGCATACCAGGCAGGTGGTCGCGGAGAAACACGGGCGACTCTGCATGCCGCATCAGCATGACACCGGGGACGATATAGGCACGTTTTTCAAACCCTGCCTTGCGTACTTCGCTCATCCAATCACGAAAATGCGCTATATCAAAGATAATCTGTGTTTGGATAAACTCTGCGCCGGCTTCTATCTTGCGTTCTAGTCGGGAAACCCGCTCGACATTCGGGTTTGCCACCGCTCCTATAAACAGTTCTGGGGAATGTTTTATCGCCACACCCGCGTGCAGTTTTGCCTCATCTCGCATGGTGCGTACCATATTGATAATCTGAAACGAGTTGAGGTCAAGCACGCTTTTGGCTTCTGGATGATCGCCATTTTTTGGATGATCGCCGGTCATGCAGGTAATATTGCGAATACCAAGCGCAGATGCAGTAAGTACGTCTGCTTGGATGGCAATGCGGTTGCGATGTTGCCCGGTCACTTGGACAATCGGCTCCAGGCCCATTTCTTGGACAATAAGCCCTGCCCCAAGCGCAGACATCCGAGCCATGCCGCGCTGATTTTCGGTCAGGTTGGCAGCATCTACATACCCCAAGAGTCGCTTGGTGGTCTTTTCTAAACCTGCTCGCCCCGCTCCGCGTGGGGGGGCTATCTCTCCAGTCACAACCTTCTGTCCCGCCACGAGTCGACGGTGGAAAACACTATACATAAAAACTCCACTTAATTTTAGCTGTATTCAAGGGCTTGTGCCAAGTCTGCAATAATATCTTCTGGGTCTTCAATACCACAGGCAAGGCGAACGAGATTGTCCCGAATACCGATAGCTTGCCGCTCTTCAGGATGCATATCGTAGAAACTCATAATGGCTGGTTGAACAACCATGCTCTCAACACTGCCCAAACTTGGGGCTATGGAGTGCATCTGTAGCCGATCTACAAAACGGCTGGTCTCTTGAAGATTACCGGCAATTTCACAGGAAACCACGCCACCAAACCCCCGCATCTGCGCTACAGCCGTTACATAGTCCGGGTGGCTTTCCAAGCCGGGATAATGCACCCGTTCAATACGTGGGTGATCTTGGAGAAACCGGGCTACAGCCATCGCAGTAGTATTGTGCCGCTCCATCCGTAGCACAAAGGTCTTGAGACCACGTAGGAGCAGATACGCACTGTTGGGATCGCATATTCCCCCCGTCATGGCTTGCATATCGCGCAACGGGGAGATAAGCGATTCGCGCCCGATGACTACGCCTGCCAACAAGTCATTGTGTCCCCCAAGATACTTGGTCGCACTATGCAACACCAGGTCTACCCCATAATCCAACGGGCGGATATTGTAGGGAGTAGCAAAGGTAGCATCAATGATGGTTTGTAGGTGATGGGCTTGGGCAATCTTGACGATCTGCTCCATATCCAACACGCGCAGGTAGGGATTGGACGGGGATTCACTCAACAACAAGCGGGTATTTGAGGTAATAGCCGCTTCCATTGCTGCATAATCACAGGGTGGGACAACGGTATGGTGAATACCTAACCGAGACAGAAATGTGGTCACAAATTGGCGCGTTCGACGATAGCAGTCGTCGGTTAGGACAATATGACTTCCCGTAGGCAATATAGCTAATAGCGTCATTGTGACGGCATTCATACCAGATGAGCAGAGGAGAGCAGAACAGGTATCTTCCTTGCCTGCTTCCAATGCCGCGAGTTTTGCCTCGGCAGTTTGCACGGTGGGGTTGCCATAGCGTCCATATTCGCCATGCTCTATCCGCCCTTCGTGGTAATTGATAAGGATGTCAGTATTGTCAAAGGTATAGGTAGAGGTTTGGACAATGGGAGTAGTTATCGCATCGTGGCATCGCCCACGGCGTTCGCCTGCGTGTACCGCAATACTCGATTCTCCACGCCATGCTGTAGGGGAAATGTCTGGTAATTCCATTGGATTATGCTCACTGCAAGTCATGAATACTTGCCTTTAGGTACAGAAACCACCTGCTTCAGCGGTGGGAGGAAGTGCCCCGCTTTAGCGGCTTCAGCCCAATGCCAAAGCCCTACTCTTCCCCATCCGCCCGATGCAGCATGGGGCTGGTTTTTCGTCTGACGACAGGAAAACCAGCACACCCTCTCGCCTTGCGGCGGTAAGGTGTGCCTCGACAAGGATAGGGAGGCTTGTTGGGCTGGCAGCAGGGGCATAGACCGTCTGCTTGTTTACCTACCAGCGATAGAGCCTGGAGTTGGCACCCCGCACCCCAGGGTATCGTGACCTGCCTATCGGAGCCCTCACGGGCGGAGTCTGGTCAACATCGGCTTGCTCTCACAAGCCTACGCCCTTTCTGGCGTGGGTCGTTGACTTGCTGGCTATGCGGGAGGGGACCATAGGGAGGGGAAAGGTACCATATGATACCCTTTGGCGCAGGTGAACCAGCCTTCCTTGTCGCTTCTGTCGGTTTGTCATAGGTGTTGCTACGTTCGCCTTCCAATTCCTTATGTTCTGCTGCATGGTTATCTTGCCTTGTTTTGAACAATGGGGCAATAATACTATGATATAAGGTTTGATGCAAGTGTAGGGTAGGGAGATCGGGGGCATTCGTGGGTGTGGCAGACGTTTTTCCGTTAAAAGGGCGAGGGGGAGTTGCCCGGTTCCCCTTCTCCCCACGGTGGGGTAAGGGGCTAGGGGATGGGGGCAAAACAACCCGCTCCCCCCTGCCCCCGCTCCCATAAAGGGCGAGGGGGAGTTGCCCGGTTCCCCTTCTCCCGCGTAGCGGGGGTAAGGGGCTAGGGGATGGGGGGCAAAACAACCCTCTCCCCCCTGCCCCCGCTCCCATAAAGGGCGAGGGGGAGTTGCCCGGTTCCCCTTCTCCCGCGTAGCGGGGGTAAGGGGCTAGGGGATGGGGGCAAAACAACCCTCTCCCCCCTGCCCCCTCTCCCATAAAGGGCGAGGGGGAGTTGCCCGGTTCCCCTTCTCCCCACGGTGGGACTCGGGGCTAGGGGATGGGGGGTTGCCCGGTGAGATGGTGCATGCACCGTCTCTACAACCTAATCTACCCTTGTAGGGCAGGGATAGGGGGGGCTTTTGTCCGAAGGGTCCCAAGCAGGGCAAATTGACGTTTCCACACCCTACCCATACCCAAACATTGCAAAGAGTCCATCTTCTTGCTATACTTCCTACCTGGTGATAGTACTAACTCATCACCAGAACGAAGGTACAATTATGAAGCAAAACCAAACACATATACGCAACTTTAGCATTGTTGCCCACATAGACCACGGCAAAACCACCCTTTCAGATCGCCTGCTTGAACTGACCCATACCATCAGTGAGCGAGATCGACGGGAACAACTGCTTGACGCTATGGACCTGGAGCGCGAGAAGGGCATTACCATCAAGGCTAAAGCCGTGCGTATGGAATATACCGCACAGGATGGCGAACACTACATCCTCAACCTGATAGATTGCCCAGGGCATGTAGATTTTGGCTATGAAGTGTCGCGGGCATTGGCAGCGTGTGAAGGAGCATTGCTCGTGGTAGACGCAGCCCAGGGGATAGAAGCGCAAACCCTAGCTAACGTCTACTTGGCGATGGAGCATGACCTTACCCTCATAGCAGTAGTCAACAAAATAGACCTGCCTGGCGCACACCCCGAAATGGTCGCTACAGAAATCCAAGAGGTCATTGGGATAGACGAAGACCATATCATCCTCGCCTCAGCCAAAGAGGGAACGGGAGTTTCGGAAATCCTGGAGACTATCGTGAAGGCTGTACCCCACCCCACTGGGCAGGTTGACCAGCCAACCCGTGCGCTCATTTTCGACTCCCACTACGATGCCTACAAAGGGGTCATTGCCTACGTGCGCGTAGTTGATGGCAACATCCCAGACCGATCCCGTATCAAGCTCATGGGAACCAGCATCGAGGCAGAGGTGCTAGAACTTGGGACATTTCGCCCTGCCCTCACCCCCTTCTCTGCCCTTGCTCCTGGCGAAGTTGGCTATATCGCCACCGGGTTGAAGTCCGTAGATGAATGTCAAGTTGGGGACACAGTAACGCTGGCAGACAACCCCGCCACATCGCCCCTGCCCGGCTATCGTCCAGCAAAATCTATGGTCTTCGCGGGACTCTATCCTATAGACAGCAATGCCTATACCGACCTACGCGAAGCCCTAGAAAAGCTCAAAATGAACGATGCTGCCCTCTCCTTTGCACCAGAAAGTAGCGTTGCTCTTGGTTTTGGCTTTCGCTGTGGCTTTCTCGGCTTATTGCACATGGAGATCGTCCGGGAACGGCTAGAGCGTGAATATCGACTAGAATTGCTCATTACTGCGCCGAGTGTGGAATATCAAGTACTTTGTACAGACGGCGAAATTGTCATTGTAGACAATCCTTCTGATGTCCCACCGCCAAACCACATCGCCAGCATTGAAGAGCCGATTATGAACATCTCGGTCATTGTCCCCTCGCGGTATATTGGGGCAGTTATGGACCTTGTGACATCAAAGCGGGGCACCTTTGTTACTATGGACTACCTCGACACCCAGCGGGTACTGCTCAAATATACCATCCCACTGGCAGAAATCGTGGTAGATTTTTATGATATGCTCAAGAGCAAGACCCAAGGGTATGCATCGCTTGACTATAGTCTAGCAGATTATCAAGCGGCAGACCTGATCAAACTCGACATCCTTGTCAATGGGCAACCGGTAGATGCGCTCTCGCTCATTGTCCACCACGCATTTGCCCATACCCGCGGACGTGAGCTGGTCGAACGGTTGCGAAAGCTCATCCCCCGTCAAATGTTTGAAGTCCCCATCCAGGCAGCCATCGGGAGCAAGGTTATCGCTCGGGAAACAGTTAAAGCTCAGCGCAAGGACGTACTCAGCAAATGTTATGGCGGGGATGTCACCCGTAAGCGCAAACTGCTAGAAAAGCAGCGCGAGGGAAAGAAGCGGATGAAGTATGTGGGGAATGTGGAGATTCCCCAAGAAGCGTTTATGGCTATTCTCTCGCTTGGTGAGAAAAAGGAACGGTAAAGCAAAGCATAAGGAGCTAGGTAACGTGAAGTATCAACAGTGGATGATTGTCGTTTTGCTCGTGTTGACGCTAGGATTGGCAGCCTGTCAAAGCACCGATCAGGGACAACAGTTTATCAACACGGTAGAACCAGATGTTACAGCAGAAAATATGGTGTTTCGAGTCCAATCTGAGGTGGTTACAGCCAACGATTATGAGGAACGGTTCAATCAAGATATAGCCCCCATTCTTGAACAGCTTTTGATGCAAGGGTCTTCCCAAGAAGAGGTAGAGGAATTAGCCGAACAGCAGCATATTTGGCAGCTCGTCCTAGACCGCATGATCCAGGAGGAGTTGTTGCTACATCTGGCACAGCAAGAGGGGGTTGGCGTAGACGCAGAAGCGATAGACCAGGAAATGCAGGTCAAGACGGGATTAGAAAGCAACCTTTCAGAAGATGACCTTATAGCCGTGCGCCAAGCGGCAATCCGTGACCAATTGGTCTTGAAGATGATCGCCCTGCATACCAAAGCAGACCGGTTCAACTCACGCCACATCCTCATTGACGTGACGGTGCCCATGACCGCTACCGAAGAGGAACGGGCAGCAGCCTTTGCTGCAAAGAAACCAGAAGCTGAGGCTATCATCCAAGAGCTAGAAGACGGAGCAGACTTTGCAGAACTAGCTCAGGAAGAATCCGCTGATCCTGGCTCAGCCCAAGCAGGCGGCGACCTGGGCTGGGTGCCACGGGGGGTCTTTGTGCCGCAGTATGAGACGGTAGCCCTTAGCCCCACCGTAGCCCTCAATGCGCCGGTGTTAGTGGAAAGTCCTTTTGGCTTCCACATTATAGAAGTATTGGATCGCAAATTTGACGCGCCATTTGAAGAGGTAGAAGAACTACGCCAGATTTCTAATGCCGGTGAGTTGATAGACCAGAGTTTTATGCCGTGGTATGAAGATTACCGCGAACAGGCAGTGGAGCAGGGCATTTTGGAAGTCAACGAAACGTTTGATCCAACGACTGTTCCGTTGCCCTTCCCGGAGAATATCCCAACGCCAGCCCAGAATACCCCTATGATAATCGCCACGCCAGTTATTCCCGGTGAGAAGGGGGAAACGCCCAATACCCCATCATCCAATGGAGAATCTGATGCTACTGAGCCAGCCGAGGATGCCGAGGATGCCGAGGATGCCGAGGATGCCGAGGATGCCGAGGATGCCGAGGATGCCGAGGATACTGACGCAGAATCTGATGCCACTGATCCAGCCGAAGAGGACACCCCCTAGAGGTAAGCACACACAATGGCTGTTTCCAAGCGTACGCTCGTAGTCCTTGCTGCTGGTATGTGGTATATCGGTGGAGTGATGCTGCTGATCAAAGGCAGCATCTTGCTGATGCAGGCAAGGAGTATGGAGCCAGGATTGCCTTGGCCCTGGCTGGCGGCGATGGTTGGTACCCTTATCGGTATCTTCAAAGCCAAAAACCGCTTCCATCGGGCCTGCGAGAAGAACATCACCCGCATAGCAAGCCTGCAAGAGCCAAAAGTGTGGCATATCTTTCGCCCGATTTTTTACCTTGCCCTAGCCATGATGATTAGTGGGGGGGTAGCCCTTTCCCACTTGGCGCAGGGGCAATATTATTTGCTCATTATGGTGGGTATCTTGGAGTTGAGCATTTCGGTGGCGTTGTTTGGTAGTAGCAAGGTATTTTGGACAACATTGCCTAAGATGCCTTCGTGACTGGGGGCAGGGTGGGCAGCCCCCATCCCCTGTCCTTCCCCTGCAAGCGGGAGAAGGGGTACCACATGCGGGTTGTAGGGGCACACGGCAGTTCAGACAAAGCATGCACGTCTCTACAAACGGATGTTGGGAGCGGGGGCGGGGGGAGCAGAGGAGCAAAAACGGGCAAATTCCCAAAGTCCTGTTGGTTGATGGATGGGAGCAGCAGACCCTAGCAGATAGGCAGGTTTCTAGCTACCAACAGCTTCAGCAAACCGTTGCATGCCTTTCTGAATGGTCTCTTGGCTCTGAGCATAAGAGAGGCGCAGATAGCCCGGTGCTCCAAAAGCCTCACCGAAAACAATGCCTACATGCGCTTTGTCTAGCAGGTAGGTGCTCAAGGCTTCGCTGGAAGTACAGACTGTCCCATCGCGCAACGGCCGGTTGAGTAGGCCTTTCACATTGGGAAAGACATAAAATGCGCCATCTGGCACCATACAAGTAACCCCAGGAATGTTGGTCAACAACTCAACGATAAGGTCACGCCGCTGCTGAAATGCTTTGACCATCTCGGCTACCGTTGCATCTAGCTCTGCCGATGGGGTATAGGCTGCCAGGGCTGCATGCTGTGATAGAGAGGCTGTGTGGGTTGTTGAGTGGCTCTGTATCGCCTTGATAGGCTTGATGATGGCTTCGGGACCGGCAATGTAACCAACCCGCCAACCGGTCATTGCATAGGTCTTGGATACCCCATTCACAATAAGCGTGCGATCTACAAAGTCTGGGGCTACCCGCAACCAACGGGCATACTCCGTATAGCAGATGTTGTCGTAGATTTCATCTGTCACAATGGAGGCTTGACTTTCTCGGAGCACCGCAGCCAGTGCTGCTAGTTCTTCCTCGGTGTAGACAGCACCAGTCGGGTTGGCTGGTGAGTTTAGAATAATCGCCCGTGTTTTTGGGGTGACATGGGCTTTGAGCTGCTCTGGGCTTATCTTAAAGCCGGAAGTCTCGTCGGCGGTAATCACGATGGGCGTACCACTAGCAAGGTGAACCTGCTCAAGGTAGCTCACCCAATAGGGAGCAGGGATAATCACCTCGTCGCCCTCCTCACACAGGGCTTGAAAGATAAGATATAGGGCTTCCTTTGCGCCTGTGGTGGTCGTTATCTGGTTGGCGGTGTAGGCAATACCGGTATCTTGCTCAACCTGCTTGGCTATGGCAGTGCGGAGGTCTGGCATACCGCCGGCGGGGGTATAGCGGGTTTGGTTTTGCTCAATCGCCTTGATACCGGCGGCTTTGATGGGTTCGGGGGTGTTGAAATCTGGCTCCCCCTGTCCAAACGAGATCACCGGGACTCCTTCGGCACGAAGCTGCCCCATACGTCCAATCAACCCGATGGTTGCAGATGGGGTGAGCTTGGCTAGTCGTTTACTCAAACGTGGTGTTTCGCTCATATGGTAGGTATTCCTCATAAGGTTTCAAGTTTCTGTCCAGTATCCTAATCCTCTTGCCTGACATTGTACATCCTGTGTAGATTGTTGGCAACTTGGGATAAGTGGATTTCCCTGCGGGTGTGGCAGATGGATGATAGTCCCATCTCCTTTCTGCTTGAGGCAACCATCCCTTGCCCTATTCGAGCCGCAAAGGTCAACGAGCGGATGGTACGGGAGCAGCTCCCCCATCCCCTAACCTCTTCCCCCGCAAGCGAAAGCAGGGGAAGGGGCTGCCCCCTCGCCCTATTCGAGCCGCGAGTGAGCGGATGGTCCGGGGGCATGGGGGGGAGTGAGTTATTGTGCGACTATAGACATGACCCTATGCAATAGCACTACAACCAGACGACCTTACGCTGGATATTTCCCCTCTTTGTCAGCATCGGGGAGATTCTTTTTCTTGTCTTTCTTCTGGCTCAAAAAGTAGGTTAATGTAGCAATAACCGCAGCAATAGACCCCCCATAGTTGAGCAGGTCTTTTTCACCATCCCAAGAGAGGGCTTGACCAAGAAAAATAACACTCAACACGACGATGACGACCCCAACGAGTTTGTCTTTGAGCATATCAATGTCGGTAATCACCAACCAATCTGGGAGATCAACATCACTGATAAATAGCTCATATAGTCCAGCCGCAATAATGTAGAGGACGGTACTGAGCAGGAATAAATCCACCAATTCGATAAAGGCGAGCAGCATCTTCTTGGCACCTTTGGAAGTAATTTCGTGGCTAAAGCTATCAGTCACAACCTGAACCGTAACGACTCCTCCATAGATGAGCAACGATGTAGATGCAATGATGATACAAATAACCGCTATAATAGTAAGGTAGCGAAGTGCTGCGAGTATACGGCTTGGCATAGTCACCTTAAAACCTCCATAAAAACCATTTCTAAAGATCGGGAGCGTTGGTATCTGAAGGCGATACCCCCGCCTCGTATCGTTCATTATAGCAGATTTTACAGAAATAGCCCGTAAAGCCCAGGTGCTTTAGCCCTGGGATAGAAGGGTTTT
>CAYPHM010000068.1:0-23779 GCA_964410555.1 uncultured Chloroflexaceae bacterium | reverse complement strand
GTTGCGTGGTGGGGAAGGGGCAGAGGATGGGGGGTTGCGTGGTGGGGAAGGGGCAGAGGATGGGGGGGTTGCGTGGTGGGGAAGGGGCAGAGGATGGGGTTTCCCGTCGAGACGTTGCATGCAGCATCTCTACAGATATAACCTGGGAGCAAGGGGGAGCCGCAAATGCCCAAGTTTGGTTGGGTGTGGTATCTTTAGAGTCTGTATGGTACCAGTTGTCGTGGTACCCAAACAAGAAAGTAGCAACACTGCATGACTTGGTTTTTCTTCGCCTTTATGACCGCACTCTTTGAAGCTCTTAAAGATGTCACTAGCAAAAAGACCATTGCCGCAACCAACGAGTACATCGTCTCTTGGGCGTGGGTATCCTTTCCCTTGCCCTTCCTTGTAGTAGCCCTTTGGGTACAGGGTATCCCCCCGATAGCTCCCCCCTTTTGGGTAGCTCTCTTCTTTGGGGTGCTTATTGTTTTCTCCTCTTTTACCCTCTATATGAAGGCAATCAAAGCGTCTGATCTCTCTGTTACCCTGCCGATGATCGCCTTTACGCCTATCTTCCTGCTTGTCACCTCGCCGCTTATTGTTGGCGAGTTCCCTCGCCCACTAGGTCTCTTTGGCATACTCTTTATCTTTGCGGGGTCATACGTGCTCAATCTCAAGGAGAAGCACAAGGGCATATGGGAACCCTACCGGGCGTTGTTGCGCGAAAAAGGCCCCAAGCTCATGCTGCTGGTCGCCTTTATCTGGAGCATTGGGGCAAATGTGGACAAGGTAGGAGTGAGCAACTCTTCTGGACTCTTTTGGTTGGTGATGGTCTATAGCTGTGCTTCGCTGCTGATGACTCCCCTTATGCTGCGCCATACCGCCGATCTTCGCAAGATACCGCGTAATCTCCCAAAACTTGCCCTGATTGGGCTGTTTATGGCGTTTTCCAGTATGTCGCAGATGACGGCAATTATGCTGACGCTTGTCCCCTATGTTATCTCTGTCAAGCGTATCAGCATTGTTTTAGGGGTATTGTTGGGGCATATCCTCTTTCACGAGCCGGGGTTTCGAGACCGCATGCTTGGGGTTATTATTATGCTGGTGGGTGTGGTGGGTATTGCTCTGTCGTGATGCAGGGCAAAAAAAACAGGAAGATGGCAGGTCGCCACCCTCCCGCGTCCGACATACCTTTGGAACAACTTACTTTTTGGTGCCCTGTCCCATGTTGGATACGGTGCTTTCCATGCTGCCAAAGAGTGAGTTGAGCACAGAGCCGAAGCTCTTTACAATGGTGTTCATGCTCTCACCAGTACTCTGAACAATGGTGTTCATTGTGGTACCCGTTGTCTTTGCCATTTCACCGAGGCTACCGCCAGTGTTCTGGACGATAGAATCGGCATTGGTGGTCCCACTCTTGATCATTACGCTCATTCCATCAGTGGCATTCTTGATGATCCCATCAATCCCTGCACTGGTGGTCTGAACGATGGATTCCAAGCCAGCATTGCTGCTTTTGACGACGGATTCCATACCACTATTCCCGATGATTGAGCTAACGGTAGATGTTGCCTGCTCAAATACATCTCCAACCTGGCGACCTGTGGTTTCAAAAATACCGCCGCCAGAAGAAGCTGTTCCGGTTGTTCCGGTTGTTCCGGTCTTTTCGTTTGCCATGTAAACCTCCTCGTGTCACAATCACAATACGTGTGGATGACAGGTAACATTGTAGTATGAATGGTATAAAAAGTCAAAACGGGTTGCATGAACGGCTGTCCTCTGGTACAATCAAGGGCATCACCATAATGAAATACTGCCTACGTGACTCCCGTATGGCAGAGGGAATCCATGAGTTGGTTAGCTGGAAGGAGTACAGCAATGGCTGTGCGGAGTGCTCTTCGTTCTTTGATGAATCCATCGCACCATCCTGGTGGGGGGGGGCGAGTTGTTGATCTTGGGGGGCAGGCTTCCCATACCTTCGAGTTTGAAGCACCGCTTGATTTGGTTCATGCGTATTTTGCTGATGTGCCCGCGGTCTTTAAGCTGCTCCCTGATGTAATCCATGTACAACCCTACGACACCGATAAATATCGGGTTGTGGTTGGGGCTTCAGACCACTTGGGACATACTATGGCTGGTATCTTTGATTTGCAAGCGATCTTTGATGGCGAGTACGCAATGCGCCTCGTTCCAGCAGACCATGGTCCCGCAGTGCAAATTAAAGGTATTACCTTTCCTGGCAATCTTTGGTTAGAAGTGGCATTTGAGCCAATGGAAGATGGAACGATTGCCCAATATACGCTGGAATTGTCGCTCTCTATACCCCTACCGGGACCTATGGCTCGTATGCCACGACAGGCAGTGCAGAAAATGGGGGAACGGGCAATGTCGGCGAAAATTTCGCATATGATCACCGGGTTTGCCCGCCATGTGCAGGCAGATTTTGCCCGCTTTGCCCATTGGTCAGAAACTACCAATGAGTATGGGATAGCGTAGTCTTTCACCTTGTTATCCTTATTTCATTATTATCATTATCCTTTTACTGGTTGAGTACTGGTTTAATATCGTACCTTTATAGGACATTTCGCTTGCACATCTCTTAGCTGTGTGGAGCGCATATCTGTTACCAAAATAAGCATTTCTGCTATTGACAAGAAAGAACCTTAACTATATGCCGACTATTCGTACTCTCGCTACTGCCCTTCCTCCCCATACTATCCCACAAACACAAGCTCGCCAATTTTCGCGCAATCACTTTGGGGATAACTTCCCCCATATTGAGCAGTATATGTCTGTGTTTGAGAATGCGGCTATTGATACCCGCTCTTTTGTCGTGCCGGCTGAGTGGTTTCAAGAAACCCATAGTTTTCGAGAATGTAACGCGATTTTTACCGAATGGGCAGTCAAACTTGGCGAGGAAGCCTCGCATCAGTGTTTGCAGCAGGCAGGTTTGACCCCCGCCGATGTTGACCATCTCATTTTCGTTTCTACCACCGGGTTAGCTTCGCCAAGCATAGATGCCCACCTGTTTAATACCATGCATATGGACCAGCACACCCGCCGCACCCCCGTTTGGGGGCTTGGTTGTGCTGGTGGTGTGGCGGGGCTGTCGCGTGCCTATGAGTATGCGTTGGCGTTTCCAGAACACCGGGCGTTGTTGCTCTGTGTAGAACTTTGTAGCATTACCTTTCAATGGGATGATATATCCAAGCGCAACTTGATAGCCACGGCTATCTTTAGCGATGGGGCAGCAGCAGTGCTCGTTGAGGGTGATAAGGTGAGCCAGCAGGACAAGAGTTCAGCGAATGGGCAGAGTCCATTCCATGCAAAGATACTTGGTACCCAGAGTACCCTCTGGTACGATACCCTGCCCATTATGGGATGGGACATTGTAGATACTGGCTTTGAGGTCGTGTTCTCTTCCCGTATCCCGCATCTGGTGCAAGATTTAATCCACGATACGATTACCGAGTTTCTCGACCAATACAACCTAGCTATTAGCGATATGAGCCGTTTTATCTTTCATCCAGGCGGCACAAAGGTCATCCGTGCCTATGAGCGGGTGCTCAAAGGGGGCAAAGATGGCTTTACCCATGCCCATGAGGTGTTGCGAAAGCATGGCAATATGTCTTCCCCTTCGGTGTTCTTTGTGTATCAGTCGGCATTGCGCGATATGCCGCTGGAGCCGGGTGAGTATGCGTTGATGGTCGTGCTTGGACCGGGTTTTAGCTGCGAAATGGCTCTTATTCAGGGGTAGGTCTCGTTGTAGAGACGTTGCATGCAATGTCTCGCCGGGAAGAGCAAAAACAGGCAATAATCCTTTCATTGTGCGACTGTGACATACCCTACCGGCATAGTATAAAGTAGGCAGGTTGCTATGGCATCTGAACAGATACAACGGGTGCGTATCTATATGAGCGAGGGGGATACCTCGCCACAAGACCAGCGTCCATTACACCTTGTTTTGTTGGATACCCTCCAGCGCGAAGGGGCAACGGGGGCTTCCATCCTGAGTGGCGTTGGGGGATTTGGCCCAAACAGCCGTGGGCGTGGGGGGGGATTGGGTGATACTGGTGGTAAGTCCCCCCTGATCATTGAGTGGATAGACCACGCCGAACGGATACAACAACTTATGCCACTTCTCGATATATTCCTTACCGACAACCTCGTTACTATTGAGGATATAGGGGTGTATCGTGCTGTCATGCGCTCACAAGGCATCTTTGGCGGCGATAAAACCGTTGGCGATATTATGCAGCGTGAGCCACACAGTGTCCAAGAAACAGGCCGGCTAGGCGAGGCAATCACCATGATGCTCGCGGGCAAACAATCGCTTTTGCCCGTGCTCAATACCGAGCGAAAAATTATCGGGATGATTACCGAAGCGGGGATTGCTAGTCGGGCAAATTTACATATCCCGCTGCATCTTTTCCCGTTGCTGACCAAAGAGGAAGGACGAGACCTCGTAGGTCCCATAGCAACGCTGTCGGTGAAAGATATTATGCACCGCGAATGGCGCACTGTACCGATGGGGAGCTTTATTCCCCAGGCATTGGTGATTATGCTGGAGTGGGGCTATGATCAGATACCCGTGCTAGATCGCAGCGAGAATCTTGCAGGACTGGTTAGTTGGTCGGATGTCTTGACGGCGGTTATCAAGCAGCAGGAGGCAGCATCTGCCGATGGTACCGTGCGTGATGTGGAGCCGCCAACGCCAGTGAGTCTGGTGATGCAACATAATGTCCCAATGGTGCCTGTTACCCAAACGCTTGGGTTTGCCCTACAACAGCTGCTCCGTTCCCCTGACCGCTACCTCGTGGTGGTAGACAGTGAACGCAAAATTCAGGGGACTATTAGTGATATAGGGGTCTTTCGGGCGTTGGAGAGCCGTGAACGTGCGCCGCTCTTGGCAGCTATTCAAAACCAGTCAACTACCCTTGACGTAGATAGCATACCGGGCGCAAATCGTGGCTTGCATGTGGTGTTGGAGCATGAACCCCCAACGCTCGCGCCAAGAGAGGGTATCACCGATGCGGTGCGCCGCCTGATGGAGCTAGGGCTAGAACGTGCGCCAGTGGTAGATGAAGAGGACAAGGTACAAGGTATCGTTGGGCGTGGTGGGTTGTTGCGGGCGTTGGTGCAAGAGAGCAAGTAGCCATGTGAGGGCGAGGGGGAGCCAAACAGCCCCTTCCCCCCGCGGTGGGGGAAGGGGCACGGACTTTGCCATCGCCCTGGTAGCCATCTCTGCCAATTTGTGCTATACTACTCGTTTGTGGTAGCGTGTATTTGATATTGTCTATCGTCTATTGGCAACCAGTAATTAGCCCATAAGCAATGACGGTCATGGACCAACATTCCCTTTCCTCGTCCGCTCATCAGCGGTATTACATCTGGACCATTGGCTGCCAGATGAACACATCTGACTCAGAACGGCTTGAAGCAGCACTTCAGGCAGTGGGGTATACGCCTGCTGCATCTCCTGAAGCGGCACGGTTTATTGTGCTCAATTCATGCAGTGTGCGGGCTAGTGCCGAACAGCGTATTATCGGCAAACTCGGCGAACTCCAACACCTCAAAAAGCGTTACCCTGATATGGTGATTGTCCTTTGGGGATGTATGGTTGATGCCGATAATGAGTCGGTGTTCAAAGCACAACTGCCAATGGTAGACCACTTTGTCGCACCATCGGCGGTAGATGCTGTCGTTGCCCTCGCCCCCAACCGCCGCTTACCAGCGATACCCTATGCAGTGTTACCTGTGAGCAACTGGGAAACCCCGCCGGTGTCGGTCTATGTTCCCATTCAGTATGGGTGCAATATGAGCTGTTCCTACTGTGTTATTCCCCAACGCCGCGGGGCAGAAGCAAGTCGCCCATTGGAAGACATCCAGCAGGAGGTGCATGCGCTTGTTGAACGCGGGGCAAAGGAGATTATCCTCTTGGGGCAGATTGTCGATTCTTGGGGGCATGACCTGCCAGAACGCTCAACCCTGAGTACGCTTATCCAGACGATCCACGATACCACCCCGGATATGCAACGATTGCGCTTCTTGACCTCCCACCCGGCATGGATGACCCCAGAGCTTATCGAGACGATTGCCCGGCTCCCCCGCTGCCAGCGCGAGATTAACCTGCCTATCCAGGCGGGACATGATGATTTGTTACGTCAAATGCGGCGGGGCTATACCGTTGCTCGCTACCGCGAACTGGTAGCCCATATCCGCCGGGCTATGCCAGATTGTGCTATCACCACAGACATTATTGTGGGACACCCTGGCGAGACCACAGAACACTTTGAGCAAACGGTGGCATTGGTCGAAGAATTACGTTTTGATAAGATTCATATTGCCGCCTACTCACCACGTCCAGGTACGATTGCTGCCGAGCAGGAGCGTGACCCTACGCTGGCAGTGCTAGAAGAAGAAAAGCAACGCCGCCGGCAGGTTTTGGAACATCACCATGAACGCATTGCTACTGAGATAAACGCTAAGTTGCTTGGGCAAAAGGTAGCAGTGTTGGTAGAAGCCTATACCCGCAACAAGTGGCGGGGACGGACGATTACCAATAAACTGGTATTCTTTGAGCACCACGAGGACTGGACTAGACAACTGGTTGAGGTACGTATTACGAAGACTAGCCCCTGGAGTCTTCAGGGAATCCTCATACGTAGCCCTGGCACATTCCATACAGCATTGCTGCCATCTGCTCTGCCAGGTTGTTAGTAGAGAAAAAATACCCATTAAGGGTACGCTACCATGCGAAATTGAAGGAGAAATATGACAGTGACTCGACAAGAAGAAAAACAACGACTTCGACGGCGACTGCAAGATCATGCTATACAACTCGCTATACAGAGCCAATGGGGTGAAGCGATAAGTATTAATAAACAAATCTTGACCCTGGAAGAAGACCCTGCAACGTACAACCGTATGGGCAAAGCCTATATGGAACAGGGACTCTATACTGAGGCGTACGAAGTGTATCAGGAATGTATGACTATCAATCCAAGTAACTCTATTGCGCGAAAAAATCTCAGCCGCATTGATGCATTGCTTGCTCGTGGTATTGAAAATGTGACCACCCGCAACACGCGGATACAGGTAGATCAACGGCTTTTCATTACCGAAGCGGGTAAGACGGTCATTACGAGTCTGGTAGATGTACCGCGTTCTGGTCCGGTAGAGGCTCTCAACACGAGTGAGCCGGTAGAGTTGGTACAAGAGCCAGGCAATCCCAATATTCTAGTCCATGATGTGGATGGGAATTTCATTGGGCATATTGAGCCTCGCCTCGCGCAACGATTGCACGAATTGCTCAATAGCGGGAATCGCTTTATCGCCGCTATTGTGCAGTGTGATACGCGCAAGATACAAATTCTCATCCGTGAGATATTTCAGCACGCTTCACAGCTTGGTAAGGTCTCTTTCCCCGATAAGTTGAGCGATACTGCCTTTGGGCATGCTGCGGGGCTGCGCTATGACTATGAGACAGAAGAGTTGCTGGATGATGAAGAGATTATCGAAGAGCCAGAAGAGCCTGATACTGATTTCTCTTCTAATGATGATGAAGAGGAAATAGGGCTAGATCAGCTTGAAAAGGACATCCCCGATAATGATGGGGATGACTAGTTACCTTTGCTTTCAATACGGTTCCCGACCCCTCGCCCTATGGGAGCGGGGGCAGGGAATGGGGACTGCCCGGTGAGACCTTGTTTACTCTCCCCTAACCTACTCCGGTAAGGGAAAAAACAGGGGCTATACATCTTTAACATATGACAAGGAAAAAATCTGCCACACCCGGTTAGCAACTAGGGGGCTTGCCACTTGCACAATTCCCCACATAATGGTACAATACATTCCCGAAGCACAAGAGGCCCCGTAGCTCAGTGGATTAGAGCGTTTCCCTGCGGAGGAAAAGGTCGTGCGTTCGAATCGCACCGGGGTCGCCATCAGAAACAGGGGTATTTCCCCTGATTCGTTTTCTCAGGTGATCAAGATGCAATACAGACGCAGGGGAAGGCCTAACAGATATTCGCCACCTCTGCATTTTTGTTTCCAGTACCTTGAGCAAATACCAACCACCTACCAACCATGACCATACCGGAAGAGCCAAACCTTACCATTCTTGCCCTAGAAACATCTTGTGACGAGACTGCTGCTGCTGTTGTTCGTGGTGGACGCATCATCATCAGCAATGTTGTTGCATCACAGATGGATATGCACCAGCGATATGGCGGTATTGTCCCTGAAATTGCTTCACGACAGCATATCCTGAGTATCAAACCCACCATAGACCAAGCCCTCGCCAAACTCCCCAACGGTTGGCAAGAGATAGATGCCATAGCCGCCACCTACGGTCCTGGCTTAAGCGGCGCACTGCTCGTTGGGCTAAATACCGCAAAAGCCCTCGCGTGGCAACGAGGATTGCCCTTCATTGGCGTGAACCACCTAGAAGCGCATATCTATGCAAACTGGCTCATTACTGAGCAGGAAGTAGCCCCCCCAGCGTTCCCGTGTGTTGCCCTCATTGTCAGTGGTGGACACACGCTCCTAGCCCTTATCGCAGACCACGGGGATTATCACCTGCTTGGACAGACCCGTGATGATGCTGCCGGCGAAGCCTTTGACAAGGTAGCGCGTATTTTGCAGCTTGGCTACCCCGGTGGACCGGTCATTGAACAGGTAGCAAAGGATGTTGAGCAAGGCGAGCTATTCCCTCGTGCTTGGCTCCGCAATAGCTATGATTTCTCGTTTAGCGGATTGAAAACCGCGGTATTGCACAAGGTACAAGAAGCCTACCCTCCCCCCAATGCGGAACGCTCAGAACGGGGCAGGCGCAAGCGCAAGCCACCAACTGAGGAATCAACTACCGAGCAGCCTTCCCCTTCCCCCCCACCAGAACAACCTACCGCACGGGAGAAACTCTCTCCACCGTTTGTCGCCAAAATAGCCCGTGGGTTTCAAGAATCTGTCGTAGACGTGCTGGTTACAAAAACTATTCGCGCCGCCCACGAGTTCAACGCCCAAGAAATTTTGCTGGCAGGCGGGGTAGCCGCAAACCGTCACTTACGCGAGGAGCTCTCCCAACAGGCAACGTTGCCCGTGCGCTACCCCCCTATCTGGCTTTGCACTGACAACGCGGCTATGGTTGCTGCTGCGGCTAGTTATC
Source organism: uncultured Chloroflexaceae bacterium (assembly GCA_964410555.1). Taxonomy (GTDB): domain Bacteria; phylum Chloroflexota; class Chloroflexia; order Chloroflexales; family Chloroflexaceae; genus JAAUSY01. Next base: position 14,634 of record CAYPHM010000068.1, on the reverse strand, counting down.
GCTTTCATGCTGGCTTGCAAGATGGGTGGGAGTTGGATGTAGTACCAAATTTAGCCCTAGAACTACCAGAAAAGAAGAAAGGATAAATCGGTTATGAGCGAATCTATGATGAACGCAACGGTTATTTGGAAACAGGGGATGACCTTTACCGGGACAGCCAACACCGGCTTTGAGGTGCCGCTAGGCGCAGACCCCGCTGTTGGCGGCGATAACGATGGGTTTCGTCCAATGGAGCTTTTTGCCGTTGGGTTGGCAGGCTGTACCGCAATGGATGTTATCTCCATTTTGCGAAAGAAACGCCAAGATATAACCTCCTTTGAGGTGCGGGTGCATGCAGAGCGTGCCGAAGAACACCCCAAAGTCTTTACCAAGATGACCATAGAGTATGTTTTTTCGGGAAACAATCTCAATGCCAAAGCGATAGAACGGGCAATAGAACTTTCTGAGGAGACCTACTGCCCCGCCCAAGGGATACTCAGGCAGGTAGCGGATATTTCGTCAACCTACACTATCCAGTAAAGGTTCAGAAACCACTATTGACAAAAGGGTAGCAGATAGGGTTCGCTCGTTATTTGGTCCAAGCGTACTACAAAGCGACACAAGTATCCAGTACGGACAGGAGCATCCTCCATCCTGCCCATATCCTTAACCATAGGCGGGGGAATAAGACAACATAATGATAGAACTTTTGCTCGCAGTTGGGATTGTCATTTTTGGTTCTGCCCTTTGCTCTGGCTCAGAAGCCGCGCTCTTTTCCGTATCTCTTGTAAAAGTACGACAACTTGCCCAAGAAAAAACCCCCGCTGCCCAAACCCTGTTGCATATCCGCGAAAATATGAGCCGTCCTATTGCCACCATTGTTATCCTGAACAATATCTTTAACATTGTTGGCAGTATTATCGTAGGGGGGATAGCATCAGAGGTTCTGGGCAGTCAGTGGCTTGGGGTCTTTTCTACGCTACTTACCTTTGCCGTCATCATTTGCTCTGAGATTATCCCCAAGACGTTCGGCGAACGCTACGCCGAACCTATTGCCCTCTTCATCTCTCATCCCATTGCAGGACTTACCAAACTTATGCTGCCGGTGGTGTGGTTGGTTGAGCAAATGGTATCGCCTATCACCCGTGGTACGCTGCGCCCCATTACCAATGAGGCAGAGATTAAGCTATTAGCTCATATTGGCAAACAAGAGGGTAGCATAGAAGAAGATGAGGCAGCCTTGATAGACCGCGTGTTTTGGCTCAATGATATGACCGCTAGTATGTTGATGACCCCACGGGTTAGCTTAACGTTTCTGCAAGCCAACAATACGCTTAGAGAAACCAAAGCTGCTGTGGTCGCTTCGCAACATTCACGTATTCTGGTTATTGGAACTTCTATTGACGATGTGGTCGGTATTGTGCTTAAACAAGAGTTGTTGCAGGCGATTATTGAGGGCGAAGAGGATGTTACTCTCAGTAATTTTGTCCGTGCTGTACGCTTTGTCCCAGAGACGGTACGGGCAGATACCCTGCTTACCACGTTTCAAAACAACCGGGAACACTTGGCTATCGTGGTAGATGAGTTTGGTGGTGTGGCGGGGGTCATCACGCTGGAGGATGTGCTGGAGGTGCTGACGGGTGAGATTGTAGATGAGACAGATCGCGTGGTAGACCTGCGCGAGTGGTCTCGCCAGCGCAACAAGGTACTCTTGCCCCGCAAGTAGGGCGAGACGGGGGCAGGAGAGGCTCATGCGACTATCCCCCTACCGTCTATGGGGTATAGCCGGTCTGAATTATACCGCTGTCTAGTCCAGCTTGTACCTCTTGGAGCTTGGCTTTGATCTCTGGCGATATATCATCCTCAAAGGCATGAAACGGGGCAAGCCCTACCGAACCGATGTAATTTCCCGATGGGAGTTCACCGGCTACTTCCTGTGCGATAATGTCAAACACTCCAAGCGAAATTTCCTTCATAGCACTAGACACCAGACAATTGTGGGCTTCTGGTAACATAAACCATTGGTCTGTATCTACCCCCATGCAATAGACCCCATCAGTAGTTGCCGTCTCAATCAGTGCGCCATTACCCGTATTGCCAGCAGCAGCAAACACCACATCTGCCCCCTGGTCTATTGCTGCTCGTGCCGTAGCTGCCCCCCATTCCGGGTCAGTGAAAGCATCATCTATCGCGCCGGGATGGTAGGTCGAGATGATGGTAATATCCGGGTTGATATACCGTGCGCCAGCTGCATACCCCTGCTTGAAGGCGACTACCGGGGGTACAAGGTCTGTGCCAAGCACCGCGGCTATAATCCCCTGGGTACTCAACTGTGCCGCCAGTACCCCTGCCATAAAGCCGGCTTTGTCCTCTTCAAAGATGAGTCCGGCAACGTTTGGCAATGGGGTTTCCTGAAACTGATCTACCCCGATAAAGTGGATATGGGGATATTTGGCAGCAGCTTCGTTGGTAGCTACGCCTAGGGCAAACCCTACCGTCACGATAACATCGTAGTCATTCTCGGCAAACAACCCGATATTATGGGGGTAATCTTTGGCTTCTCCTGTTTCTATATAGGCGATGTTTGCCTCAAATTCTGCCTTTGCCTGCTCAACTCCTTCCCATGCTGATTGGTTGAAACTCTTATCATATACTTCGCCCAAATCCGTCACGAGACCAATACACAACACCGCTGGATTGGCACATTCACCAGCCATATTGTGTTGGTCGCTTACGATACCGCTGGTAGGGATGGTAGATGCTGTATCTGCCGCGGTAGGTGGTTGTGTGGCTGGTTGTATTCCACAGGCTAAGAGCAAGAGAGCCAGAACTATGAGTAGTAGTACAACTGGTATTCTCCTCATGAGTAATAGTCCCTTTCATATTTAGGTTATATGGTGAGGCTTTGCTTCTATTATACGGCGTTTGCCTAGAGGAAACAACTCACAAGGTGTGGCAAACAGGGCGATGGCAAAGTCGCATAATCAAAGAAATGTTGCCCCCTCTCCCCCTGCCCCTTCTCCCCTCGGTGGGGGAAGGGATACCATAGAGACGTAGCATGCTACGTCTCTACAAGCGGAGCGGGGGCAGGAGGGAGAGGGTTGTTGCAACCTCCCATACCCACCCGCGCCCGCCAAACGCACCGCGAGGGTCAACGAGCGGATGTATGTCCGCTTCATAGGGGTTTTCGATCAAATGGGGTGTGCAGATGGGTAAGTTCGGAAGCCTCGTTGACCATCTGCAAAATTGAGTCGCGTTGGATAGGATCATCATACTGTTGTATCAGAGTTTCAATTGTCTTGGCATACTCGATACGAGGGGCAAAGTAAAACAACGGGTCCCCACTAACGCTTTTACCTAACAACAAGATACCATCCTCAGCCATTTCTTCAAGTGCTTGTTTGACACTCCAAATATCACGACAATACCGCTGAGCAAGCGATGATGCGGTGATGCCAGAACGGACATGTTCATGGAAAATGAGCAGAAGGTGCAGTTTGGTGCGTGAATTGACAGCTTTTTCCACAAGAATGTGAACATCTAGGTCTATCATAGACTACCTCTCTTTTTGTGATCTCCATTGATCGTTTGGTTACGCTTCAGTAAGGGGTTTGGTTAGAACGTGCTTGTTTTGGAAAGAGCAGCATCATAGTTGCTTGCCTTCAGGCACAGAACCCCACCCGTTTGAGTGGTGGGATGAAGTGCCCCGCTTTAGTGGCTGTAGCCCACTGCCAACGCCCTAGTCGTCTTTGGATTGGATCTGCTCGCACCTCAGGGGATCGTGACCTGCCTATCGGAGTCCTCACGGGCTGAGCTTGGTCAACATCGGCTTGCTTGCACAAGTCGTTTCAGGCTTGGGGCATTGACAATGTGGAAATGCATATCGTGATGGAAATGTGCATAACCTCTCATTATGTAGTATACCTGATTTTGTTATCAAACACAAGGGGGTATGGCACAGGGCAATTGCATTACCTGTGAAATGTATCACAAGTACTGGTGATAGCTCCCAAAAATCAACCGTATATGCTGGTTTTGTCGTACATCAAGGGTTTCACGTTACGTTACCAACGGATAAGAAACAATTATTCCGCTCTTTTGTTTGAAAATGTGGAGTAAAAAATGGAACAAAAGTATCAAAATTACCTGATTGTGAAATAGAGTACAGGTAATGCAATTGCCCTGGGGTATGGCAGGGGGGAGAATAGCTATTTTTCCCTTCCCCTGCCCTTTCGGACAGCCCCGTGCCCCCACCGGTATATAAGGATGTGCAATACCAGAGAGCCGTTGCATGCAACGGCTCTACCCCCCCCCAAACTAAGACCGCTGTACCATAGGCAAGAATACCTGCATACTCCCATTATCACCAGGATCAACAGGTTGTGGGCTAGGCTCCGGGGTTGGCGTTGGCTCCGGGGTTGGCTCTGGGCTAGGTGGGGCAACCTGGAAAGTTAGCGTATTCACCTCTGACAGATTGCCCACCTTGTCTATGGCTTGGTAATACAAGTTGTGTGTACCCGCCCCCGATGGTGTGACAGACAACAATGCCGGTGTCGTGTGGATGGTATCTGTAAGCGGTGCAATCCACGTTTTGCCATCCCAAGAATAGCGCATACTGGCTATGTCGCTCCCGCCAAAATCTGCTGCCGCTAGGGTAAACGTTGGGGTAACGGCAAAGGTCAACATTGTGTTTGTCCCCGTGGTAGGCTGCACATTGGTCATATCGCCCGTTGGCTGTACAAACGTCTCCATACCCGGCAACTGCATCGCATAGCCGACTTTTGCCACGTCAGCCAACTGGAAAAAGCGAAAGGAGAGCGCGTGTTGTCCTGCCGTCAGCGTCATCACCCCGTAGGCTTCGTGGATCATGTCTGGCGGCGAACCAAGCCCATTGTTGAAGACCGCTTGTTGTCCATCTACCCACAACCACGCATTGCCATTGCTCGTTACCCGGAAGGTATAGACCCCTGTTACTGGCAGCGAGATAACCCGCGTTTGCTCTATGAGCACGTTGTTTTGCACCCCAAACGGACCCTCCTCGCCCCAATCTTGGACATTGCCATCCCACGCAAAGCTGCCAACATATTCGCCGCGCTGTGCCGAGTGTGCTTCCAGGGTACGCCACAACAGATTGGTGGGGACATCTGCCAACTGGTAAACGTGGGCAAGTGGGGCTAGGGTTTTATCTCCCATACTGGCAACTGGTAATTGACGCTCTTCGGTAATGGTAATGGTCGTTTCGCCCACGCCCTGCGCGTGATATTTGACATACTCTTCAATCAAACCCGCTTGCAAGGTCACTTCGCCTGGTTGCTCAAACTGCACATACCCGGTAATTGTGCGAGTCTCCCCAACACCTAGTTCACCGTTTAGCCCCCATCGCCAGGGATAATCCCCCACATTACCGGCACAGTCTACGGTACGGTTTGTCGCTCCCAACGTCACTCGGAAGCGGTCTATTTCTTTGGGGTAGACCGGGTAGCTCAAATTGGCATCACCCAAAATGCACTCGTCTTCTTCATAGACATAGCCTTGATTGGCATCAAATGTGCCATCTGGCAAGAGCTCAGTTTGGGGATTTTGCGTCTGTATCGCTGCTGTGCCGCTGTTTTTGACGGTGAAGGTGACGGGGAGCAATTCCCCCACCGCAACCGTTGTTTTCCCAAAATCCACCCCTAGCAACTCGACCTTGATTTCTTCTACCGGCTCGGTCTCTTCTACCCACTTGACGCTATCAAAGAAGAGCACTCGCCGCTCGCTGTAGGGTTCATTGGTCAGGTCACTTAGCGTCACAAAATGTTCCCCATCAGGTGTGAATTGGTAGGTACCTAGCTCCACCCACTCCTCAGCCGTGTTGTGGTCTATGGCAACCTCAGCCACCCCATCGGCAGAGTGTACTTGGTAGGTTGCCTGTTCGGAAGCGTAGGGCGGGTCGCCAAGCCCACACCCTTGCGGGATATGTGCGTAGACCCGATAGTGACCATCGAGCATCGCTGTTGGCTTCCAAGTGGCGTTGTTGGTGCTCTCTGCTTCGGTATCTGTTGTGTAGGTGTAGTAGGTATGTCCAGCATCGCCACACGCCGCCCGATACCATTGGGCATCACTCTTGGTAAAGCTGTCTTCCAATTCGTCAATCACGAGGTCGCCATTGTCGGGTTTTTCCTGCTGTTCGCCCCCCTCAAGCATCCGTTGCAAAACCCGCTCGCGCAGGGATGGCAACAGGGAGACCGTTTGCTGTCCTGGGCAACTGGTATAGTTAGGGGTCACATGTCTGTGTCCCGTGATGGTATCCAGTATCCCATTTGGAGTGTACTTTGAGCAATACGAAGAGATGCTGCAACCGTAGTATTTAGCTTGTCCTGTTGGGTTTATATCGTTGGTATTGGCACGCCAAGCCAGCAGCGAGACGAGGCTATCTTGAGCAGACGGGGGGATGTTGATCGTGTCGTAGGTGCCAATAATGGACACTCCCATAGAGCCATAGTTTGCCGTGTCGTGAAAGCCAACGGCATTGTCGCCACCCGCTCGCCCCTCGTAGATGATGCCGTCTGGAGCTATCAGAAAGTTGTAGCCAATATCGCCCCATCCGCGGGTGTAGGTGTGGAATGACCAGATAGCCCGCACCCGGTCTGCCCAGGTTTCTTCGCCGCTCCGCAGTGAACCATTACCGGCGGTATGGTGAATGACCATATGGGTTGCGTAGCGGTAGGCGGGGGTGACACGGCTAGACTGTCCATCGGGGCAGCCCCAGCCGGTGCGGGTGACGACTGCCGGACGTGCCAAGCCAGCAGTATCTGCGCTGGTCTGTGCGATGTCGTCTTGCGCCATTGTTGGGCGGGGGTCATGCGCCCCAAACCGAGCGTCAACCGTGTTGACTTCCATACGCGCTACCTGCGGCACTGTCCCATCGGCTCCTGCCACAACGCGCACCTGCCAGAAGCGATAGTCTTCGCCAACATACTGTATCTCACTCCAGAAGACCTGCTTGCCATCTTCTGGCAACCAGAGTTCTTCGTCCTCTTCCAGCAGTAGCCACTCTGACCAATCGGTACCATCTCCCTGCTTGCTCACGCGCAACTCAAGGGTGAGCATGGTGCGGGTACCTTCGGTAAGCTCTGCCCGGACCATCACATGGGTGAAGGGGGTATCTGCTTCGGTAACGGGCGAGAGGTAGCCCTCGCCGCTGCTGCTCAGTTGGGCTGTGCCGGCTTCTGGCTCTGGCGAAAGCACCGTCTGCTCTGGACGACCCTGCTCGGCGTTGGCAGCAAAAACAGTGGGGGGAGTTGTGGTTGGTGCTATCAATGCCCACTGCACGAGTCCTAACAGTATGGTTATACACACAAAGATGAGGGTTGTTTGTCGTTGCGTATTCACGGGTATGCCTCCTATCTATTTCTGTCTCAACTAATCGTAGAGTATCTGTAATCGTTTTGTCATCGTTTCTTAGTTGGTATCTTAGCAGAAATACGGGAGTATATGAATAAGAAAAAGCTGAAGGTTAGCTGAGATGGCGTATCAGGTTGGGGGGGATGCTTACAGGGGTAGGGGATGGGGGGCTGCGCGGTGGGACGCGGGGCTAGGGGATGGGGGTTGCACGGTGAGACGTTGCTTGCAACAGCTCTATAACCTACCTCTACCCCCCCACCCGCTGCCATACCCACCCGCGCTTTGGGGCAAACAGCATTGCCAACAGGAAAAACCCCGTACACACCAGCACAATAGACGGTCCAGAAGCAATACTCAGATGGTAGGAAAGATAAAGCCCCACAACGCCAGAAGTCGCTCCTATCACCGCCCCCATAAGCATCATCAGTGGCAACCTACGGGTCAACTGGTAGGCGGCGGCGGGGGGGGTGATCAGCATTGCCAGCATTAGCGCAATGCCCACTGTCTGGAGCGATAGTACAATCGTGACGGCTATCAAAATGAGCATCAGGTGGTTGAGCAATGGCACTGGCAAGCGTAGTGTGGTCGCCATGATGGGGTCAAAGGAGAGCACGAGAAACTCTTTGTACAGGGCAAAGATGGTAAGAATGACTACCCCGCCAAACACCCCCATGAGCCAAAGGTCAGCGGTAGTTACGCCGAGCACATTGCCAAAGAGAAAATGCACCAAATCTACTGCATACCCACGCATCGTTGAGATAATGCCAATGCCAAGCGCAAACATTGCCGCAAAAACGATGCTAATTGCAGTGTCCTCTTTGATATTTGCCCCTTTGCTGATAGCCCCGATAATGAGCGAGGCAATGATAGCGGTGCCGAGTGCCCACCAGAAGATGCTGCCACGGGTGCCGCCACTGACCATATAGCCCACCGCAACCCCCGGCAAAATGGTATGCGACAGCGCACTCCCCAAGAACGCCATCCCCCGCAGCATGACATAGCTACCAATGGTTGAGCAGACGATGCCAACGAGGATGGCGGCAATCATCCCCCGCACCATAAAGGGGTAGGTAAGCGGTTCAACCAGCAGATCATACATGGAGCGATTCCCGATTATCGCCACCTTCACAACAGGTATCTACCAATACCGTTTGTTGGGTACCGAGCGTATGGAGATGTCCCCCATAACCTTTGTTGAGGTTCTCTTGGGTAAAGACCTCGTGGGCAGTGCCAATACCAAGCAATTGCTCTTTGAGCAGCATCACGCGGTCAAAGTGTTCTGCTGCCTGGTTGAGGTCATGGGTGGAAACCATAATGGTCACATGCTTCTCGCGCAACTGGCGAAGAATAGCGAGTATATCGCTTTGTGAGCTAACATCTAGCCCCGTGAAGGGTTCGTCTAGCAACATAAGTTGGGCTTCTTGGGCAATAGCGCGGGCAATGAAGACCCGCTGCTGTTGCCCGCCGGAGAGTTCGCCTATCTGCCGTTGGGCAAGCGGAGCTATAGCGACCATCTCCATACACTCGCGCACAATCGTATGGTCGTGGCGGCTAGGGCGGCGCAGCAAGCCAATTTTGCTCGTCCGTCCCATCATTACCACATCGTACACGTTGACAGGGAAACTCCAGTCTACATTGCTGCGTTGGGGGACATAGGCAATACAGATGTGGTCACCGGGTTGAGACCCGTAAATATGCACCTTCCCGGAGGTGGGATGCATCAACCCGGCGATGATCTTCAACAGCGTACTTTTGCCTGCGCCGTTGGGACCAACAAGGGCTACCTGTTCCCCTTGGGTTAGTTCAAAATTGACCCCATCCAAGATAGTTTGGGTGGCATAGCGATGGGTTAGGTTGACGCTGGCAAGGGCAGGCGCATTGGTATCGTGGGAAACCCCGGCTTGTTTGGAAGAAACCTTTGGTTGCATCATAGGTAGCATAACAAATAGGTCAAATCGTTAATAGCCCAATTCATCAATGGTCCATAGTCATAGTCATAGAGTCAGTAGTGGTCATCGGCGCAGTGTTTTGCGTCATAACTGCTGCGCGTACCCACGGATTGGTTATCGTTAGGTGCTCATGGGTGATGACAAGCGGCTCCGCAGTAGTATCATCCTCCATCTGCATCATCGCTACCGGTGCCGTAATTGTCACCTTGCCTGCCCGCTCAAAGTTGAGCGTGAGGTCTACGCTATCGCCTTCCTTGAGGTCTTGCGTTATCCCAAGCAGCATAACGTGATAACCGCCCGGCTTGAGTTGTTGCGAGCCGTTAGCGGGGACTTCAATTTGTGGCACGGGGCGCATCTTCATGACCCCCGCTTCATTGATGACGGTGTGCAGTTCTACCGTTTGCGCGACCTCAGTTCTAGCACTGATAAGCGCATCGGGAGTATCGCTGCTGTTTTCTAGCATCATATAGGCAGCACTATTGCTGCCGCCAGACATGTTCCTATGCATCGTCATGGTCATCGGCTCGCTGGCATCATGCGAGTCGCCCATGTCCATACTGTCTTCGCCGTCCATGTCGCCGTCACCGTCCATGTCGCCGTCACCGTCCATATCGCCGTCCATAGGAGCCGCTTTGCCATCATCGCCGCCGCTCGGTGTGGATGCTGGCGCAGAGCAGCCGGTGATGCCAACAACAAGCAGCACCAATACAAGCGTTGTAAACATCCGTAAGGACAATCGTTTGTCGTGCATATTCTCTCCTAATATACCGGTTCATTCGTTGTCATAGCCCTATGCTGACAACCAGGGCATGTGCCAAAAAGCTGGAGCAAGTGGTCATCTATGTGATACCCCGTGTGGTATTTCACCCGTTCAATGAGGTGATCTAGGTCATTCTCGCCAGGAAATTCGGCAGCTTTGCCACAGCACTGGCAAATAATCGCGTGGTGATGTCCGGGTGAAGCCGGCATATAGCCGTGGCAGCCATCTTGCCGATGCACCCGGCGGATGAGGTGGTGTTCTTGCAACACATGCAGCATACGATAGACCGTCACCAACCCAACGGTATGGTGTACCGTCTGGGCTTGCTCGCGTATCTCCTGGGGCGAGAGTGGTATAGTCGTGTGGGTCAACGTCTCAATGATAGCGCGGCGAGGCGCGGTGATACGGTAGCCCTCGTTGATAAGGTGTTCTTCCCATGCTGCCATAGACGGTTATCCATTCCTACTGTTGAAAACCCTTTTCACTAGGGGCTATTATGACTCGTATCGGGGGTTGTGTCAATGGTATCGGGGCAGGGCACAGTTCAATTTGTCCCCCCATCCCCTAGCCCTTTCCCCCAGGGGGAGAAAGGGAATCGGGCAGGTGTGCATCCCCCTCGCCCTACGGATACTTCGAGTGTTCTTCAACTAGGGCTATCTCTTCAGTAGACAGATCATAGATAGCATACACAAGGGTATTTAGAGCTTTTTCCTGGCGGACTATCTCGGCAGTCAGGTGGTGATGCTGCTCTCGCTGCTCCTGCATCCACACTTCCCACTCCTCCCGTTCCCATACTGGCACATCCTTACCAAAGTTCTGGTTCACCTCACGCCGAATAGCTGGAACCTCCAACTCCCACCACTTCGAGAGTTTCTGGTTGAGTTTGTGTGTCCCCATGTCGGTGAGGATACGATGACGCACCTGCTGGTGCAAGTAGTAGCGAGCTTGGGCTTGTTGGGACAATGCCTGTGCCAGGGTACCCATCTCTTCTTGAACATCGGCAGGCGCAGCAGGGATGGGGATTTGTTCAACATATTGAGCAATAAATCGTACATACCCCCCACGTATTTGCGTACTGATTTGCGAAAAAAACCAAGAAATCACCGCACTATTTACTATTCCTAAGAGCCACAGTGCCATTGTTGGCAATACATAGAGGGTATTCGCTGGATAATAGCTCCTATCATCATAGGCAAATGCCGGTGAGTTCGCTATATCAGGATAAATAATTTTTGGTTGTTCAAACCGTGCGGTATCGGCGGGATGGGATTGGAGTTCATACCATGCATACGAACCTAATGCTCGTTGTTCTAATCGGGCTTTGTACCCAAGTAAATGCTGATAAATAGCAGGATAAGCGGTAATATCCCTTCCTCGATAGGGAAAGATAATCCACAAATCTTTGGATTCTACCCGCCACCGCTTGACATCCCGTCCGCGCAAGAAGGGCTTGAGCAGTTCCGCTGACGATGGGTGCTCGGCGACCAGCCGACCCCGTGTCTCACCGTCTACGATAAATGCCGCGTTTAAGCCTGTACTAATCCCACGGTAAAAACGCCCCTGTACATACTCGCCTAGTGGCGTACCACTCCTCCGCAGCTTGGCGAGCAACGAACGCACAGTTGCCCTGCCCAAACTCCACACCGCTGCGCTCAGGTCATCCTGTGCCAACTCAACGCTCTGCCCTTCCACCGAGTCTGCAAAATCTTCTAGCTTGCTATAGGACGGATGCCACGAGAGCACCGGGAAGTTGTGGTGTGTTGGTGGGATGCTATTTTGCAGCATCAAGATAGCGGGATAGGCTGTCGCTTCAGGGAATATCCGCGCATCGCCAAAGTCAATGATGCGGGTGAGGAGAGACTCTTGCGCCAGATAGGAACGCAGTTTGGTGCCATAATTTGCCCGCAGCCATTTGTTGCTACTGATATACGCTAACAGTCCACCCCAACGCAGCAAGTTTACCCCTTGTGCTACAAAATAGACATACAGGTCGGCTGTCCCATGATAGACCCTGGGATACCCTATCTGAAGCAAGGGTTTACTATTCTGGAAAAGTTCTTGACGCACGTATGGCGGGTTGCCAAACACCCCATCAAACCCGCGATGTTCGCGCAAAAAGACCTGGGGAAACTCCAATTCCCAATGGAACACGTTGTGTTGGGTAGCCAGTTCTTGGGCTTGGATAAACCAGAGTTCTGTTTGCAAAGCCTCCCAACGGGTTGTATCTGACGGTTGAGCATAATAGTTATCGAGAGCAGCCACCGCTTGACCATACTGCTCCTCGGTAATGCGGTTGCCCAAGTGATGGCTCGTCCAAACATGAGCCACCATACGGAAGGGAACACTATACTCCCGGAACTCGGCATAGGCAACTTCTTTTGCCCGTACCTGTTCTGGAAACTGACTGGGTAACGCGGCGATGCGTTGAAAATAAGCGAGGAGATGCTGTTGTACCCGTACAAACACCTGCTCAACAAGTCCCATCTGGCGTGATTGTCCATTCGCAGTAGGGAATGACACATCCAACATCCCTAGCTGCTCCATTTTTGCTCCGACAAGACTATTCCCCACACGCAAATGATGGTCTAAAAAGGCAAGGGGGCGATCATAGTCCATGGTAGAGAGCCACAAAACCAGTTTGGTCAATTCCACTGCCAACGGGTTGAGGTCTACGCCATAGATGCAATGCTCAACCAATTCCAATACCGACTCCATAAGGTCTTCTTCTGTCGGGGCTATCTGCATTACATAACTAGTAAGCTGTTGTTCCTGGTTCGTTTTTTGTTCCGGTTGGGATTCTGGTATCGCTTGGCGTTGTTTTGCCGTTGCATGGGAACGGGCTAACTCCATCAAGGCTGCGATAAGAAAATGCCCACTGCCCATAGACGGGTCTAGGATGGCAATTTGCGCGATTTCTTCTGCGCTCTTGCCAGCACAAAGAGGGGCAATCGTCTGCTGCACAATGTAGTCCACAATATAGTCAGGGGTGTAGTAGCTACCTGATGTATGCCGTTGGTTAATACGCTCGCCCGTGGTACTGACCAGATATATTGTCCCGTTTTCCCGTTCCAAATGTTGCTCCAACAACCCCTCGTAGATGCTCCCCAAATGGCGCGTGGCTATATCCCGGTAGTTTACCAACAAGACGTTGCCATCCTGCGTAACCCGTGCTAGGTGCGCCAACGCCCGTGCGAGAAACGCATCAGGCACGGCGACTCCCTCAAACCGTTCAGAACAGAACACCCCCCCGTTATAGGGGAAAAAGTTTGCCTCTGAATTGCCCGTATTGAGGCACTCAAAGAGCAATGCTAATCTTCTCCAATAGTCAACGCATAGTGAGGATGTTCCTAACTGTACCGTTGGATCATCCAAATACATAAGCAACACATCCTGTATTCTCCGATAGCTATACACTTGGTGATAGTAAAGGTTCTGTACCGGCAGGAGTTCGCGGTCTTCGGCAAACTTGAGGAAGAGCAACCGATACAGCAGAATTATCGCCTGTTCATAGATAATTGCTAGATCAGCCGTAGCGGGGGTGGGGTGGGTCGTTATGATGCCGCGAGCAAGTTCTTCTACCACATGGTACGCTTGCTCACGGAGGGAGTTTTGTATCCTTGTGGCATGGGTTTTGCTGCCCTGGTAGAGCATTTCTAGGCGAGGTTGCCGCCCGTAACGGTTGAAGGCTTCTCGACTGAACATGGCATAGAACCACCAGAACGCTTCTTGTTGGGCAGCTTGGTCGGGCATCTCCAAGATGGTAGCCAAGTCTATTTCCAAGAAGAGGTCAAAGCGGGGGGGATCGAAGCGGCGATAGACCCGCCAGCGATGCCCGTCTGTTAAGATACCCCAGGGAACACCGGTAAAGGTCAAGTAGTCAATGATTTGGCGGACGGGGTGATCATGCCCCTTTGCCCCCTTGGGGTTGAAGTCCTTACCCACATGCTCGACCTCAACCAGCGCAAGGGCATGGACATATCGCTCACATGCCCGTAGGTGCTTATCGGTTTGTTTCACAAAAGCGTTGAGGGTAGGTATATCAGCAAAGAGGGTCAGTCGTAAGGTTGTTGTGTCCTCCCGCAAAATATTGCTCTGGCTAAATGGGGCCAAATTGAGGGTTTTGCACACACCCATAATGAATCGCTCAACCGTTGATTCATTGCCCTGCATTTGGGCTTTGCGTTGTTTCCAAAGCTCCTGTATCTTTGCTAGGGCAGTGTTGGCAATGGAGCGGGCTTCGGCAATGGTTCTAAGGTCTGTAGCTTCCTCTGCAAGAATCGGCAAAGTTGATGCTAGGGCAGTGGAAAGATAGACTTCTTGAAACAAACCTTTGCTGGTTATGAAGGGGGGAAGTGTGGGGGTATCATCTGTTGTTATACGATAAACCTTTCTATCAAGCATCGGGTAAGATGGGCTATTCCTAGTGTGTTATTGTACCATACCAAATTAGCGGATATGGGGAACGGGGACAGAGAGCACAGAGGGTGTGGTAGATATTTTTCCCCCCTGCCCGGTTCCCCTTCTCCCCGCGGTGGGGGAAGGGGCTAGGGGATGGGGGAT
>CAYPHM010000067.1:0-23813 GCA_964410555.1 uncultured Chloroflexaceae bacterium | reverse complement strand
CGTAGTGGGGGAAGGGGCTAGGGGATGGGGGCTGACCGAAGGGGTGGGGGAGGGGCAGGGGTTGGGGGGAGAGGGGAACAATCAGAGCCGCAACACCGGATTTGGCAGAGGATGCTATAATGCCTTCGGTACCCCCTGGATACCAAACATCCAGTTGTACCAAATAGAAACGAGCGATAACACACCGTATATCCCCCATCGTACGGGGAACACGATATAGATTACAAAAGGAGAGACGAGCGCATGTTTCGTACCCATACGTGCGGCGAACTACGCAAAGAACACGATACCCATGAGATGACGCTGGCGGGGTGGGTCCACCGCCGACGGGACCACGGTCCCCTGATTTTCCTCGACCTGCGAGACCGCTATGGCATTACCCAAGTGGTGTTTGATTCCTCTACCACTCCAGAAAGCCATGCCATTGCCTCAGATGTCCGCTCTGAGTTTGTGTTGCAGGTGCGCGGGGTTGTGCGGTTGCGCCCAGAGGATGCTATCAATCATGATCTGTCTACAGGTGAAATAGAGGTTGTAGGGCAGGATGTGACTATCCTCAATGCATCCCTTACGCCGCCGCTGATGATCTCCCGTGATGGGGGGGAGGAGGAGAGTTTGCGGCTCAAATATCGCTACCTTGACCTGCGCCGTGAACGGATGCAGCGTAATCTTGTGTTGCGCCATCGCATCGTCAAATATATGCGAGACTTCCTCGACGACCAGGCGTTTGTGGAAATAGAAACGCCTATCCTGATCAAGTCTACGCCGGAGGGGGCGCGAGACTATCTTGTCCCAAGCCGTATCCATCCTGGCAAGTGTTATGCCCTGCCCCAAAGCCCCCAACAGCTCAAGCAAATGTTGATGGTCTCTGGCTACGATAGATACTTTCAGATAGCCCGCTGTTTTCGTGACGAAGATCAACGGGCAGATCGCCAGCCGGAGTTTACGCAGCTGGACTTGGAAATGAGCTTCGTTGAGCGTGAAGATATTATGTCGCTGATGGAGCAGATGTTTATTCAGTTGGTACAGACGATTTCCCCTGATAAGAGCTTTCATGCTCCCTTCACCCGCTTGACCTACGCCGAGGCTATCAACCGCTATGGTACGGACAAGCCAGACTTGCGCTATGGGATGGAGTTAGGAGACCTCTCTGCGCTGTTGACCAATACGGAGTTTAAGGTGTTTCGTGGGGCGTTGGAGAGCGGCGGACAGGTGAAAGGTATTTGTGTGCCTGGACGGGGTGACTATAGCCGCAAACAGTTGGATGAGCTTATTGAGATTGCTAAAGGTGCAGGGGCAAAAGGGTTAGCATGGCTTGCGCTTGCTCCAGATCAACCGCTCCCCACTGCTGCCAGCAAAGCGCGAGCATCATTTGCGCGGTTTGTCACGGATGAGGAGTTGCAAGGCATCATCAGCACGTTGGGCGCACAGGCGGGTGATCTGGTGTTGCTCGTTGCTGATAGGCCTATGGTTGTTGCTGCGGTGTTGGACAAGCTGCGCCGGGAGTTTGCGTTGCGGCTCAACCTGTTGGACTCTGATAGCTTGGCGTTCGTTTGGGTAACAGACTTCCCGTTGCTTGAGTGGAACGATGACGAGAAACGATGGGATGCTATGCATCACCCCTTCACTGCGCCTATGGATGATGACCTGCCCCATTTTCGTGAGAACCCTGGGAATGTACGGGCAAAAGCCTATGACCTTGTGCTCAACGGCTATGAGCTAGGCGGCGGGAGTATCCGTATCTACCAGAAGGAGATGCAGCAGACGATGCTCCATCTGCTTGGTATTAATGATGAGGTAGCCCAAGAACGGTTTGGGCATATGCTAGAAGCCTTTGAGTATGGTGCGCCGCCGCATGGGGGGATTGCCTTTGGGATAGATCGTCTGGCAATGATTCTGTCCAATGAGACGACCATACGCGAGGTTATGGCGTTCCCCAAGACGCAGCAAGCGATAGATGTGATGACTGATGCGCCATCGGTTGTGGATGAGCAGCAACTCCGCGATTTACATATCAAGTTTCGCACCTAAGCGTATGGATAAGGAGAGTACTCTATGTTACAAGAACGCGCACACAATTTGCTCTATGAGTGGGTAGAGGCGGATAGCTTGCGGAAGCATTGTGAAGCGGTATCTGCCTGTATGCGTCACTTTGCCCGCAAGCATGGCGCAAATGAGGATGTGTGGGGGGCAGTAGGTTTGTTGCACGATATGGACTACGAGCAGCACCCCAATATGGATGAGAGCCAGACGGGACACCCCTATGTTGCAGTGGCGTTTCTTCGCAAGGAAGGCTGGGGGGAAGATATTTGCCGGGCTATCCTGAGCCACGCCGACTATACCGGCGTAGAGCGCATTACCCCAATGGAGAAGACGCTGTTTGCCGTAGATGAACTCAGCGGCTTTGTGACTGCCGTTGCGCTTGTGCGTCCTGACAAGAGCATCCATAGCGTCAAAGTGTCCTCGGTGAAAAAGAAGATGAAGGACAAAAGTTTTGCCGCAAAGGTAAACCGCGAGGATATTCATAAGGGGGCAGAAGAGCTAGACATGCCATTAGAGGTGGTTATCAGTGAGGTGATAGAAGGGCTAAAAGCGGATGCAGAACAGCTAGGGCTAGACGGCACACCGTCAGCGTAGGAGTTTCCCTTCTCTCCCTCTGCCCCGCGTCCCACCGCGCACCCCCCATCCCCTAGCCCCGCGTCCCACCGTGGGGAGAAGGGGAACCGCTCAGGTGTTCCTCCCCCTCGCCCTGGGATGGGAGCGGGGGCAGGGGGAGCGGGGGCAAGGGGAGAGCGGGTGGACAGCAGGGGCAATATATCTTTCATTGGGTAACATGGCTATGACGAGGGAAAAATATCTGCCACACCCAATTTTAACAAAGTACCCTGCGTTTCTGCGTTTGTAGGGTACTTTGCGCTTTCCCGCTTCTAGGCTTTTGGTTAGGGGTGATGGGCGACAAGGTGCAAAAACTGCCGTAACGCCATATTTACCGCGTCTGGCTGTTCTATCAATGCCATATGCCCCGACTCTGGCACGATAAACAGGCTAGAGCCACGGATGCCATCATGCAGCGTTTGGCTAAACTTGAGGGGGGTTATGTGGTCGGTATCGCCACAGATAATCAGTGTTGGGCAGACTACCTCACTCAATCGTGACAACACATTGTACGCTTGACAGGCGAGCAAATCATGGTGCAATACCTGGGGGTTATTTTGCAAAAACGCCGTTTTTCCGGCGGTCTGAAGGTTGGCTGATGCCGTTGGGCTATAGGCACGCGTAACAATAGCCTCCACCGCATCAGGGAAGCGATCCTGGTCGAGGTAGGCAAAGAGGTCTGGCAACACGGGTAAACGTGCGCCGCTGCTAATCAACACCAATCCACGCACTCGTTCGGGAGCGTGAATGGCTGTCCAGAGCGCAATAGCTCCCCCCATAGAGTGTCCTGCCAGCACAACCCGCTCGTGGTTTTTTTTGTCCATTGCTGCCAGCAAAAGCTGGCTATACTCACTGATGTGCTGATACCCCACCCCCGGAGAACGCCCATGCCCTGGCAAGTCCGGTGTGACAATGTTTGCTATATCTTTGAGTGCTAGACATTGTAGTCCCCAGTGCTGGTGGCTCCCCCCTGCCCCATGTACACACCATAATGCTGGTGTCTTTTTGCCACACTCTGCATAAAAGAGGGGTTCCTGGCGTGTTTCAAGAAAAGGCATATGCTATCTCCACAAAATTCCCCCTCATCCACGAGAACAAGGGGTCAGGGTGAGTATGGTTTCTCTTCCCTACGCACTTTCATGAACGCAACAAAACCAAGAAATTGGCAGGTGTTCTACCTTACCCCATATTATCTAGTGCCGTTGTTAGGAAACTGCCGATCTTGCTCACCTTTTTCCCCATTCCCTGCTCCGCGTCCCACTGAGGGGAGAAGGGGAACCAGGCAGGTGGCGGCTCCCCCCCGCCCTGGGATGCGAGAGGGGGCAGGGGAGAGAGCGGTTGACCGGAGATTGTCATGACCCTGGGTTCTTGCCCTAGCAACCTCAAATTAGGGGGAATGGGTGCGGCAAGAGGCTAGGCTCTTGAAGTATTATGCTATACTGGCAAAGGAATAGACCACAGGGATGCTGTATTCCCTCTGTAGCCTCAATATTTGACAAAACAGGAGTAAAGAACCTATGGAAATTCACCAAATAGATGACCACGTTTGTGCTATTGACCACAATTTGCTAGGAATCCCCGGTATTGGTGTAACCTATGTCGTGACAGGCGAAGAGATCGCGCTTGTAGAAACAGGAACATCGCTCACTGTGCCAGAAACCCTAGCAGGATTGGACCATCTGGGCATTTCTCGTCAAGCGGTGCGTCATATTCTCTGTACCCACATTCATATGGACCATGCAGGTGGAGCAGGCTATCTCGCGGCAGAACTTCCCCTAGCTAACGTCTACATTCACTCTGACACCATGCAACACTTGGTAGACCCATCAAAGCTCTTGCCAAGTGTTCGCCGTGCGGTAGGCGAGGAAGCCTGGGCATTGACGGGCGATATTTTGCCCACTCCCCCAGAGCGGCTACGTCCTGCCGAAGATTTGCGAATTGACCTGGGGAAGGATGTACTATTGGAAGCATTGCCCACACCGGGACACTCCCCCGACCACGTTTGCTTTTGGGATCGCAAGCGCGATGCCATGTTTCTTGGGGATGCTGCGGTGACGGTGATGCCCTACTACAACCTAGAATTTCCCGTAACCCCTGCCCCAGGCTACAACCACGAGGTCAACCTCAATACCTTAGCCATGCTGCGCCAACAAGATATTAGCCGACTCTACATTACCCACTTTGGGGCGCATGATGCGGTGGAAGAGCATTTTTCACGCTGTATGGAAAAACTGGAAGAACTGGCTGATTTGGTCAAACATGCCCTAGCGCGAGAGGATGAGGATATGGAGTCTATCGCTGCCCAGTGGATACCCTATCCATCGGATGGTCCAGCGGCAATGGTAGCGCGAAGTTGGAGCATGATGAGCGTGGCAGGAATGATGCGCTATGAAAAGAAGCGGATGCAACAGTAGAACAGCCGGTTAAGCAGAGTCATGGCAAATTTGCCTCGGCGACCCGCTCCCCCTGCTCCCCCGTGGTGGGGGAAGGGGCTAGGATGGGGGGCTGCCGAGGTTCCCCTGCTCCCCCGTGGTGGGACGCGGGGCGAGGGGATGGAGGCTACCCAGACTTTGGCATGACTCTTGGGGGCTATACCCGCTATCTATACCTATAACCCCCATGAAGAGCTAAATGTATTCCTGTAAGATATAGAAAACAGAGCAAAAAGGTATTTTTCAGGGAAAATCTGAGGAAATCTCAGGGAATCCCTGATAGGCAGAGAGCCGGTATCTCGGTATACTGCATTTGTGAAGAATTGAACGTGAAGGAATGCACATTGGTAACTGCCAACGTGTACTCCTGATTTAGTACCAAAACTGAGTGAGGAGGGTATCCATTATGACAGTGAATGAAAAAGAAATGACGGGGATCAACAACCAAGAGATGGGGACTGAGAAACATACGGTTGGAGTGGTAAATAATCCATGTGGTGCTCCCGTATGTGCCAAGAGCAGCATTGATCCTGAAGAATTTTTGTCAGAGTGCTTTGCACCGGTATGCTGGGATTGCTGGTTTGTTTCACAAAAAATACAATTGTAACTACTCCTGGTAATCGTGCTGGCACTCCCCCCAAACGATGGTGGAGCTATCGAGCGAAGAAGCCCGAACAGCAGTCCCCTATCTAGGGAGGTAAAAGCCATAAGTGAAAGGCGTTCCGTTCTCGAAGAAGAGAACAGAACGCTTTTTTGATTCCCCTTTGCAGTGCGGTCAAGGCAGCAGCTAACAAGAAAGATACGTAATAGGACAAAAGTCCCCCAGTTTTTGCCCCCAGATTCGTAGCTAAAGGTCGGCGGTTATGCTATAATGGCATGCGCGTATAGTGGTAGTGGTAGGGAGGTTGAGCATGTCGCTCTATGTGCCAGAACAAACGTCACCCATTATCCCAAATGCCATGATCCGTATTGAACGGAGGCTCCCGCACCCTGGCGAGGTCTTGGTACGCGAGGGGATGCGGGTAGAACCAGAAGATACCGTAGCCCGGTCATATCTCCCGGCTTCGCCACAGGTAGTCAATGTTGCCCAAGCTCTGGCAATCCCCCCTGCCTTTGTTGAAGAGGTCATGTTTTATGAAGTGGGAGCACGGGTCAGCAAGGGCGATGATCTCGCCCAGGGTGATCTCATCAGTGGTGGGCGGAGTTGCAAAGCTCCCGTGAGTGGTATTATTGGAACACTAGATACCGAAACGGGGTATGTGACAATTACCCCAGACCCGGAAGAATGGACGATGGCTGCCAACATTCGCGGTTTAGTGATGGAGGTATTGCCCCATGCAGGGGTAGTTATTGAAACCTATGCCGCGCAGATCTACGGGGCGTTTGGGTTTGGTCAAGAACGCAGCGGCGTTTTGCAACTGTTTGTCACCGACCCAGACGAAGTAGTCACGCACGAACATCAGATAGATGCGCGTAGTGCCTACACGATTCTTATAGCTGGAGCTGGGATTACCGCTGCCGCCTTGCAAAAAGCGTGTCAAGCCCAAGTACGTGGGGTGATTGTTGGGGGCATAGATGAACGGGACTTGCGAACATTTCTCCGATGGAGTAGCCAGAATGATTGGCAAACCGGGGTCCATTCATGGCGGGTGCCAGACCGAGAGCACAACGCCGACCCAGGCTTAACCCTCATGGTTACAGAAGGGTTTGGGATACGCCCTATGTCGCAGCCCATATTTGAATTGCTGAGTGCGCGGGATAGGCAGGAAGCCTTGATTGTGGGGACAACCCAACTTCGATCCCCCCTGCGTCGTCCGCGTCTTGTGATTTCCCTAGCACGTAGTGCCGAGGGGCAGATAGAACCAACGCAGCCACACCTGCGTCCCAATGCATATGTTCGGTTGCTGGACATGCAGCATCTTGGGCAGATTGCCCAGGTGCGTTCTATCCCAACCTATCCGGTCCGTTTAGAGGCCGGGCATAGCGTATCCGCAGTTGAGGTGGTTCAAGAAGCGGGGACACCCTTTTTTGTGCCTCGTACCGCAATAGAAGTACTCAATTAACCAGACAGCATGATTAGGTGATAGGGGTGCAGAGATTCTCGGTTGCATCTGGATGCACAAAGTGAGAGAAGGCGATGACGTATCGAATAGTGGTGGTTGCTGGCGAAAATGAAGCGCTCCGCGCTTTAGCAAGCCAACTGGGAGATGGAATAGAAGTTAGCTTTATCGAATCGGCAAACGAAGCCCTGTGGGAAGTGCGGTCTAACCCCCCCCAGGTCATCTTGGCAGACCTTGATCTTGAAGAGATGACCGGGCTAGAAATTGCCGAAATCCTGCCCAACTTTGATGTACCAACCCGTATGGTCATCTGTAGTCAGAAGGACAACGCTTCGGCGCAACAGGAAGCCAAAGAGCTTGGCGTATCGCAGTTTTTGACCGGGACACTTTCCGTCGAAACACTGCAACAAGCGTTACAACAAGCCTTTCAAGACTACACGACTGCGGAAGAAACGGCAGAGGCAGAGGAAGAAGAGCCGGAACCAGAACCGGAACCAGAACCGGAACCAAAACCGAAACCCGAACCCAAGCGAACACATGCGCCGCCACCAGAGCGTGCCGCAGCAAGTCGTGCGCCAGCCCAACGCAAGCCAAGTCGTGGGGGAACTGGTGGGTTGGCGGGACGGGGGTTGGCAGCCCGTGCCGCAGCCGTGGAACACCGGCCGCATGAACGAAGCGATGCTGAACCAGAAGCAGTACATGGGCATCGACGGCGGGGGGCAAATCTTGTCCTAACCACAGACAATCTCAATCCTATCCGCAGCATTATGAGCCAACTTTCCCAGGAGCTAGGCCCACAGTGTATTCTCCTGACAGACCGGGCGGGTATGGTGTTGGTGGAAGTGGGGACAACAGACAAACTCCCGGTCATGATATTATTACCCTTGCTCTCAACGAGCTTTGCGACTTCTGGCGAAGTAGCCCGTCAACTCGGAGAAGAAGATGCGACAACCCTCTACATTCATGAGGGGCTAAACTACGATCTCTACTGCTTTGATATAGCACAAAGCTACCTGCTGGTCCTCGTCTTCAACAAGAAAGTTGCCAGTTCAAAGATAGGCGCAGTCTGGGTCAACACCAAACGCGCCATCCGAGAACTCCAAGAAGCACTGCTGAGTTAATTTGCGCTTTCAAAGGAGCTATGCTACAATAGCCCCGCTTGTGAAAAGCGTAACTACAGGGTGCATTGTTATACGCCTGAAAAGTATTGGTATGCAGCGTTGAAATTCGTTATGCGCTACCGTATAGGAGGGTAGCGTACAGGGGGAGGTGTGCGTTGTCAGGGAAAACCATCGGCATTATCATTGGAGCACTAGCTGTCGCTATCGTGAGCACGATGCTCTTACCTACAGGCGACCCGCATGTGTCGGTGAAGGCTGAGACGATTTTTCAAATAGCCCCTGGTATTCCTTTCACAAATTCACTGCTCGTCATGATTATTACCGATGTGATCTTGATTGTCTTAGCAGTGGCAGCCACAAGCAAGATGCATATAGTTCCGCGTGGTATGCAAAATATCATGGAAATGGTGATTGAAGGGTTCTACAACCTCTTTGCTGGCGTAAACCGCGAGTGGATTGGGCGGGGGCCAACGTTCCCCATCATCATGACGATTATGCTCTTTGTGCTTACGGCAAACTGGCTTGGTCTCCTGCCCGGTGTTGGGCCCATAGGCTTGTGCAAAGCCCATAACGGAGAAGAAGAGCACGTCGAACATGCCGCTACAAACGATATGCGCCTTGCTTCAACAGGAGCAGCAAACGGTTGGATGCTCCCCGCTCTCGCAGCAGCAGAACCAGCAGATTCCGGACCGCAGCCGCTTATTCTTGGTTGTGCAGAGGGCGAATCGATTACGCCGCTCTTTCGTACCCCAAGTGCAGACCTCAACTTTACCTTTGGGTTAGCTCTGCTGGCTTTCGTCTACATTGAGATTACGGGTTTTCAAGCATTAGGAGTTGGCTACCTCGGTAAATTCTTCAACTTCAAAGACGGAGTGATGGGCTTCATTGTCGGGTTGCTTGAACTCATTAGTGAGTTTGCTCGTATTCTCGCGTTCGCCTTTCGTCTTTTTGGCAATATCTTTGCCGGTGAAGTGGTCCTAGTCGTGTTAGCCTTTATGGTACCACTCGCCCTCCCATTGCCATTCTATTTCTTTGAGGTCTTTGTCGGGTTTATTCAAGCATTTGTCTTTGCTATCCTCACGATGGCATTCATTGCAATAGCGGTTACGCCACATGGCGGCGACCATCACTAGGTCGAATAGAGCAGTATCATTCAATGGGTAGTAGAGGGGACAGGGTGTCTCCCGTTCACTGCTGAATACTTGGTAGAAAGGTAAAAGGAACACAGAACATGGAAGAGATGATTGTGAATGTTGATGGGCTTCGTCTGATCGCCACAGCCCTGGCTATTGGTCTTGCAGCTATTGGGCCCGGTGTGGGTATTGGTATTGTCGCTTCCGGGGCTTTGCAAGCCATCGGACGCAACCCGGAGATACAGGGAACAGTCGTGACCTACATGTTTATCGGTATCGCCTTTACCGAAGCATTAGCTATCTTCGGTCTGGTTATTTCCTTCTTGATCGGCTTTGGGGTTATTTAACGAACGAAGACGGATAAGTCATTGTAACCAGTACGGGAGATATGAAGTTATGGATAAACTGGGGTTTAACGCTTTCCTGTTTCTATCACAATTGATTAACTTTGGAGTGATGATCTTCATTCTCCATAAGTTACTCTATTCGCGTATTCTGGAGATGCTCAATAAGCGCACCCAGCGCATTGAAGAAAGCATCAAAGATGCGGACCAAGTGAAAGAACAGCTTGCAAATGCAAAGCGTGATTATGAAGCAGAAATGGCCCGAGCACGACAAGAAGGGCAACAGTATATCAGCCAAGCCCAAGAACGAGCCAAAACCCAGGAAGCAGAAATCATTGCTCAGGCTCGCCAAGAAGCAGAACGTATCCGTGCCGAGGCACGCGAATCAGCCGAACGCGAGCGTGACCAAATGATGAGCGAAGTAAAAGATCAACTCGCAGAACTGGTGTCTATGGCAGCCAGTCGCGTGTTGCAGGCTGAAGTGACCGGTAAGCACGACAAGCTCATCAACGAATCCCTATCTGCCCTGGGACGACAAAACTAGAACCAATGACAAAATACGCAAGGGTAGGGGTCCCAATAGGGGGGGCAGTTCCTGTACAACTCTATCGGGTCCCTCAAAGCTACCCACAGATAGGCCGTAGTGTTACCAGTTGAAGGATGACCCAGGTGAAAACTGATACCGTTCAGGATATAGCGCGTACATTTTATGAGGTGTTGACGAGAACCGCTCTGGACCAGCTGCAAACCGTGGCACAAAAAGGGTTGAGCGGTAAGCAGCAAAAAGCATCTCCCGAAAAGCAAATAACCGCTGCGTTACCCTCGGATGCTTCGCCACTTGTGCGAAACTTCTTGTTGTCGCTGGCAAACGAAGGGATACTTGATCAACTCCCACAAATTATTGAAGCGTTTGAGCATTTGATTACGCTCGATTCACAGATTGTTAATGCGGAAGTGACAAGTGCCGTTGCGTTAGAAGAGGCGCAACGACAACATATCGCCGGTGAATTGCAGCAAAAGTATGGGGTAGAATCCGACTATTTGCAGTTTAAGGTGGATGAAACCCTCATCGGTGGGTTGATAATTCGCATTGGTGACAAGGTGTTTGATAATAGCTTGCGTGCGCGTCTAGGGGTAGTACAGCGCAGCATGCTGATAAGCTAGGAGACGATGATCTTCACCTTTTGCTCTTCTGGCGGGCGGGTTCTCTGCACCGTGAGAAACCCTGACCCGCTCTTTTTCAGTCTTTCAGCTACACACGAACTACCGATGAAGGAGGTGTCCTTGTGACGGCGGTAGCCACAGACCTTATTACCCGTTTGAAAACCGGTATTACCAGTGGTGCCGAAGTACAGCCCCGCCAAGTCAATGTAGGAACAGTGACAATGGTTGGAGATGGCGTGGCTCGTGCTAGTGGGCTAGACCAAGTGATGGCGATGGAACTGTTGGAGTTTCCCATCAAAGCTGGTCGCTCTGAGCCTATCTATGGGCTGGCACTCAACTTGGAAAAAGATAATGTAGGTATTGTTGTTCTTGGGGAATATGAGGGGATAGAAGAGGGCGATCAAGTCAACTCCACCGGGGAAGTTATCTCTGTACCCGTGGGGAAAGCGTTGATTGGACGGGTGGTCAACCCGCTTGGACAGCCCATTGATGGCAAAGGGCCTATCAATACTGATAAGGTTCGCCCTGTTGAGCGTATTGCCCACGGCGTGATTACCCGAAAATCGGTGGATACGCCGGTACAAACCGGTATTATCGCCATTGACTCGATGATTCCCATTGGGCGGGGACAGCGGGAGTTGATCATTGGGGATAGACAGACCGGGAAAACGGCAGTTGCCATTGATGCGATTATTAACCAAAACCGCAAACAGAAGGATATGATCTGCATCTATGTTGCCATCGGGCAGCGCCGTTCGCAGGTTGCCCAAATTGTGGCAATCCTTGAGAAGTATGGAGCTATGGACCACACTATCGTGGTTTCTGCTACCGCTTCCGAGTCATCAGCCCTGCAATTCCTCGCCCCCTACGCCGGCTGTGCGATGGGTGAGGAAATCATGGAAAACGGAGTAGAAGTGGACGGCGAGACTATTCATGATGCGCTCATCGTCTACGATGATCTCTCTAAGCAGGCGGTGGCTTATCGGCAGATGTCGCTCCTGCTGCGCCGTCCCCCCGGACGGGAAGCCTACCCTGGTGACGTGTTCTATCTCCACTCCCGGTTGCTGGAGCGATCTGCTCGCCTAAGCGATGGCTTGGGCGGTGGCTCATTGACCGCTCTGCCCGTTATTGAGACGCAGGCCAATGACGTGTCGGCATTTATCCCGACCAACGTTATCTCCATTACCGATGGGCAGATTTATCTGGAGGCAGACCTCTTCAACGCTGGACAGCGACCCGCGCTTAACGTGGGTATTAGCGTGAGCCGAGTGGGTGGTGCCGCACAGACTTCGGCAATGAAATCTATCTCTGGGCAGTTGCGGCTAGAGTTGGCAAATTTCCGCGAACTCGAAGCCTTTGCCCAATTTGCCAGTGATTTGGATGCTACAACCAAAGCGCAGATTGACCGTGGCTATCGGTTGCGCGAAATCTTGAAGCAGCCGCAGTATGAGCCAATGCCGATTGAGGATCAAATCCTGCTTATCTATGTTGCGACCAGTGGCTTTTTGGATGAGGTTCCCGTGAGCAAGGTTGGACAGTGGCGAGCAGACTTCCTGCAATATATGAGCACGGCACAGTCTGCTAACCGGAGAGCAATCTATGACCATCGGGGCAAGAAATTTCCGGCTCCTGAGATCAAAGACGCTGTGGATGCTGCTATCAAAGAGTTCAACCAGTCGAGTAATTATAGCGACGAGTAGGCAGCGAGTGTATGCAGGTACCGGTTCATCAATCGTTGTTGGAATTGGTGCAGGGGGATATTACCCGGCAAAATACTGACGCAATAGTCAATGCCGCAAACAGCAGTTTGCTTGGTGGCGGTGGGGTAGATGGGGCGATCCATCGGGCAGGCGGACCCGCTATTCTTGAGGCGTGCCGCAAGCTAGATCGCCCCTGCCCCACCGGGGAAGCGCGTATTACACCAGGCGGCGCACTGCTTGCCCAATACGTCATCCATGCCGTAGGTCCCATTTATCGGGACTATTCCCCCCAAGAGGCGTTTGTTTTGCTTGGCAAAGCCTATCGCAGCAGTTTGGAGCTTGCAGTGCAGCATGGGGTACGACGGTTGGCGTTTCCCTCGATAAGCACAGGAGCATATGGCTACCCATTGCAAGAAGCTGCCCCTATAGCCCTGAGAACGGTAGTAGCCTATCTGCATAAGCACCCGGAAATGGAGCTGGTCCGCTTTGTGCTGTTTGATGCGGCAACTTTTGCCGCCTATCAACACGCTTTGCAAGATATGACAGGAACATCGTAAAGGAGCGACAACCGCTATGCCCAGTACCCGCGAAATTCGGGGACGTATCCGTTCTGCCAAGAGTGTTGCCAAAGTGACGCGAGCTATGGAAATGGTCTCTGCCTCAAAGATGCGTCGAGCGCAACGCAATGTGCAGGCTACCCGTCCCTACGTAGATCGTATGCTTGATGTGATGGGAGATTTGGCAGCGCGTATGGTAGGGGGGATGAAAGCCGGCACCCTGCTAGAACCGCGTGAGCAGGTCAACAATGTAGCCGTGATTACCGTGACACCAGACCGCGGTCTGTGTGGGAGCTTAGTGGCGAATGTGCTGCGGCGCACCGCCCAGGTTATCCAGCACCACCGCAAAGAAGGCCGGTCTGTGGAGGTCTACGCCATTGGGAAAAAGGGGCGAGACTATGTAAATCGCTACTATGGTGGCGTGGCTTCGGAAATTACCGCTATTGGCGATTCCCCGAGCTTGGAAGATACGCTGGCTATCTCGGTGAGCATTATCAAGGGGTTTCTTGAGGGACGGTATGATGAGGTCTACCTCGTCTATAGCGAGTTCATCAATACCCTAAACCAACGGCCCAATGTGCGAAAGGTTATCCCGGTAGAACTTCCCGAAGCTGAAGAGCATCATGTAACAGTTGATTATACCTATGAACCTGGCGAAGAGGAAGTCTTGAAGGGGTTGCTCCCGCGCTATGTGGAAGTTGGCATTTACCAAGTGGTGTTGGAGAGTATCGCCAGTGAACATAGTGCCCGTATGGTTGCTATGCAAAATGCAACAACTAATGCAAATGATTTGATACGTGATTTGACTCTTGCGTACAATAAAATGCGCCAATCGAATATTACGGCTGAGGTCAGTGAAATTACCACAGGTTCAGCAGCTTTGGAAGCAAATTAGATGTGAGGAGCAGATAGCATGGCTGGTGTAAAAGGGGAAATCAGCGAAATCATTGGTGTGGTTATCAATGCCCGGTTCCCTGTGGACCATGTCCCTGGGATTTACAATGCGCTTATAGTCCCACTAGGTGATAATCAGCAGTTGGTCTGTGAAGTCCAACAGCAGTTGGGGAATGGCGTTGTTAAAGCGGTAGCGATGAGTACCACAGACGGGTTGCGGCGGGGTATGGAAGTGGTAGACACGGGTAAGCCTATCACCGTTCCCGTTGGTCCCAATACGCTAGGGCGCGTGTTCAACGTTTCAGGCGATCCAATAGATGAAGCAGGACCCGTGGAGACCAATCATACCAGTTCTATTCACCGTGCGCCACCATCGTTTGAGGAGCAGGATACCCAAGCACAGATTTTTGAGACGGGTATCAAGGTGATTGACCTGATTGCTCCTTTTACCCGTGGGGGTAAGACGGGGATTTTTGGGGGTGCTGGTGTGGGCAAAACGGTGGTTATCCAGGAGCTTATCGCCAACATTGCGAAGGAGCAGTCTGGGTTCTCGGTGTTTGCCGGAGTGGGTGAGCGTTCCCGTGAGGGCAACGACCTCATCCATGAGATGAAAGACTCCCAGATTGATGCCAATACAACCGTCTTTGACAAAACGGTGATGGTCTTTGGGCAGATGAATGAGCCGCCTGGTGCCCGTTTACGGGTAGGTTTGACCGCCCTCACGATGGCGGAATACTTCCGTGACGAAGGGCGCGACGTGCTGCTCTTTATCGACAACATTTTCCGCTTTGTGCAGGCAGGTGCCGAGGTATCCTCGCTGCTTGGGCGTATGCCCTCCCAAGTGGGCTACCAACCCACGCTCTCTACGGAGATGGGCGAGCTTCAAGAGCGTATTACCTCAACCAAACGGGGTTCTATTACCTCAATGCAAGCGGTGTATGTGCCAGCAGACGACTATACCGACCCCGCCCCTGCAACGACCTTTGCCCACCTTGACGCAACGATCTCGCTGGAACGGCGTATTGCAGAGAAAGGTATCTACCCTGCGGTAGACCCCCTCTCCTCAAACAGCCGTATTCTCGACCCCAACGTGGTCGGTCCAGAGCATTACAATGTGGCGCAAGAAGTGAAGCGAACATTGCAGCGATACAAAGACCTCCAGGACATTATCGCCATCTTGGGTATTGAAGAATTGAGCGATGAGGACAAACTGACCGTGCAGCGGGCGCGTAAACTGGAGCGGTTCTTTAGCCAGCCCTTTACCGTTGCCGAGCAGTTTACCGGCTTCCCTGGCAAGTACGTAGCGGTCTCTGACACGGTGAAGAGCTTTGGACGCATTTTGTCTGGTGAGGTAGACCATATCCCAGAACAGTTCTTTATGTACAAGGGCACGTTGGAAGAAACCTTATCGGCGTATGAGGCGAAAAAATAGCCGCGAAAGGATGGGGCTATGCAGATGAAACTGGAAATAGTCACTGCTGAACGGCAGGTGTTGTCTGATGAGGTTGATCAGATCAATGCCCCGACAAAAGATGGACGCATCGGCGTTTTGCCCCGACATGCCCCATTGTTGACGGTATTAGACATTGGGAAACTTGATATTATCAAGGAGGGCAAACGCACCGAGTATGCATTGTCGGGTGGCTTCATGGAAGTACTACCAGACCGCGTGACGATTCTCGCCGATACGGTAGAACGGGCGGATGAGATAGACGAAGCCCGTGCTGAAGAAGCCCGCAAGCGGGCAGAGGAGCAACTGCGGCAGCAGGCAAGCGACAGGCAAATGGCTCTAGCTGAGGCAGAGCTTCGCCGGGCTATGACCCGCCTGCACGTTGCCAACCTCAAGCGCAAGGGACACAGCAGGAATTGAGGTTATTTGGGTGAGATTGTGGGAAAATTACGGTTTTCCCACAATCTTGCTGTCCTGGATCAAGAGGGTATTCTTGGTGCTCTTGTGGGAAAAAAAGCCCCTCAAGTACGTCTGTTCCCCCCAATGCACCGGTGCTTCTCTTCCCCCGATGTACCATAGGTTGCGTGAAATTGTGCTATAATCTCCAAAGAGTACATGCGAAGAATCCAACGTCCCGTTCCCATAGGCAGTAGTCAACCAGTCGACTGCTTTTGGAGACAGAGGCGTATGTTCTTCCCCTAGTAGCAGCAAGAGGATGTTCATGAAAATTACCTGTATCCAAGAAAATCTCAAGCGCGGGTTGGCAATAGTAAGCCGTGCTGTTGCCCCCAAAAGTCCCCTTCCCGTGCTTGCCAATATTCTCCTTTCCACATCGAATGGGCAACTCCAGTTGGCTGCCACCGATTTGGAAATTGGGATTACCTGTTGGGTGGGCGCACGAGTAGAACAAGAGGGCGAAGTGACGATTCCCGCCCGTCTCTTTAATGATGTTATCGGCAATTTGCCCAATGATAGTGTGTCGTTGACGCTTGACGACCAAAGCCAGACCATCAAAGTGGAGTGTGGTAGATTTACCAGCAATATCAAGGGGATTGCAGCCGATGATTATCCGCCTGTACCCAAAGGCACAGACCAAGAAATGACCTTCAAATTGCCATCTGATGTGCTCCGGCAGAGCATTGGACAGGTTGCTTTTGCAGCCTCTACCGATGAATCTCGCCCAGTATTGATGGGGGTGCTTATTCGGATGGGAATAGAGAATGACAAAGGCGAACCCTGTATTGCCTTTGCTGCCGCTGATGGCTACCGGCTGGCTATTCGTACCATTCAACTTGAAGAACAGATCAATCTTTCCGGCGAGGAACCCCGTGAGATTATCGTGCCGGCGCGGGCGATGAGCGAGCTGGCAAAGATTATTGGCGACTCCGAGGAGGATGTCCAGGTCTTCCTCACCGGTAGCCAGATTATCTTCCAAAATGAGACGATTAATTTGGTTTCTCGCTTGATAGATGGCAAGTTTCCCGATTTTGAGCGTATTATTCCCAAAGAGTATGCAACCCGCACCGTGTTGGATACCCAAAACTTTGGGAAAGCGGTCAAACTTGCTTCATTCTTTGCCAGCGCAAACCAAAACTTTCTCAAACTTACGATGGAGCCTTCAGAAGAAGAACGCTCGCCCGGAAAGATCGTTATTAGGGCTAATGCCGTGGATTTGGGCGATAATACCGGTGAACTTGACGCATTGATTACTGGTGATGGCGGGGCTATTGCCATGAATGTAAGATTCTTGACGGAAGCCCTTACCGCAATGGAAACTTACCAAGTGGCGATAGAAACCCAAACGGCACAGAATCCAGGCGTGTTTAAGCCCATAGGCAATGATGACTATATCCATGTGATTATGCCTATGACTATGCGCTAGACGGTTGTTTTCTCTTTTGAAATAGCGTATAATTGTCAATTATCCAGGTCCAGAAGTAGCAATGTTTTGTGAGGTTGTATGCCAGTTGTTGTTGATAGTACCCGTTGCCCATGTTCGACACCGTGCTTTCCTGCAAAAATGTGTCCGCATGATGTGCTCCATTTTGACTTTAACGAACCAAAAAAGCCGGCAACGCTCAATCCAGAGCTTTGCGGCGATTGCCGGGGTATTTGTACAAACTTTTGTGACCCGCAAGCCCTACAGTTTGCCCGAACGATGGACGAGCTGCGCTTAACCGAAGCTACCTTGCTTGGGACTATGACCACAGAAGCAATCAACGCGGAACGTGAGCGTATCAAAAACCAAGCTGAACAGCAGAAAAAGCAACAAGCCGCTGTGCAAGAAGTGACAACAGATGGCTTTGAGCAGGAAGTCTTACGGGCTAAACTCCCTGTCGTGGTGGACTTTTGGGCACCCTGGTGCGGTCCCTGTAAGTCTTTTGCCCCCACATTCTCACAGGTGGCACAGGAGTATAGCGGACGGGTGAAGTTTTGCAAGATTAACACCGATGCAGAGCCTTCTATTGCCCAAGCCCTACGGATACAGAGCATCCCAACGTTGATTGTCTTCTTCCAGGGGCAGGTACTCGGCTCGGTGCCAGGAGCAATGAATGCTACCCAACTCCGCAGCACCATTGAGCAAGTGCTGCAGGCAGTGGGGGGGGCAGCCGGCGATGCCGCAGAATCTCCCGCAGCCCCATCACCAGTTGACGCAATTTTGCAATCATCGCAAGCACAGCCAAAGGAAAAGAAGATTATTTCGTGAACACCAGCACCGCAGTTGTCTTAGTACATGCCCATACCCTATTTCGGCACGGGTTACGCCACAATCTTGAAGGTCTCCCAGAGGTTACGATTGTCGGTGAAGCCTCCAATGGGCAACAGGCTATTCAACTTGTCGGTGAAACGGATGCCGATCTTGTCGTGATAGAGGTAGACCTGCCCGGCGTGAGTGGGTTGGAGGTGTCGCGGGTCATCAAGCGGAGCCAACCCCATGTTAGTGTGGTGTTGATTGGCTCCATAATGGATGGTCAGCATATCGTGAAAGCCATTCGCGCTGGGGTCTCTGCCTATGTGCTCGATACCGTCTCCTGGGACGAACTCAAAGAGGTGATTGGGGAAGTATGCGATGGGCATTATCCCATCAACGATTTGGTGCTCTCACAGCCAGATGTGGCTTCCCAGGTTCTCACCGAATTTCGTCACCTGACAATGGATGGGAACGCGCAGCATATCTACTCGCCCTTGTCGCCACGAGAACTCCAGGTCCTTGAGTTGGTCGCCAGCAACCGCACAAACAAAGAAATTGCTACGTTGTTGGATATTAGCAACCAGACAGTCAAAAACCATATCTCATCTATCTTGCGAAAGCTGGCAGTAAATGATCGGACCCAAGCGGTTGTCTATGCGGTGCAGCAGGGATGGATTAAAGCGGTTGCTCCCGAAGGGGAAGAGTAGTCCATGTCCAGTTTGTGTGAAAAAGGAATTCAGGCATGCAGCGTCTAGCGGGTCGTATTCAGTTTATTCTTCTGATACTGCTCTCCTTGGGAGTAGTGGTTATGGTTAGCGGTTGTGGCGATGTTACCGAAGAGGAAGCCATCCTGAACTATGAAACTGTCCTGGCTTTAACTCCCACCAAAACTCCTACGTTTACGCCTACTCCCTCGCCCACGCTGACTCCCTCGCCCACGCTCTCCCCCACCCCTTCGCCTACCCTTGCCCCTACCAAGCCACCAACGCCAACCCCCCTGCCCCCAACGCCTACGTCAAACCCGGCGTTGCAAGATTTTAGCTATTGCAACCAAGTAGCAGGAGAAGCGGATAGCGGGAGATTTTCGGCACGGCTCACGGGAGATAAGCAGATAGAGACCTTCCCCGCCTTTGAGCGACTTACCCTCGCCTTTGAACTGGCAGAGGATTCGGCTCCGCTCAGTGCGGTTTCTCGGCTCCTGAATGACCGCGACTATACCGAGATGACCGGCGACCCTGTAGCCCCCGCCCCCTACATGCTCATCGTGGACTTTCCCGGCTGGCTGCATGATGACGTTTTCTCTAGTATGGTGATGACCGACACGGTAATAACGGGCACGACCCGTTTGTCTGATACCAAGGCTTTCTACCCAACCTACCTCTTTACCGAGACAGACGTGCTCCAGAGTTTTGCCTTGACAGCAACCCACGAAGCCCCTGCGGGAATGACCTTTATGCTCGGCTTAAAAGAGCCTGCTCTCTACCACATTGCGCTTTCGCGGGATCTAGCAGAGCTACGCATAGAAATTGCGCGGGAAGCCTTTATGACCCCTTCTCAAGATGAGTTGGGGATTGAGCGGGGCGATTTGCCACTTGCCCCAGACCCGCTCTATTTCCTGCTGCATGGCAATATTTGGCAACTGGACAGCACAGATGTCTATAGCATCACGCAATCGCCAGAGTATGTCACCGACCTAGCCGTTAGCCCAGATGGTTCGCTGTTGGCCTACTGTCGTACCCAAGACCCAGGCATCAACCCGATGGAGAGTGGGGCAGCTGTGCCATCTTCGTTGTGGGTCAAACAATTGGGAACAGGAGATGAGCATAATATCCCAGACCTAGGGGTCAACTGTGCAGACCTTATCTTTAGCCCAGACTCTTCGTTATTAGCCATGAGCGTAGATGAAACGGGTATCTCCCCCACCGAGCGCAGTATCCACATTTTGCCGGTTGAGGAGATCATAGGCGACCAGACCACAACGATAACAACAACGCAAACAACTATAGACGATGGGCATGTAAAAATTCGTGCTGGCGGCTGGAATAGGGTTGCCCCCCAGTGGCTTGACAATAGCCGCCTGGTCTATGCTGCCAAAGCTCCCGATACCCGTAGCACCATCTTCATCCTCGACCTCTCTACGGGTATTGAGCATGATGTTGGTGGAGATATTCAGGTTGTCGACTCGCGCTATCGGTATACGGCGTTTGGTGCGCCGATTGTCTCTCCAGATGGTCGGGCTATTGCGGTAACTGCCCACCGTGCCGATGAGCCTGGAGCCGATATGCTCCTCTTGGATGCGACTGGCAAAGAACAAGATATGGTCCAAGATGGCTACTGGACTCGCCCGCTGGCATGGTCAGATGATCAGTCGCTCTTCTATCTCGTGACCGCCTGCGACAGTACGCTAATCCAAGATTATGCGCTGTATATGCGTGATAGTAGTGGCAAGAAAACGCTATTGGCAGCAGGCAAGAGTTTGGGGACGATAGGTGAAACGGTGGCAATGGGGGATGGACTCGCCTATGTCGCAACAAGCCGCGTGTTACCAGGCGTACGCGGGCCTGAGCGGGCTTCGCCCTACAGCCCATCGGCTATCTGGTACTGGAGCTTTGCCGAGCAGAGCCGTGGCGTAGTGTATGAAGCGCGATATGGGATTACCCAACTAGCCCGGTAAGAAGGAAGGAGCAATAACAACCCAATGCAACTACTCGTTGGTATCATTATGGGGTCTACCTCAGATTGGGAGACCATGCGCCATGCAGTTGAGACACTGGACAAGCTAGAAATTCCCTATGAGGTTAAGGTAGTGTCCGCTCACCGCACCCCCGATTTGCTCTTTGACTATGCCAGTAACGCAGAGTCTCGCGGTATCGAGGTCATCATTGCCGGGGCAGGAGGGGCAGCCCATCTGCCGGGAATGACGGCAGCCAAAACAACCTTGCCAGTGCTTGGAGTGCCGGTAGAATCACGCACCCTCAAAGGGATGGACTCGCTGTTGTCCATAGTGCAGATGCCGGCAGGAGTGCCGGTTGGTACGCTGGCGATAGGGCGAGCAGGTGCCGTCAATGCCGCGCTGCTGGCGGCGGCTATGCTTGGCAACAAATACCCGCTTATTCGTGACGCGCTTCATGCTTATCGGATGCAGCAGATGGCTACTGTACTAGAACACCCTGATCCAAGAATTACGTGAGATTGTTGTATCCTATGCAAGTTGGTATTATCGGTGGGGGGCAGCTTGGGCGTATGCTGGCATTGGCTGGCTACCCGCTTGGGCTACGCTTTCGCTTTTTTGACCCTGCGCCAGATGCACCAGCGGGGGTACTGGCAGAGCATATCGCTGCACCCTATGATGATATAGCCGCCTTGTGTCGCTTTGCTGCTGGTCTGGATGTCGTGACCTATGAGTTCGAGCATGTGCCGTTGGCTAGTGCCGAAAAGCTCGCCGAACTGCTGCCGGTCTATCCTCCCATCGCCGCGCTTTCCGCCGCACAAGATCGCCTCACCGAAAAACAGTTCTTTCAACAGTTGGGGATTCCTACCGCGCCATTTGCGCCGGTGGGGAGCCAAGAGGAGCTTGTCCAAGCGGTAGCCCACTGTGGTATGCCGGCTTTGCTCAAGACGCGACAATGGGGCTACGATGGCAAGGGGCAGGCATTTGTTACCTCGTTGGCTGATGTTCAACAAGCCTGGGAACGGCTAGATAACGTCTCCTGTATCTTAGAAGGGTTAGTAGACTTTGACCGTGAGCTTTCGTTGGTGGCAGTGCAGGGACGGGATGGGAAGCGGTGTTTCTACCCGTTGGTAGAAAACCATCATCAGCAGGGGATTTTGCATCATTCGTTAGCACCCGCACCCAACCTCACTATGACGTTGCAAACGGCAGCAGAAGGGTATGCGACCCTAGTTCTTGAAGCATTAGGGTATGTTGGGGTGTTGACCATAGAGTTTTTTGCCACAAAAAGCGGCTTATTGGCAAATGAGATGGCACCACGAGTCCACAATTCGGGACACTGGACGATTGAGGGGGCAGAGACAAGCCAGTTTGCCAACCACCTGCGGGCGATAGTGGGGCTACCGCTTGGCTCTCCTACACCCGTTGGGACGTGCGAGATGATCAATATCTTGGGATTCTTACCCCATGTGGGAGATATACTGGCAACCCCCAATGCTCATCTACACCTTTATGACAAAGCCCAACGTCCGGGGCGCAAAATAGGTCATGTGACGTATGTGCGGCGACTAGTCAATTCCTCATAAGCGTTTCCGCACGTACTTGGTCAGCCATCTGAAGAACCGTACGGATAATATCCACGCGCAAAATGTCAGATTCGTGCTGCTTTGCGATAATACGTAGTCGCATTAACAAGTCTTCCTTACTACACGGCTTGATGAAGTAGTCAGAAGCACCATTGCGTAGAGCTTTGATGGCGTTGTCCAGTGAAGTATTCCCGGTGATTATCACCACCGATGGGGGACGTTCTAGGCTTTTGGCAAACTTCAATATATAAAATCCATCAATATACCCTAGCTGAATATCGGTAATGACAATATCAAAAGAGTGTTGAGCCAAGAGTTCAAGAGCCATGTCGCCATCTGGAGCAGTGGTTACATAATACCCTTGCTGTTCCAGCATACGCCCAATGGTCATACGGGTGATTTCATCATCATCTACAAGGAGTACATAGGTTAGCATAGTAGCCTCCAATCTTGGCACCTTGTCTTCTTCGTGTTGCTCCAGCGGTTGGGAACAGTGAGCATGGGTGATTTCAATGGGTAACTGATGCGTAAACATCCATAACCTCCTCTTTTCAGGGGTTTGAAAGGGGCACGGCGTTGCCGTGCCCCCTCAAAACGCAATCATACTCAGGAACAAACTCCTATGCCATTCCAACCCTGCCCAGGAAAGGAAAAAACCACAGGGTTGGACTAGGTATTATACAGAGTATGGGAGGGGTTGTCAACCCCCAATTTTTGGTTTTGATGTTCGTTTATGCTCCTATGGTAGCACATTGCTGCTCAGCAAATGGGAATGATAGGGGGATACCCCCAAGAAGAAATTATGACTAACCAGCAAGCCTATATCCAGCATCTTGAGCAAACCCTACAAATGCTCAAAGAGGAAACCACCTATCTTGCAGAACAGGTTGACCTTTTTGCCCGTGCTGAAGAAAATTTTGCGGCTATCCAAGAACAGGTAGATGGGCAAATGAACATCTACCGCAAACTGTATGACTTGGGGCAGGAATGGAGCAAAACCTTTGCCCAGGACGAACTGCTGGAACTCATCACAGATTTTGTGCTGTATGAACTCAACTTTGAACGCTGTTTGTGCATGCTCTTTTCCCCTGACGAACAGGTATATCGGGTAGTTGCCCTTGACGGCTACTATGATGATGACAAGGAAGCAGAACGGCTGCCTGTGACAGACCCGATTATTGCTCCCTTGCTTTCTGGGACAACCTACCTGCTCTGTACAGCAAATACTATGGAGACCCTCTTGCAGACTTACCGCGAGAAATTTGCTATGCATGAGTACGCTATGTTCCCGCCCCCTCTGCCCCCGCTCCCCCTCTGCCCCATCTCCTGCCCCCTCTCCCCCCTGCCCCCGCTCCCA
>CAYPHM010000066.1:0-23856 GCA_964410555.1 uncultured Chloroflexaceae bacterium | reverse complement strand
CCTGCCCCCGCTCCCATAAAGGGCGAGGGGGAGTCGCCCGGTTCCCCTTCTCCCCAAGGTGGGGGAAGGGGCTAGGGGATGGGGGCTGCCCGACACCCTCTCCCCCTGCCCCCGCTCCCATAAAGGGCGAGGGTCAACGAGCGGATGGCACCTTTTCATTACAGAGGCAAGATCAACGCCCCCGCCCCATCATCCGGTGCGCCAGCAGGTAGCGGCGGTTGTTGCACCGGCAAACGGCGAAAGCTATCGGGTTCATACACCCCAATCGACACCCAATAGGGACTATTGAGCAGGTCTGGCGGTACGGGTATCGGATGGTGCCAAGAGATGTACCCATGCATAAGCCAATCGCTAGTCGGGGAGCGTGGACCACCTGGTGGCACATCCACCTGCGCGACCTGATTCCCCGCTGCGTCAAAGACATGCACAAACATCTGGTAATCTTGCTGCATTGGCGCGAGCGGCGACCATTGTAAGGTAAGGGTCAACACCCCGCTGGATTGCACACTGGTTGTCTCCACATCATAGCCAACAAGCTGCATCGTATCGCCAAAATTCGCTTGGACATTGTACTGGTTCGGGTGGGGAAGTTGGTAGACCTGCACATAGGGGATGCCATGTATCGTCACTGTATGCACCGGTGTATGGTGCTGCTGAAGATAGCTCGTCGCAACGGGGGTATTCTGCCGTTGCACCTGGTCACGATACACTACTGCATAGTCCACAAAGCCAGGGTCAAATATCTTCTTCATTGGCACAAGCCAGGGGTTGCAGGCATAGCTCGCCCGAAACACCGGGATAAACCAGGTCGCTACCGCACGGTCACAGCCATTAGGCTGTGCCGAGATAAATGCCCCCGCCTGTTCATACCCCTCGCCCCACCCAACGGGTATCGCATGCATCGCCACCCGCCCCCCACCAACTAGCGGGTTGTAGAATGCCAATTCATACGGGTGATACCAGAGCAATGTCGCCACTACCAAAACGACAATCCCAACAAACCAGCGGGGGTAGGAATAGCCATCCATCCCCCGCCCTTCCCCCGCAAGCGGGAGAAGGGGGTCAGATGCGGCGGTCCCCCCTCGCCCTTTATGGGAGAGGGGGTAGGGGGAGAGGGGCATACAACCAGACGTGGGAGCGGGGAACAACCGGGACAACCGGCGGGGTATCTGCACCAACCCCCATGCTGCCAGGATGTCAAGCGCAGGAAAGACCGGCAGCACATAGCGGTCAAACTTCTTTGGGGGAATGCTCATCATCAGCACAAAGAGCAACACAAAGAGCACCAACACCATATATACCAATCCCCCTCGTGCTAGGAATTTGCCAAGCGATAACTCCTGCTTTTGCTTCACAAGGTCAACCAGCACAACCCACACTGCCACACCTAGCCCAACCATAGTCCAGGGTGCCATGCGTAACAGCAACACCACAGGGTAGAAGAATATACCGGGGTCATCTACCGCCTGCCCCATGAAAAAATTGCCCCAACCATGCGGCGAGCCGCCATCATGCGATGCCTGCCCAACAACCCGCTGGATTGCCCCGCCTACATCCACCCAGGCAAAGGGCCAAAGGGCTACCCACACGAGCGCAGCAATGCTCCCCCACGCTACCAACGCCAGCAATGCCTGCGGCAGATAGTTTCGCCATAGGGGAGAACGCCGGTTTCTCAAGGGTAAGTACACTTCCCGTTCACCTTGCCCATCCGAGCAACCCCCTGCCCCTGCCTCTTCCCCCGCAAGCGGGAGAAGAGGGTCAGATGCGGCAGTACCCCCTCGCCCTTTATGGGAGAGGGGGTAGGGGGAGAGGGTCTCTTGGTAAACAATCACCATACCCCGGACCAGTGCGATACTCCCCACCATTGGCAGCAGGATGAGCGATGGCGATTTGGTCAGCAGGGCTAATCCCCCTGCTATCGCAGAGCCTACCAACAACCCCCAATGCATTGGAGATTGGACATCATCAAGCCGAAAGCCTACCAATGCTGCCAACAACGATAGGGAAACAAAGGTCGTCATGAGGGAATCGAGGTGTAGCAACTGTCCGTGTGCCACGAGGAATGGCTCTGTTGCCCACAACACCAGTGCCAACAGCGCAACCCGATGGTCTAGCAAACGCAACAGCAGCGGGTATGCCAATCCAATGCCAAGCGCGGCAACCAGCGCAAGCGGCGCACGGAGAAATTGGTGATACAGGGCAGGGTCTGCGCTGGTAGTGGGGATAAAGCCAGCATTAGCCAAGAGCGTATGGAGATGTACCCCCATAGCCCCAAGCCACAGCGTGGTCACGCCGGGGTGGCCTACAATGTTGGTGCTGGCGTAGTCCCCCCGGAGCATAGCGGTGCGGAAGGTGGCGACCCGCTCAAACCAGTGGTAGGCTTCGTCTACGGTGATAATATCCCCATGCGCCAGCAAGCGAGGTGCCAGCGCAAGAAGCACGAGCAACAGCGCAATAGGGAACGTTGAACGCTCCCTATGCCACAGCGACAAAGGGGTTGGTTTGTCTGGCTTGTGGGGAGAGGTCGCCATACCCGAACACGTCAACGTTCAAGCGAGAGCGGTGGGGTTTCTGTTTTTGGCACAGGCATAGCCCGCAGGTCGGCACCGCCAGTCAGCACCACAAGTCCCCCCATTGCGCTAATCACCAATCGCACAAACAGGATGAGGAAGGCGAGCGCAAGGGCGGTAGCTTTGGGAACCCCCACATAGAAGAGAAAGAAGGTAAAGACCAACTCCCTAGCCCCCATATTGTTGACAAAGATAGGCACCAAACCGAGAATGTCGGTAATGGGGGCTATCAACGCATAGATCAGGAAGGGGGCTTCTATGCCGAGGGCTTGTCCACAGACAAAGTTGATGACTACCCAGAGCAACTGGAAGACAAACGACAAAACGAGTATGAAAATGAGCGCTTTTCCCTTTGGGAAGTAGTCTGAGAGCGATTTGGCTATACGCTCAACGGGACTACGGATGAACGATGGCAAATGCTTGCCAAAGGTCGCGGAGAGCCACGGGGCGGCAAAACAGCCGGCGACTGCTCCGATACCCGCTACGGTAAAGCCAATGGTAATCAGAAAAAGTACCGTATCATTCAAAAACTCATGGTCGGCAGGGTTCGCCGCGGTCAGGTGAAAGCCTGCCAATCCACTGTAGGTCAGCATTAGCGCAGTGTTGGCTATGAGGCTGAGGGCAAGAAAACCAGTGAGACGGTCTACAAAGATAGAAGCACTAGACTGGCTATAGCTGCCTATTTTGCGCCCAAGCTGTACCGCACGGACGGCATCACCGCCCACGCCCGTGGGTAAGAAGTTGTTGGCAAACTGCCCAACAAGGTAGGTATTCAGCAGCCAAGTGTAGGGCTGTTGCTGGTTGTGAGCACTAAGGATGATGCGCCATTTGAACGAACTCAGCGCAACACCGCCAAATTGCAGCAGCAGGGCGAGCATAAGCCAGCTAAGATGTACGGTATGGAGTTTTTCCCAAATGAGGAGTGGGTCTGCCTGCCAAACAAGGTAAATGAGCAATCCAATGGTCAATATAAAGCGTAACGGGTTAAAAAAACGTTTCAACGTTTGCAATGGTTATTTCCTATTGTTTCAGTCTTACTACTTTCACAGTTTCATTTCTGGTTAGCGTTGCCTTATGCGCTATACTCACCAGAGGCAACTTGGGTAGTATAGCAGGCAAAGCACCAAATGCCAAACCGGGCATAAGCAGCACACTCACCCCGCATAATAAAACTGCCACAGCGTCCACAGTGCCGCACCATTCAGCATGAACATCCCGCCGAGCACCGCCACCAGCGCATACCAGCGCAGCTTCACGGGGAAGAGAGTCCACCAACCCGCTATGATGATGACCATAGTCGGGATAATAGCGGGGAATGCATAATGGGCAAGCGGATAGACTACCCCTTCGCTTATCTTGGGCAAGATGCGCGTGAGGGTAAACCCCCACACCAACACCAGAGCCACAACGGGGACGATAAGGGCAGCACACGCCCTCGCCTGCCGCCGACACCCGCCGCCTATCAACCAACGCACACTACCCACAACCCCCACCAGCACGATAGCACGAAAGAGCCACACCCAACCACTGCTTAGGGTAATATGCCCCCATGCCAAACGGGTAGCCAAACTGTCAATCAACAGCACCCCCGCATAGTGGTACATCAGGTACAAGCTACGTTCAGTATCCCAAAGGGCAGCCAACAACAACGAAGGGGTGCGTCCCCACCCAGGGTCTATCTTGTTGAGCAACTCTGAGTCCTGCACCCATGAGCGCAACCGTGGGGCAGCCTGTTCTGCACTCGCATTGCGGACTAGATTTGCAAAACGAACCCCTGCCCATGTCCCTTGTTGTGCGCTGCTATCGTCAAATTCCGGTGCTTGTTCCACAGGATACGCCCCCACTGCCAAAACTGCCCCATCTAAGAAGAGTTTTTGATCTTGTTGTTGCTTTGGGGGAGCAATAGAAAAAACGTAGTGAATCGCCCCGATTTGCTCTGGTACACCAACATGCCACGCCACAAACTGTGGGGTGGTTGTCGCAGTAATCGTAGGCGAGTTCAACGGACGATAGGCTTCGCCGGGGCGGGTACTGAGCGCAAGCGTTGGCAGGGCAACCCGTGTCGTTTCCTCTGCCCATACCCACCCCCCAACAGTCACGATATTTCCATTCGCTGCTTGCACCCCCTCATCCAAGATAGGCGCAAGCAACCGCCGCTGCCCAACGGACGAGTCAGCAGTTAGCTGAATGACGAAGGTGCCAAGTGGGGCATGCGCCGTGGCAACACGGGTAATCTCCTCCTGTTCAGGCGCACCATACCAGCGATACCACAGGGCAGCATCCCCCCAACCAACAACAATTGCCGCCGCCACCAGTGCCAACCCACCATTGACAACCAACACCCAACGCCATCCCCATGCACGGAGCAGGGCGACAAGAAAGACCACCGGCACTAACAGCAAGGTAAACGCTGCAATGTTCTTGATAGCGGTGGCGATCAATGCTGCGGCAATAACCCACACTACCCTAACAGGGGAAAACCCGCGATGGACAAGACGGACTGCCCCCCACAAAAACCATGAGGAAAAGCAAATAGCCCCCACATTGTTATTGACGGCAGTCATAAAATCAACAAACGGGGGCAGCAGGATAAGTGCTAGGGGCAGCCCCCAACGGAGCGGGTGGTTTGGCGGAGTTAGTTCCCATAGCGTACCAATACAGGCGGCAATAGTCAGCAAAAACAGGATCAGCGATACTGCCCGCGCAACGTAGAGTTGATGGACAAGTGGGCTATCTTGGACATAGCGCAATGGATAACTCACCAACGCATAGTAATAGGGGGGGTCGCCAAGCTGCGTAGCAATAAACCACCAACCGGGCGTAGGGTCGGTAGCGTCATGGAAAAAATCATGCTCAATCATCGAGGCGAGCAGTTGTTGACGCAATTCACCATTTGCCGCAGGGGGTTCTCGTGGGTCATCCTGACGGGCAAGCACCCATGCATACTCAAAGTGGGTTGGCTCATCGTAGTGCTGCCAGGGGGGGATGAGCAGCAAATAGAACATACCCTGGGCAAGAGCAATGCTCAACAGCAACCACAGTATGATCATTTGTATTACCCCACTCCATAAGGAGTGGGGTATAGCGGTGGTATCTTCACTTGCCATACAGCACAAGCGTGAGCTAATCTGTTAGCTGTTTAGTTGTAGTCTGCTGGTCTTCAGACTCCGCTTTGGGGGCATCCCCCGTGAGCATCACCTGAAAAACCCTACCAATATCGGCAGCAATACGGGGGACATTGGGCATACGTGGGGTATTTTTGAAGAAAATCGGCACAGACCCCATGACGTTCATCGGAAAGCGTCCGACTTGGTTTGTCACATAGCGCCCAACGGTATTGGTAAACTCATTCATGTTCTCTGCTACCGTTGTTCCCTCTGGTGGCGAATAGACATTCACCCACTTACGGCGAATATCCTCCGCCCGGCTCGTTACCTCAATCGGTCCAGGACCGCGCAACGATGCTTGGCAGGCAAGACGGTAGCCATCTTCGATCATGTTCTCGTTGATCCAGTTCTGCTCCATCTCTGTAGGCGGGTTGAGATGCTCATTGCCCTGATGCACCTGACACGCGCAGAGTTGGCATACGCCAGAACCATCACAGAGAAAACCAAAATGTTCGCCATTCTTGCGGGCAACATCAACCAGCCGTTCACCCGGTACGCCTTCATATGCATTATCGTTAATAACCACTACGGACATAGATTATATTCTCCAGTCTTTCGTCTTTTTAGAAACCACATTGGTAACACCTGTTACTTTGATGTCGTAATTTTCACTTTACGGGGCTTGCTCCGTCCAGTCTTGG
Organism: uncultured Chloroflexaceae bacterium; assembly: GCA_964410555.1. Taxonomy (GTDB): domain Bacteria; phylum Chloroflexota; class Chloroflexia; order Chloroflexales; family Chloroflexaceae; genus JAAUSY01. Next base: position 17,478 of record CAYPHM010000066.1, on the reverse strand, counting down.
AGCGACTGTCTGCTTGAGTAGGCTCTGGCTCTTCAGTAGCCACATTGGAGCGACTGTCTGCTTGAGTAGGCTCTGGCTCTTCAGTAGCCACAGTTGCAGATGGTGCCGATGGCTTATCTGCACTACTTGGCTTGACAGGCGTATTATCTGGCTTGGGAGTAGTCTGTTCCCCCGTCCCGGTCTTGATCGTTTCCTCAGTTGTCCCACCCGACGGCATAGGTTTGCTGCTATCACCACTCTGCCCACCAGTGTTTGTTGGGGTCTCTGCGCTAGATGGGGGGGGCATCGGTGGTTCGTCATAGTGCTCATCAGGTGCCGCTTGTCGCTTGCCGGCAGGCTCTGCTGGTTGTTCTGGCATACCCGCTATCGGACTACCGTTGGGATTGCCTATCATCCGCTGCGCCATGCGGTTGGTATCGGTCAACACCTTACGGAGAATTTTCATATTGGGGGTATAGCGTTTGGCTGTGCGATCTATTTTTTCCCACGTTTCGCGGACATTGGGGTCAGCATTATCTAAAATTCTTGGGGCTATATCTGACTCAACCCGTGGGAGCAGCCGCTTTTTCCCAATATCAGAAGCCACCCCAGCAGCATCAGCAGGCAGGTGCGAGACGATAGACCCTATCTCTCCAAGCAGGTGACTGAAGTTTTCCAGGGTTGTTGTTCCCTCTGGTGGGGCAAAAACGTTGGTTGCTTGGCGGCGTAGCTCTTCGGCACGGGTGAGGATTTCTACTGGTCCCTCGCCTTGCATAAACGCTTGGCAGGCGAGTCGGTAAGTACTCCTCAGTTGGGAGGTTTTCCGCCACATCAGTTCTTTTTCGGTAGGGGGGCTGAGGTGTTCTGCGCCGCTTAGGACTTGGCAGGCGCATGTGTGACAATAGCCTCTCCCCATACAGACAAAACCAATATGGGAACCTTGCCTACGCGCAACACTCAATAATCGCTCATTTAATCTACATTCATATTCTTCGTCATTTATGATCAGCTTTGGCATACTCTATCCTTGCATCTCGTTGACCTTCGCCTTTGTATTTTACCACAGATAACACTTTTGCCATCCCCTTTCCCTTGTCCCGTGTAATGATGGTGGTTGCGGGTGTAGGGACGCACGGCGGTACGCCCCTACATATCATTCTTACAAGGGTAGGTCTTGTTGTAGAGACGTAGCATGATGCTACGTCTCACCAGGCAGCCCCCATTTCTTGCCCCTCGTCCCCCACTACGCGGGAGAGGAGAAAAGAAACCGGGCAGGGGTTTTCCCCCACGCCCTGGGATGGGAAAGGGGCAGGGGGAGTAAAAAAAGGGCTATAATCCTTTTAATCGCCCCAGTCTGGCGAAGAAGGCTCCGTAACATCAGCTTCGGATGAAGGCACAACCGTAACGGTAGCTTGTTGATGACCTGTATCTACTGGAGCAGGCGTTGCAGTTGGTTGCTTATCGGCAGCCGGTACCTTCTGTTGTATTGGCAAATCTAGCTCCAGACAGCTAGAAAGCACCGGGGTCATATTCGGGAGCGGCTCACTGGAGAAAAAGAGGTGACGGGTAACAGTCGTATCCCCCACCACGGTAACGAGCATAGGCTGCTGAAGCCGCATCCCCTGCCCATCCTCTAGGAGAAGCTCCACACAGTAATGTCCTGCCGCGAGTTTGTCGCGCTCATAGTTGCCAAACGCATCTGTTTGCACAACAACATTACCCACACGCACCGATACCCCCATGACTGGTAGCCCCGTAGTTTTGTCTACTACCGTGCCGGTAATACGGGCTTCTGGCAAGGGGGTAGCATAGGGGCGCGATGACTTTCTCCCGCCGCCGCTTGGTTGTAGGGGCGCGGGAACAACTGTGTCACCTGGGGGCGGTGGGGTTGTGGGGACTTCTGGCTCAGGTTCTGGCTCAGGCTCAGGTTCTGGCTCAGGCTCAGGCTCAGGTTCAGGTTCTTTTGTTGCATCCAACGGTGGACGGTCATCTGGCGGGGGATATTGCTGGATTTCTGCTTGTAAAGCAGGAGTTGTCGTAGAAGATGTGGGCATTGGCGCAGTATTGGAAGCCATCATCCAAAACCCTGCGACCATTGCACATGCAAGAATAATGCGTTGTACAGTTTGCGTTACCATCTCAAAACACCTTTCCTCTAAATCTATTGGTACTATTATACAATTGCGTTGTTGTGTGTGCAACCTATTTGCCACACACGCACCCACAACACCATAAGTCACAAAAAAGACGCTACAGTGCCATACCAATATCACACCGTAGCGTCCTAATATTGTCTATTGTCCCCCCGTTCCTGATACCCTCCGTTGTCAGGAACGGGGGAACTCTGCTCATATCGTACTACGGAACCATTGGTATTTCAACGTGGACTTGGTTGTTGTCTTCGTCAACTTCAGGAATAGCTCCCTCTGGGTCTTGTGTCCCAGTGTTGACGTTCTTGTCCCAAACATCCACAAAGGCATACAAGTCAGTAGTACCCGTGGGGAATACCCCGTCCCATTTGGTATTGGCTGCGATAAAGAAGGGGTCGGTAGCCACAGACCGCAACTCAACACTTGCGCCAGGGGCGATGCTCGACTGAACGTACCAAGAGACCCCGATGTCACCCAAAACATCCCACGGCGTATTGGGCGACATCGGCGGTGATGATGGGTTCACGTAGAAGTCTACCCAGAAGGGGGTTTCTGCTGCTACAGAACCATTGTTAGTAACTATCACCACTACCACCACCTGGTCTGTCGCTGCGTAGCTATCCTGTGAAGGCTGGATACGGACCGAAGCCACGAGGTCTATCCCTGCTATGCCAGGAGAGGATACAAACGGTAACAGCACCCGCTGCGAGAAGGTCTCATCATCTCGCACACTGACCTCTACATCGGCAATATCCGTCCCGTGGAAGTAGGGGTCATCGCTCGTGGCAAGGTGCTTCACGGTGCGGGTAATCGTTGTGCCTTCGTAGGTATCATTATCCACACCGACAACGGGAATTTCCCGTGGGATAGTCCAGTTTGACGGCTCAAAGATGACCTCGTAGCTATAGAAGGGCTGCAAGGCGAGCGAGGTTGAGGTAGGCTGCGTCTCCGATACACTCACCCGATTGGGGTCGCTAGAGAACGCATCTATCTTCACTGTGTTGGATGGGGCTGCCGTAAATGCTATCTCATAGTAGCTCGGACTACCCCCCTCCATCACTGACAACTGCTCTGGTGAAATGACCACAAAACCTGCCCCATCATTATCTAGGATGTTGACCTGGACCGGGTCTGGGTCAAACCGTGAGCCATCGTAGGCAGGGTCTGCACTGCTGATGCTGTGCTTGATGGTACTGCTATGTTTCCCTTCTGTATCACGGTCATCTACGGCACTCACTTGAACGACCTTTGTCTGTGTTACTGCGGTAGCAGTATCTACCGGGGGAACGAAGGTCAGTATGGTGGGCGAGACGACAACTTGGTTGTCTATGGTCATGCTGATCGTCACCGTCTGTGTTGGTACGGTAGTCAGCGTGACGGAGTAGGTCGCCGTATTGCCGCTCTCACTGACATCAACGCTTGTCGGCTGAATGATCACACCTGCTGCGTCATTGTCATCTATAGTCGCCTTCACCGGGTCTATCCAGAATAGCCCAGGCTGATATGCCGCATCTTCGCTGCTGGCAATGCTATGCTTGATAGTCCCAACGTGCGTTTCCTCAAAGATGTTGTCATCTACGGCTTCAACCATTACCACATAGCCAGTGTACCAGTTGGTCTGGTTAAACTCCATTGTGGTACCGCCGCCATCCAGCACTGCTGTCACCTGGCTGTCAGCCGTCATACTCAACACGACAGTTTGGGTAGGCATACTGGTTAGCGTTACTGAGTAGGCTGCTGTTATGCCGCTGCCCTCTGCTACCTCAACTTCCAACGGAACGATACGCACACCAGCACTATCGTTGTCCTTGATTTCTACCTTCGCATCGTCTATGGCAAACATTTCCGGGCTGTAGTTAGGATCGTCACTGATGACGTTGTGCTTGACAGTGCCGCTATGCAGCCCTTCCACAATATCATCATCTACCGCATTTACCGTAATAGTCCGCTCTGAATCCCAATCGTCCTGGGTAAACTTGACGACCATTGGGGCTAGGGATGTTTGCCCATCCGGGTTGTCCAAACGCACCACAACATCGGTTATGGGTTGCGAGTTGAGGATAATACCATACGTTGTTTCATCCCCATCCTCTGATGCTACAAAACTATCAGGGATCGTGATAGTCACGCCGGCTGCGTCATTGTCGTCTATCTCTGCTTCTACATCGGCTATGGCGAACATATCCGGGCTGTAGTTGGGGTCGTTGCTGGCGATAGTATGTTTGATAACCCCGCTATGCAACCCTTCAGCTATGGCATCATCCACTGCCGAGACGGTAATCTCTTGGGGGACATCCCAATTGGTTGCATCAAAGGTCTTATCGGGCGGCTTGACGGTGAGTTGCTTGTTGGGCAGGATGCTTATTGTCACCGTCTCTGTCGGCTGGCTGGTCAGTCGTATGTTGTAGGTCGCTGTATTGCCATTCTCAGAGACGCTTACACTCTTGGGATCAATCGTCACACCGGGCGAGTCGTTGTCGTCAATCGTCACTGCCACGCGGTCTATGATGAACATATCCGGTTGGTAGTTGGCATCATCGCTGGCAATGGTATGGACAATCGTTCCCTTGTGCAAGCCCTCGGCGATGGCATCGTCTATCGCCTCAACCTTGACCTTACGGGCAACATTCCAATTGGTTGCATCAAAGGTAAAGGATGGCGGCGTTGTTTTGATTTGCCCATCATTTAGCTGCATAGTGATGACCACATCGGCTGTCGGTTCACTATTCAACCGTATCTCATACTCGCCAACTACGCCATCTTCAGAAACATCAACCGCCAGCGGGGTAATCGCCACGCCTGCTGAGTCGTTGTCCTGGATAGAGGCTTCTACCGAGTCAATGGCGAACATATCCGGGTTGTAGTTGGGGTCGTCACTGGTGATGCTGTGGACTAGCGTACCGGTGTGCGCCCCTTCCACAATGTCATCATCCACAGCGTAGACCGTCACCGTCCGCTTGGTATCCCAGTTGGTTGCATCAAAGGTCAAGTAGGGCGGCTTAGTTGTCGTCTGTCCATCGTCTACATTGACCTGCACCGTCACCTCAGCCGTTGGCTCACTGCCCAAACTCACATCATAGGTGCCAGTGGTGCCGTCTTCGGATATATCCAACGTCAACGGGTCTATGATTACGCCAGGTGAGTCGTTGTCCTCAACAATCACCGCCACGTCATCTATAGCAAACTGGTCTGGCACGTAGTTGGGGTCGCTGCTAGAGATGCTGTGGGTAATCTTGCCATTGTGCTTGCCTTCAGCTAGGGCATCATCCACCGCATAGACCGTCACCGTCTTTTGCGTGTCCCAGTTGGTTGCGTCAAACGTCAAGGATGGTGGCTTCGTAGTCGTCTGTCCGTCATCAACGTTGACCTGCACCGTCACCTCAGCCGTTGGCTGACTATTGAGGTTTATGTCATAGGTAGCGGTTGTGCCATCCTCCGACACGTTTACGCTGTTCGGTGCTATCGTGACACCGGGCGAGTCGTTGTCGTCAATCGTTACCTCTACGCGGTCTATGGCAAACATGTCAGGTTTGTAGTTCGGGTCGCTGCTGGCGATGGTATGGACAATGGTTCCACTATGCAACCCCTCGGCTATTTCATCGTCTATCGCCTCCACGCTGACCTTGTGGGCAACATTCCAGTTGGTGCTATCAAAGCTCAAGGATGGCGGAACGGTCTTCGTCTGCCCGTTCTTGCTCTCCATCGTGATAACCACCTCGGCTGTCGGCTCACTATTCAACCGCACCTCATACTCACCGAGCGTTGCGCCCCCTTCGGAGACTTCAACCGACAATGGGCTAATTGCCACGCCTGCCGAGTCGTTGTCCTGGATAGACACCTCAACAGACTTGATGGCAAACTGGTCTGGTGTGTAGTTGGAGTCGTCACTAGAGACGCTGTGGGTAATCTTGCCATTGTGTAGCCCCTCCACAACGTTGTCATCCACGGCGTAGACCGTCACCGTCTTTTTGACATCCCAATCCGCTGCGTCAAAGGTCAGGTAAGGTGGCTTGGTTGTCGTCTGTCCATCGTCAACGTTCATCTGCACCGTCACCTCAGCCGTTGGCTCACTGCCCAAACTGACCTCGTAGGTAGCAGATGACGTATCCTCGGAGAGGTCTAGCGCCAACGGGTTGACCACCACGCCAGGCGAGTCATCGTCCGTGATGGTCACTTCCACATCGTCAATGGCGAACATCCCCGTTGCATATTGCGAATCGAAGCTGCTCACCGTGTGGCGAACCGTTCCCTTGTGCGTACCCTCAGCGATGCTATCGTCAGTGGCTTCTACCGTCACCTCACGGGCTACATTCCAATTGGTTGCGTCAAAGGTTAATGACGCAGGAACAACTTTGGTTTGTCCGCCCGTTGTCATTTGCAAAAGCACCTCTTCAGTAGGCTGACTATTCAAGCGTACCTTATAGGTCGCCTTGCTGCCGTCACCCTCAGCAACGTTGATGGCTGTGGGGACGATAGAGACCCCGGCTTTATCATCATCAGCTATGTTGACCTGTACCTTGTCTATGACAAAAGCATCCGTTGCATAACGGCTATCGGTGCTGTCTGCCTTGTGGCTAATTGTCTCCTGAATATCGCCACTGGCGATACTGTCGTCTATACCCTCTACCGTAATAGTCTTCTTCGTTTTCCACCAATTTTCATTATTGGCATCATACGTCCAAGTAACTGATGATGGGATAGCCTTCACCAAACCACCGGTCTTGAAGCTGAAGTTGAGCGTGACATCTGCCGTTGGGGGGATAGTCAGGCTGGCTTCATACTCTGCAACAACACTACCATCCTCAGCAATATCTATCGTTGTTGGGGTAATGCTCACCCCCGCAACCTCGTTATCTGTGATAGTCACTTCAACATCATTGACAGCAAACTGGCGGGTTGCATCATCGTAGAAGCCATCAGCACTCTTGATCGTGTGGATAATCTTCCCGATATGCTGTGCAGCCTCTCCCTGGTCATCATCTACCGCCCGCACCGTCACCTCTTTGACCTTATCCCAATTGTCAGGGGTAAAGGTAACAGACGGGGGGATAGCCTTTGTCTGTCCATCACCAGTATCAAAGGTAATAACCACATCGGCTGTTGGCTTGCTCGTCAGCACCATGTTGTAGGTATCTTCCGTCTCGCCTTCCTCAGCGACAGACAGATCGTCTGCCCCGGTGATGCTCACCCCCGGCGAGTCATCATCCACGATGGTAACTTCCACCTCTTCGTCATCTAGGTTGCTGTATTCGCCTGCTTTGGTACAGGTAGCACACGATACCTTGTGGGTAATAATGCTCTGGTGCTCGCCCTCTGCCACCTTGTCGTAGGCAGAGTAGACCCGCACGGTCTTTTCTACCCGCCACCAGTTGGGTTCTGCGGGATCAGGTATCCAAGAGAGCGTAGGTGGTACCACAACACTTTGCCCATCAGTCGTGATGTCTATATCCACTTGCCCTGTGGGGGTGTAGGAAAGCGTTACCACATATGCATCATAGGTACCGGTCATCTCACCTGGCACGGGCGGGTCGGACTGCTCGCCCTCAGCAACGGCTACCGTTGATGGGGCTATCAGCACACTAGGATAGTCATTATCCTCAACCGCCACATCCAGCGTCTTGGCAAATCTCCCGCTGTTATAAACGGGATCATCGCTAGTGTAGGTATGCTTGATAGTACTAGAATGTTTCCACTCAATCGCCGAGTCATCTACCGCCGATACCTGCACCGTTTGGGCAGCCTGCCAAGCATCCCCCTCTGCCTTGAAGGTCAGCGTCTTGGGAACAACCGTTGTCTGCCCATCTGTCTCAATAGTAACGACTACATCAGCCGTTGGCTTGTAGTTGAGCGAAACGTTGTACTCATCAGTGGCACCCGCTTCAGAGACCTGGAGACCCACTGTTGGTTCAAGCAAGACCCCGGCTTCCTTAATCGTCACATCAACCGTTTCTTTGGAGACGTTGTTGTAGGGGTCGGTTTCATCAACCGCTTTTGCCGTGTGGTCAATAGAGACCACATGGTCGCCCTCTGTCACCGTGTCCGTCAACGCCCGCACCGTCACAAAGCGGGCAGTCGGGGTGAGCTTGGCGGTAAAGGTGATAACGTTGGGGCGTATATCTACCTGCCCGTCAACACTCGGCTCGAGTGTTACCTGCACATCAGAATTGGGGATAGCTCCAAGCGAGACCTTATACTTCACCTGGTCTCCCTCGGCTACCTCTACCGTTTCTGGATCAACAATGATGTTAGGCGACTCATCATCGGTAATGGCAACCTCAAGTGGGTCTATGGCAAACTGATCTTTGGCATAGCTTGGGTCATCGCTCTCGGTATTGTGATCTATAAAGTCTGTGCGGTTGCCATCGGCTATAGCATTGTCTATCGCCTTCACGGTAATGATCTTGTTCGTGCCGCTAGTCCAAGTGCTCGCCTCAAAGGTCCAAGATTCTGGATTGACCGTGAGTTGCCCATCGCGGGAGGCAAACGTTACCGTTACATCATTGAGCGGCTGGCGGGTAAGCGAGACTTTGTACTCAATACTTGAACCGCCTTCCTCCAGTTTGGCTGAAACCGGCACAACTGACACCCCAGCACTTTCATCATCCAAGACCGTCACATCAACCGCGGGGATAGTATCCGGGTCTAGGTTTTTGTAGGCATCATCCGTTGTGGTGATACCAATGGTATGGGTAATCTGGCTGGTGTACTGTCCCGCTGGTTGCTTGGCATCCGTATCAACTGGCAAAACTTCAACCTGGCGCGCGGTCTTCCAGTCATCATTATCTGGCGTGAAGGACAGTACATGCGGTTTGACTTCCAATTTGCTAGATGGGTTAATCTCGATATAGACCTCAGAATCCGCTTCTGGTTGCTTGGTGAGCTTGACGCTGTAGGTACCAGCTTCCAGACTATTCTCTACCATCAACAGTTTAGTAGGCTCAATATAAACCCCCTGGCTGTCATTGTCGTAGATTTTCACCTCAACATCAGGAATGTTTACGCCGTCATAGGGACCATCACTCGTGGCTTCGTGCTCAATGACCACATAATGCACGCCATTCTCATTGGTAGCATCATCTGTTGCCTGCACCGTGACCGTCTTGTCAACTTCCCAATCCTTGTCAGTAAAGGTCAACTCTGATGGGGTGATGGTAATTTGCCCATCCTGGTTAGGCGTGAACTTGATAGTGACATCACGCTGCGGGTTGGTGGCGAGGCTGACGGCATACTCCGCCGTGGTCTCGTCCTCCTCCTCAACCGTAATACTGGTCGGGGCTATCTGTATATTGGGCTCTTCGTTGTCGGCAATCTCGATCTCAACCCGTTTTGTTGGGTCTAGCCCCATGTTGTATTCAGAGTCATCACTCGTTATCTTGTGGTCTACATAGCCGTTGTGCGGGTTTTGCTCCAGCACATCGTCATCTATCGCTTCAACCGTCACCACAATCTCTGTGTCCCAATCTTCTGGCTCAAAGACCAGCGGCTCTTTCGGGAAGACAACCACCTCATCATTGGGCAGCATTTCTACCGTGACAGTTGATGTAGGTTTAGTCGTCAGGGATACCAGATACTCGGCACGGGTTGGTCCCTCTTCTGAGACGTTCAATGACAAGGGGTCTATGATAACGCTTGGGCTATCGTTGTCATTGATAGTCACCGTTACATCAGCTATCTCAACAGCATCATAATCAGGGTCAATGCTGCTGCTACTGTGCATAATGGTACCGATATGTTGTCCCTCAGCCAACGCATCATCTATCGCCTGAACGGTGATAGTCTCCTGCATCTTATCATTACTGAGGGTAAGATGGGTTTTGTCTACCTTGAGTTGATTGTCAACCGTAACGGTAACTTTCACGGTAGCATTGACTGTTGTCGTTAGCCCCTCAGTAATCTCAACCGTGTAGCGTTTATCCTGTGACACCTTACCCTCTGTCACCTCAAGCTCAACCGGTGTGATGCGGATGGGGCTATCTTTCACATTGACCAACACCCGCGTATTGGTGATGACCTCACCACCGGTATCGTAGCTACCATGACCACTGCTCAGGATAAAGCGGATATTACGGGTGCTATCACCGCTGGCATTGACATCCGTCTGTACGGGAATGGGTATTGCCTTGTCCCAGTTGTCCGGGGTAAAGACCACATCTTCAATCAGTTTAAGCGTATTGCTCGGTGGGTCTGATTGATCTATGTCAAATTTAACCGTCACATCGGCAGCTGGCTGTTGCGTCAGTCGCATATTGAACACTGCCGCCACACCGCCCACATACACATCTAGCTCGGTGGGATTAACAGCCACTGTTGCTAAATCGTTGTCGGTAATATTGGCATAGACCGGTATCGTCTGGTCAAAGTCATCATCCGCACTCTCCAACGTATTGGTTAAGAGGCTTGTATGAATAGCATCTTCTGCCAGATCATCATCCTTCGCCTTGACGGTTATCTTCTTCTCTTGTGTCCATTCACCAGTCTGAATAGTCCAAACATTGGGCGTAACGCTCTCTATCTGGCTTTCATCATAGGTAATCGTTAAGGTGACATTCTCGTTTGGTTGGCTGCGAAGTTTGATGTAGTAGTAGTCAGAGTCGCCATCCTCGGTAATGTCAATCGTTGTATCGGGGTTGAGGCTGCCATTGCTGCCCTCAGTGGTAGCACCAACGTACTTCAACCCAACGTCAATGTCGGTAATGTCTGCGCCGTTTGGTACCGCTATCTCTGCCGTATTGCCATTGGCAGGGTTGGGGTCGCTGTCAACCGCCGTATCAGTCCCCTGCCCCCGGTCGGTAATCTTGTAGATACCCCGGTCAAAGCGGACGTAGTAATAGCCATTGGCAATGTAGGAGAAGTCATACTCGCCGTTGGCATCAGTCGTGGTGGTAGAGACCAAACGGTTGTCGGTGGTGTAGAGGCGAACGGTGATACCCTCAACCGCAATTTCATCAACATCCTGTATGCCATCACGGTTGGCATCCAACCACGCCTGCCCACTGATATTGGCAGTGTAGTCGGAACAGAGCGAGAACTCGGAACTGTTGCCATGATTGTCCGTAGCTACGAGGCTGACAAATGGCTCGTCGGGATCGTTTGGAATATCTTCTCTATCTTGCACATCCCAATTATCGTCATAGTCAAAGCTAAACGATGCATTACCATCACTGTTGGTATGCACCTGCTGTTGCAAGCGGTACGAACGCCCCTCACCATTGCCGATGGGGTTCGTATCGGTGATGGCATCACAGGTGGCGTTGGTGAAGAGTTCAATGCGATAGTTGGTATTGGGGCGGCTCGAGAGCGTCCCTTCTATCTCATCCCAAGAATCAAAACTGCCATCATCGTTACGCTCTGGTTCAGAGGTAATCACCGGGTAGTTTTGCAGGTCATTGGCTCCCGTATCCGTATCGTCACTATCATTAACCGTAACCCCAAGAGGCGCGAGGTCTATACCGCGCAGCGTATTGGAGTAGATGTCGTTGCGATGGATGCGGTTGCGTGTGCCTTCCTGCACCAACACCCCGCTCCCGCCGTTGTTGCGGATGAGGTTGCGCCCATCTTGGCTCCACCAGTCGTTAATGGTATTTCTGGATGAGCCATCGTCTATCAAGACCCCGTTGTTGCCATTGTTTTGTATCCAGTTACAGCGTAGGGCATTGCTATCCTCACTTTTAAGCACAACACCATTGCCCCCAAACCGTTCAATCTTCAAACCGCGTATGGTGCTATCACCAGCAACAATCGTTATGCCGTCATAGTCGCCATTGCCGCCGTCTAGGGTGATGCGGTGTTTGTGCAATTCTGGCGTGTTGGCACACACCTCATTGGCATCTTCACCAGCCGGCTGTGATGTCCCATCAATCGTCAACGGCTTGTTAATTGTGGGGAGAGCACTCCCTATAGTGATTGTCTCTGGTCCAGGATTATCAGGGTCTATCTCAAAAGCAATCGCGTCTTCGGAGTTGTAGTTATTCGCCTCAATTATCGCTTCACGCAAACTACACGTATCATCACCAATATCGCAGGTTCCATTTGCCCCACTAGAATCATCAGATGTGGTATCTACAATAAAGAGTAACCCTTCCACAGAGCCGATTTCACAAGCATCAGCAGCAGGTGGGTCTTTTTCATCAACCTCATTTGGTTCTACTGGACGCTCATTACCGCGCTGATCTTCGGTGGTTTCTGGCTTGCCTTCAACATCAAAAGCATCATCAGTATTGCAGTTCCCGTTATTGATACCTTTGCTATTGGCACGCAGCATATGCGTATAGAGACCGCCACCGTTATCTTGCAATGGTCCTAGCTGTTTTTCATGATCAGCATCAAACGATTGGTCGTCTGTGCCACTAAGCCCACAACTTGTACCCACTAGGTTGTAACCCGCGGATGTGAACGTCCCACTACAATTGCTATCGGATGTTTCATCTGGGTTTTGCAACACAATGCTGCTGAAGAGTTCCGCTTTACCGCCACTCTTGTAGTAGCCGCCAGTTCCTTTTGAATCATTAGCCGTGATTGTTGAGTTATTCAGGTAGACATCACCGTCTGCTTGGTAGATGCCGCCACCTTCGCCCGTCTTGGCATTATCAGCATCGGGGTCTATGCCGTTGGTACTAATCGTGCTGGTGTTGATAGAAAGCGTACCGCTCGCTATGTAAAGACCTGCACCATCCGCAGCATAGTTTTGGCGGATGGTGCTACGGATGATACCCTCTTCATCTTCGGTATCATCTGTTAGGCTGATATTGGTAAGGTAGAGACCCCCACCATTATTCGTAGCACCATCGCCTGTAGCGCGGTTGTAGCGCACCGAAACACGGGTGAGTTTGAGGCTACCGCCATCCTTGTAGATACCGCCGCCGCTACCATCTGCATCGTTGTGGCGAATGGTCGCATTGGTCATCTCCAACGTACCGCTGCCAGTCATATAGAGACCGCCGCCATCACTAGTGGCTTCGTTATCGTGGATAGAGCCACCACGCACCATCTCCACATTGCCATCGCTGTTGTGGTAGACACCGCCGCCTTTGCCGCTGGTGCCGGTGGTGCCGGTGGTTTTGTTGTCGCGTATGTCTGTCCCCCAGTTGTAGAGGGTGAGGGTGCCGCCGGTGTTGTAGACACCGCCGCCATTGCCATTGGTTGCGGTATTCCCACGTATGTCACCTTCGCGGATGTAGAGGGTGCCGCCGCTGTTGTAGACACCGCCGCCATTGCTGGCAGCCGTGTTCCCATCCTCACCGCCGCCACCGATAGCGTTATACTCCAGTTCAACATCACCAGTAGTGTTGTAGATGGCGCCGCCGCCATCAGTTGCAAGAGCAGCACCATTGGCTTTATTCCCCTGTAGGGTGCTGGCGTAGACTATCAGTTTCTTAGCACTCCCATCATAGATAGCCCCACCGTTGAGCGCAGCGGTGTTGTCGTTGAGGGTGCTATCGCGTACTTCTAGGCTATTGGCAGCATTGTAGATAGCCCCGCCGCTACCATTATCCGCGGTGTTGTCGTTGAGGTTGCTGTTGCGTATTTCCAGGCTCGTACCAGCATTGTTGTAGATTGCCCCGCCGCTGCCCTCAGTTGTGCTATTGTTGACTTTGCTATGTCGCATATACAACGTGCCGCCGGCAATATATATCGCTCCGCCATCAGTCTTCGCACTACTGTTGTCTATTTCCGTGCGCTGGATGTTTAGTGTGCCGCTGGTATGGTAGATTGCCCCGCCGCTGCCGCTATCGGATGTACCACTGATAATCTTGGTATTACGTACATAGTCACGTTGTGGGCGAGGATAGTCATGGTAAAACCGATTGGTTGCCAGGTAGGAGTCGGCAGCATTGTAGATAGCCCCCCCATCACCGTCAGCACTACTATCAATAATGTGGACTCCCGTTAGGGTAACAGCACTAGTATTGTAAATAGCTCCGCCAATGGTATCATTATCACCCGTACCTGCACTGCGTCCGTTGGTAATGTCGAGTTTCTCTAGTCGCAAGTCGCCGCCATCAGCAACATTGAAGATACGGAAGGGGGTTTCTGCCTCTGAACTACGCCCAATGGTAACAACAGCAGGTTTATTGTCATTTTTAACTTCGGCAGTCTTAATCGTGATGGGGGTGACAATATCTGGCAGACCAGCAGCACCTAGCGAGGATGTCTCACCATTGGTATAGCCTGTCGGCAGATGGTCATCTGCGGGGTAGTTGTAGGGAGTATCGAGCAGGTCGTAGGTGCAGGATGTGGAAACATAGATGGTTGTGCGGTCTGGCTCTGCATTTGCCGCCGAGATAGCTTTGATAAGGTCTTCGGTGCTACAACTTACCCCAATGGTGACGGTAACTTGTGCCTCATTGGATGTCATACCAAGATCATCTTGGACGACATAGGAGAACCTATCTTCCACTTCTACCGAGTCGGCGTTGTAGGGGGTGTAGCGGATGATACCATTGACCACCTCAGCCGTGCCATGTTTCAGGTTAACGGGACCGTTGGTTAGCCCATTGGGACCAACAATAGCAAGTGTTTCCACGTCAATGAAGCGGTTGGGGTCGGGGTGGTAGTCTCTGCCTTCTGTCCCCTCGTCAGCCTCTGCGTTGATGACCTCAATATCTTTCGCTACCCCCTGCGTTGTACCAACGGTATCATCTGCTGCCACAGGGACGACAGCCTCAAACGCGCCAATATCACAGTTGTCGCCGCCAGTAGCGGGGTCTAGTTGGGAGTCGTTCTGTGGGCGAGCATAGCCGCGCTGGTCGGTTGAGACCCCCTCACACTTGCCTTTGTCAATCGCCGGGCTGCTGCTAGATTGGAAAGCATGCGTCCAGGTTGCGCCGCCATTGTCTGCCAGCGGTTCAAGCATAAGGGAAACATTAACCAAATCATGTACATCCGCAGAAAATTGGAAGCAACCATCACTATTATCAATGAGGTTGTAGCCAAGTGAGTCAATTTTTATACGATCCCCTGTCAAACAGTTGGGTCCACTATCAGTAGCGGTATTTAAGGCTAAGATAGTATTTTGTATGGTGTTGTTCTTATAGGGACTATCATAATACACTGATGATTCTTCTAAGAAAGTCGCAAGCCCCCCCCCACGCTTTGCCGTATTCGAGACAATGGTCGTGCTCTTTATCTCCACCTTGCCACGATTCATAATAGCCCCACCATCCTCGTTAGCAGTATTGCCACTCAAGGTAGTGTTTTGGATAAATGCATACTTGTTAATAAAAAGCGCACCGCCATTAGCTGCGGTGTTGTTGTAGAGCGTTGAGCTAACGAGTGAGGTTTGGGCATTGTCGCCACTGTTGTAGATAGCTCCGCCATCCCCCGTTGCAGTGTTGCCTTTGAGCGTAGACTGCTCTACAGTAAGGGTGCCAGCATTGTAGATAGCTCCGCCATCCCCCGTTGCCTCGTTGTCACTCAAGGTGCTGTTGAGAATATGCAGCGTACCATTGTTGACAATAGCCCCACCTTGTGCAGCCTTGCCATTTTGGATAGTCATGTCAGAGAGGGTGACATTAGCCCCAGTACTAACGGTAAGACGCATGGTTTCTCCATCCAAGATGGTCGCCCCTGCCCCCTCGCCTTTCAGCGTGAGGTTGAGGTTATTGTCTATGGTGATGTCCTCAGTGTAGGTGCCAGCCAGAATCATAATCGTATCACCATTAGAGATACCTTGATCCAAAGCTCCTTGAATTGTTTTACAAGGAGTAACCTCAAAACGACAATCATTGAAAACGTCTTTGCCGTTGGTGCTATCCACATACCACGTCGACGGGTCGGCGTAGGCAGGCGTTGCTGTCGCCCCGAAGAGCGCAACAACCACCGCGAATACTGCCGCCATCGTCATCAGAAAAGAAAAACTGCGTTGGTAGATAGGGTGATTGGTGTAGATAGTAGGATTACGATGATGAAACCTGCTTGTGTTTTGTTCTCCGTACATTACTTGACCTCCTCAATGTTCACAGACTGCATACGCAACGAGCGTGCGTGAGATAACAAAAAAGCGACCTAGACAGTCGCCGAGAAAACTATAGCCAGTAATACCAAATTTGTGGGTTCAGATGATGAGCGCGTGAAGGAGACGAAAGCGAAAGAGTGGCATACTCTTTGCTGCTGTAGACAACTTTGTACCATTCTATAACGCATAGCCTTAGCTACTTACCAAAAAATACTGACATGCATAGAACACTTCATTATAGTAAACCAGTGTACACCACTTTTGGTTAAAAAACAATAACTAATGTCCATGACTTTAGTACTATTTCGTTGTCGCCTTTTGTGTGGGGGGATGTGTAGCAGAGATAATACAGCGTGAAGGGAACGGCAATATCCCCCTTCACAAGCATCAAAGAACCTACTCTGGTTGGGTTACAAGCTCTTCACCAGCGACCCACCCCTCGCGCCCATCCTCAGCCCGCACTCGCCACCAGGTGAACCCATCGGCTGGCTTGGGACCTTCTAGCAACGTTACCTTTGTCCCAATGGGCAGGGAATCGTGAACGTTTGAGCCTAGCCCAGGAGCATCACGGCGATTTAGTGGCATACCCCCATATTGGCGCACCCACGTATCTGCCCCAACAACCATGCCCACGGGCTTGACCGCTTTTGCCTCTGCTAGTTCCTTTTTCGCCGCTTGGAGTTCCTGTTCTAGCTCTTGTACCCGATGTTGAGCAGCCGCATGCTGCTTTTCTATTTCGGTAATCTTCTTTTCTGCTTCGCCGAGAGCCTGCTCAACAGCTTCTAGCTCCTTCGATGCTCCCGCATCTTCCTTGAGCCGTTCTGCCTGCTTCTCCAGCCGCTTAATCGTGGTCTGGGCAGCCTTGAGGTCCTTCTGAACATCCCCAAGCTGTTTTTCGGTATCCCCTATCTGCTTTTCCTTATCCTCAAGTTGCTTTTTGAGTTCCTTCTTTTCTTTCGTATGCTCTGCTATCTGTTCTTGCAGTTGCTTAATCGTATTGCGTACCTGTTGCAAATCTGAGTCAGACATCGTAGCCATAAACCTCATGCTCCTTTCATCAATTCGTCTATCTCACGTATTCAACCTAGCGCATACAGGGTAAGAGTTACTGGTAGTCAATGGTGGCTAGGCTAAAATGACAAGTATGCGTATTATGACACAAAGTAGGACTTTCGTCTATGGCTATATGGCTATGATGGGGCTACGTCAAAGTCGCACAATCAAAGAAATTTTGCCCTTCTTGTCCACCCTCTCCCCCTGCCCCCGCTCCCATACAGGGCGAGGGGGAGCCGAATAACCCCTTCTCCCCGCGGTGGGACGCGGGGCAGGGGGGGATGGGAGGCTGCCGATTCCCCTTCTCCCGCGTAGTGGGGGAAGGGGTTAGGGGATGGGGGC
>CAYPHM010000065.1:0-24029 GCA_964410555.1 uncultured Chloroflexaceae bacterium | reverse complement strand
CCTGCGCCTGCCGAACCTACGCCGCCTGCTGCGCCTGCTGCCCCCCCGCCTGCGTCTGTTGCCCCCCCGCCTGCGCCTGCTACACCCTCGCCTGCGCCTGCTACACCCTCGCCTGCGCCTGCGCGATCATCCTATGCCAGCCAACGGCAGCAGACGGTGCGGGTCAGGGTAGATCGGTTGGATACACTGATCAACCTAACCGGCGAGTTAGTCGTTGGCAAACAGGTTTTGGCAGACCATCTGCAAGTGTTGCAAAAAATGTATGAGTTTGTGCAGCATCAAGAGCAAAATATGCTGGCATTGGATGAAGACCATCGGGGACTGCGTGTTACCCCAGAACAACGCCAAATGCTAGAACAGCATATGAATACCCTGCTCAATGTCGGCGACCAGGTACGCCAGCTTTTGCGCCAACAGACCGAACAGTTTGGCTACCATGTGGATACGCAGGGCATGCTGATCAATGACCTAGAGCAAGAGGTGATGGTGGTGCGTATGCTGCCCATCTCTACGGTCTTTAGCACCCTGCCCCGTGCGGTGCGTGAGCTTGCCAGTGCTACCAACAAAGAGGTAGCACTAGAGCTTGTCGGTGAGGGGACGGAGCTAGACCGCAAGTTGCTAGAAGCCCTGGGCGACCCGCTGATGCACCTGATACGCAATGGCGTAGACCACGGCATAGAGCTACCAGACGAACGGGAAGCACAGGGGAAACCTCGCCAGGGGACAATAACCGTATCTGCTGATGCTGTTGGGGGCGAGGTGCATTTGACGGTTAGTGACGATGGGCGCGGTATGGTGCCAGAAAAGCTCCGCGAGTCGGCGGTGAAGAAGGGACTCATCAACCAAGAAAATGCCACCTTGCTCTCTGACCAAGAAGCCTTAGAACTCATCTTTCTCCCCGGCTTTAGCTCCGCCGCAATGATTACCGACATCTCCGGGCGGGGCGTGGGGATGGACGTTGTACGTACCAATATTGTGGAGCTAGGCGGACAGGTCGGCATTGAATCGACACCAAATGTTGGCACCAAAATAACGCTCATCCTGCCACTGACTATTGTCACAACCCGCATCCTGCTGGTCAAAGTTGGCAGCTATACCTTTGCGCTGCCTGCATCAGGATGTCATGGTATCATTTGGGTATATGAAAACCGCATCCGCACGATTGAAGGACGCACAACGATTAACCACGAGTCGCAGACTATCCCGCTGCTGCGTATGGCAGACCTGATGAACATTGAGTCAGAGCCGCCGTTTCTCGACAACAAGCGGGAGCCAGCCGTGCTGATAGGCAGTGCTCAACGGTTGCTTAGTCTGTTGGTAGACCAGTTGCTTGACGAACGCGAGGCAGTCGTCAAGCCGCTAGGTCCCATCTTTGAAAACCAACGCCGCTATAATGGGGCGGTGCAACTTGGCGATGGGAAACTGGTCTTGCTGCTCAACCCGGTGTCGCTGGTACAGTCGGCACGCGGTATTGCCCAGACAACCCGCTCAACCGGGGGGACGACAAGCACCCAACAACGCCCCCACTTGCTGGTAGTGGAAGACTCGTTTACCACCCGTGAGCTTATTCGCAGCATTCTCCAATCGGCGGGGTATGATGTATCCGCCGCCATTGACGGGCTAGATGCTCTTGACAAACTGCGGGTACAATCCTACGATCTTGTAGTAACAGATGTGGAAATGCCCCGTGTTGATGGTTTTGAGCTAACAACCCGTATTCGTCAAGAGCTAGAAGAGCTAGATATGCCCGTTGTGATTATCACCAGTCTAGCATCAGATGAATACCGGCGGCGTGGCTTGGAAGCAGGGGCACAAGCCTATATTGTCAAAAGCCAGTTTAATCAAGACAATTTATTGAATGTTATCAATCAACTTTTGGGTCATGAAGCAAGCGGGGGATAAGGGGTTTGCTCCCGTTCACACACAGCAGGTTTTCTAAACCCACTGATGACCAGCGATACCAAACCGAGATCGTGTTGGTTTTTCGTTTTGGTATGGTAGCATAAGACGAGGGGCATCAGTGGAATACCTATTCGCTTGGCAGAAACAGTAATGAGGTTTACTAATGGCAGCAAAAATTCTGGTCGTAGACGATAGCAAACTCGTGACCGACATTGTGAAAATGCGGCTCGAAATGTACGGCTACGAAGTACAACTGGCACACAGTGGTGAAGATGCTCTCACCAGCATCGCCGGCGAAGTGCCAGACCTGATGGTTCTTGACGTACAGATGCCTGGCATGGATGGCTACGAAGTATGCCGCCGTCTCCGCGAGAACCCCAACCTTGACGATTTGCTTATTATTATGCTTACGTCTAGCGAAGATAAAAGCGCCGCCTTTGATGCTGGCGTAGACGACTATTTGAACAAAGACATAGACCTCCTCAATCTGCCCAATCGGGTGAAACAACTCCTCGATTTGGAAATGGATTGAAGATTGAATCGCTACGTTGCCATAGCCTATGAGACCCCACAACGGGTTGCTCTAGGCAACATTAGGGTACGTCCCGGAAGAAATCTCCCACGCATCCTCTTGCCCATGCGTACAGCCTACCAGGGAAAACAATGGCAGAACGTTTACGCATATTGATAGTTGACGACTCAGCATTGGTGCGCCAAGCCTTGCGCGAGATGTTGGAAAGTGACCCAGAGATAGAGGTGGTCGGTGAGGCAGCAAATGGGCGGGAAGCCTTGTTGCAAGCTGCCAAGCTCGCCCCACACGTCATCACGATGGATGTCCGCATGCCCGTGATGGACGGCTTGGAGACCACCGAGCAGATTATGGCGTATAACCCTACGCCTGTACTGGCGATTACGACCCTCTACTCGCGTGATGATGTGGACATCTCGTTTCAGATGCTCGGTTCTGGCGCACTGGAAATTATGGAGAAGCCAGATATATCGAACCCGGATGCCTATGACCGGGCTCGCCGTGAGCTTGTGCGCCGAGTCAAGCTGCTGGCACGGGTGCGGGTTGTCACCCACCTGCGGGGCAGGCGGCGGGCAGAACCTAGCAAGGATGCCGAGCCAGAACTGTGGCGGGTGCGGCGCAAACGCCCTTCTCTCCCCAACGAATCTGCTCCTGCCCCTGACCATGTGGCGGACACCGTTACCTGTCCTGATACAGAGACAACCACGCCACACAAAGCCCCCGCCTCCGCAGCCCGGCTCAAACGTTCCCGTGATATAGTCACTGTCCCTTCGGTTCCCCATCATGTCAAACCGGCATTGGAGAAATATACGAGCGAGGTTGTCACGAGAGATAGACCGATCACGCCAGTACGCCCCCAACTAGCGCGGTTGCGCTTTCCCGTGGTGGTCATTGGAGCATCTACCGGCGGTCCGCGCATTGTGCAACAGATACTCAAAGGGTTGCCTGCCCCGTTCAAAGCGGCAGTCTTGATTGTCCAACACATTGCCGAGGGGTTCAGTGCGGGTATGGTTGAATGGCTCTCAGAATCCTGCTTGCTGCCTGTCACAATGGCATCAGAGAGTATCCGCATTATCCCAGGGTCAGTGCTGGTTGCACCAGACAGCTATCACCTGTTTGTCCAAGCGGATGGCTCTGTTCACCTAGACGAACAACCCATGCTACAACGCCCGGCGGTAGACATCACTATGCAGACGGCAGCCAGCGTGTTTGGCTCCTATACCACCGGCGTATTGCTTACCGGCATGGGGCGCGATGGGGCGATAGGTATGCAGAGCATCCGAGAAGCCGGTGGCTATACCATCGCGCAAAATGAGGCGACCTGCTCCATCTATGGCATGCCACGCGCCGCCGTTGATCTCAACGTGGTAGATGAAATTCTCGCGCCGGAAGGAATCATCCAAGCCTTCACGAAGCGGTATGGCGGGGAGCGTGATGTATGACGACCTCTTCCTCAAAGAAACCCGCTGAATACCCCCTCAAGCCGTATGAATTTGAGCGTATCCGTTCCACGCTGGCAACGTATAGCGGGGTCTACATAGACCAGACGAGTCAACGGGTAATGGCGCTTGGGTTGGCACAGCGGCTCGAAGCCACAGGAAAGCCTTTTGACGAGTATGCCAGCTACATCAACCAGATGAGCGGGTTGGCAGAACTGCATGCACTCGCCGAGTTAGTCCTGAACCACGAGACGGTCTTTTTTCGCAATCAGCCGCATATGCAGGCGTTGCGTGAGGTCATCTTTCGCACGTTGCACCGCCGCAAGCCAGCCGGTGAGCCGATACGGGTATGGAGTGCTGGTTGCTCTACGGGCGAAGAACCCTACTCTATAGCAATAACCGCAATGGAAGCCCTCGGCAAGCCGCTGCCCCGTCCTGTGCAGATATGGGCAACAGACCTGAGCGAAAGTGCGCTAGAGAAAGCCCGTCATGGTATTTACCGTGGGCGCACGTTGAGCAACGTATCGCCAGACCTGCGCCAACGCTACTTTGACCAGCGCAGTGATATGTGGAGCGTCAACAAGCTGGTGCGTGAACTGATTACCTTTGAACAGTTCAATTTGCTGCACCCCTTCCCCAAGCAGGCGCAGGCGGTAGACATCATCTTTTGCCAAAATGTGACAATCTACTTTGAGCTAGAGACATTCCGTGACTTGGTAGATCGCTTCTACCATATCTTACCAGAGGGGGGCTACCTCTTCTTGGGCTTTTCCGAGACTCTTTGGAATATCTACGACAAATTTCGCCTGCAAGAGATAGCCAGTGGCTTTATCTACGTGAAGGAGCCACCCCGCCCACAAGCAGAACCAGAGCCAGTGCCAACAGCAGCAAAGTCGCCGCTGGCTACGCAGCCACGCCCACAACCACGCCCAGTCGGGAGTAGCCCTTCGTCTCGTTCGTCTAAGGTTAGCACACGGCGTAAGCCCCTAGCTCCTGCAGCCCCTGTGCAGCAGCCCTCGTCTTTTTCCCACGACCACACGCTCCAACGGGGACAGGAGTTGCTCGATGTGGGGCAAGTTGACGAAGTGCTCAATATGCTGTATAAGGTTCCGTTAAATGGCGTACATGCCCCCAAGACGCTGGCATTGATTGCCCAAGCGCATGCAAACCGTGGCGACCTTGACGTGGCGGTAGCCGAAGCCCGCCGAGCTATTGCCCTCAATTCACTGACGACAGAAGCCTATATCCTGCTTGGGGTGTTGCATGCCCGTCAGGGACAGTATCAAGCAGCAGCAAGCCAGCTTGAACGCGCACGCTATCTGGAGCCAGACATCGCCTTGATTTCCTTTCATCTAGCAGAGGTATACCGCCAGATGCAACGCAAAGCTGCTGCTGTGCGTGAATATCGTAATACCCTCAAAAAACTTGCCGAATATGCGCCAGAAATGCTGCTTGACGGAGTGAGCGTTGGGCTCCTCCAGCAGACATGTGAACGATATATCCGATTACTCAGGGAAGCGTAGAACGAAACACCATGCCTAGAAATGATAAAGCCAGTCAACGGGCAAAATGCCCGCGACATCACCGCTGTATGCATAGCAGTTTGTTAGGACACCATACCCAACGGGTCATCATGCTGCGGCAAGCGTCTGTTACCCCCGCCCCATCCGAGGGCAATGGTCAGCCGGTCTTGACCGAAGAGGAATTGCAACGGCAGGCAGAGCTAGAAAAAGACCTCCAGTTAGCCCGCGACATCCAACAAGGGATGTTGCTTGCTGCTGTGCCCTACCTCCCTGGATGGGAGTTTAGCGCGGTTTCTATTCCTGCCCGCGACCTCGGCGGCGATTTGTATGATTTTTTGCCATTGGGCAATGGCAGACAAGCCATCATGATCGGCGATGTCTCCGGCAAGGGGCTACAAGCTGCCCTGCGTATGGCAGTTGCCCGTACCGTCTTTCGCCACGAAGCACGGCTAGACGGTGCGCCCGGCCCCACGCTTGCGGCTATCAATCGGGGCGTATGTACGGACATCCCGCAAGGGATGATTACCATGCTGTATGCCGTGCTTGACCCTATCAACGGAGAGTTGCGGGTGGCAAATGCAGGACACACCTATCCCTTGCTTTTCAACGAGTCGGTCCAGGAATTTGAGATGCCAGGGTTGCCGCTTGGGGTAGACCCCGATGATGATTACGATGAGGAGTCCATCCCCATTTCGCCCGGTGATAGTATGTTTCTCTTTACCGATGGGGTAAACGAGGCGATTAGTCCAGAGGATGAAGAGTTTGGCTATGATAGACTGCATGCGTTGTTGGCGAACAATAGCCATATGAAACCACGCGCTCTGTTGAAGCTCTTTTTGCACGAGTTGCGAGCATGGAGTGTGGGCAGAATGCAGACGGATGACATTACTATGGTCATCTTGCGCCGGCGGTTTACCCTGCTGAGTGATGAGTTGCGCGTGGTTGCGCTTGACGTGTTGGGGAGCGAGCAAACAGAGTTGTTTTTTGAGCGCATCGCCGAGAGTTTCCCCCGCCCACCAGAGGAAATGACGCATGATGATTGGGCTTCCATCTTGCCCATAATCAACAAGGTTGCCAAGAGTAGCTTTAGTCGGGGTATCGCCCGCGAGCTGAGTCAGCAGATACGGTTGACCATCGAGGAGTATCGCCCTGCGAGCGGGGGGTAGAACGTAAAGCTACAAAGAGAGAAATAAGCCAGTATCAGGAGAAATGACATGGAAGAAGAATATGATTTTTCTCAGGGAGTACGAGGTAAATTCTATCATCAAGATGCTGAATATCTCGTGCCAATATACCTAGAGTCTGATGTAGCCAAGTATTTATATGAAATCGCTAAGACAAAAAACATTTCGGTTGAAACGATAGTAAATATGTGGTTACGTCAAGACATAGGCATGCTCCAAGAGCGTACCCATGCCCCAAACGCATAAGAGGGATGAGTACCCCCCGTACAAGGGTAGGTCTGGTTGTAGAGCCGTTGCATGCAACGGCTCTACAACCACCGCAGGGCAAGAGCATAGGGGTTATGGTCAAGCCAGTCAACAATACGCAGTTGTGGGACAAGCGTGTAGCAATCCCCCCAAACACCTAACCAAAAATCCTGTTCTTTCGCAAAATCGCCCCCAAATATCTGCCGAGAATAGGCATAATCCACGTTCTTTTCTTTGACAGGGCTATTACTTGGCTAACTAGTACACTGTTTGTAGCAGGTTCGTACTAGAAAGACCGAAACGAGAAGCACCCGATTCTCTAGCATAGCCCGCATAAATTTGGGAGCTTTAAGCAATAGGCAACGCATAAAGATTACAAACCAGAGATGTTACCCGTTGACGCACATCACAAGCTAAGCTACAATGAAAGATACAATTCTTCTGCCTGGGCAAAAGGAGAAGGGGGCATGATGTGCAGGTCATCAGGGGCGGTTGTACATTCTTTTCCGCTTACCATCCCTTTGTGTCGGGAAAACCAACCTGATCGCTTTATGTGTGGAGAATGATCACTATGGCTGCGAAAGCAAATGAACCATTAATGTTCATGCCCCTGGACCTCGATACCTTTACTGGCAGTGAACGTTTCCTGGAAGGTACCCGTATGGGCGCAGCCTTCAGCCAGGGGATACGGGCATATCTGCGGGCAGTCTATGCTGATGCAATAGAGCATTTCAAAGCCGCCCTTATTGCTGCGTATGTAGATGGCGAAGAGAAAGCGCAGATTTATGACCGAGAACGCGCCATTATCTATCTCTACATTGGCAATTCCCTGGCTTTTCAGGATGACTGGGAAGCTGCAATGCGGGAGTATCTGGAAGCGGTCCAGACCGACCCGCAGCTTGCAGAAGCCCACTACAATCTTGGGGTGGCGTTTGCAGCACGCGGACAGGTGGATCGGTCTATCTCTGCCTTCAAAGAAGCCCTAGAGCACAACCCGAATCTCTACGAATCCCATTTTTCCCTTGGACGCTGCTACCAGCGGATGGAAGATGCTGGACGGGCATATATCCATTACTCGAATGCGTGCAATGCTCGCCCATTTGCCGCGGAACCGCGCTACTATCTTGGGCTTATGCACCAGGGGCATGGGGCGCATGAGCTTGCCCAAAAGTGTTTTGCTGATGCCCTACGGGTGGAGCCTACCTTCGTTTCCCCCGCTATGCAAGAAGAGGAAGAAGCCCTCGTTACCCGCAGTGAGCAGGAGGTCATCCAATGGTACTACCGTTTGAGCCAGGACCTCAAGCAGCAAAACTACTCAGAGGAAGCCGAGCGTATCTATCGGGCACTGCTGCAATGGCGACCAGAGGAATACTACGCCCACTACCTGCTTGGCAACCTCTTGGCACGCGGGCGACGGTGGGATGAAGCCCTAGAGGAATACGAGAAAGTGCCGCCACAAAATGAGCACTATGTGCCAGCCCGGTTGCGGATGAGTGCCGTATTGCGGTTGCTCAAGCGGTCTAAAGAAGCCTATGACCTGCTGTTTGAATGTGCCAAGCTCCAACCAACAGACGGAAATCTGTTTCTCAATATGGGGAAACTCTTGTATGATATGGGGAAAAATTCCAATGCGGTGAAAGCCTTTGAGCGAGCGGTACAACTCCTTCCCAAAGACCCCCAAGCCCATTACCTGTTGGGCTTTATGTACATGATTGTCGGACGGGACAACTGGACGCTGGCAGCATGGCGGAAGGCGGTAGAGCTTGCGCCTGGTAGCCACTCGTTGCGCTATGATCTAGGCTATATGTATGTCCGCCGGGGCAGATTTGACCTTGCTGCCAAAGAGTTTGCCCAGGTGATAGAAGTGTCGCCAGACGATGTGGAGACCAATTTTATGCTAGGTCTCTGCTACCGAGAACTCGTCGAGCCTGCCCGTTCCATACCATTGTTTGAGAAGGTGTTGCGGCGCAACCCCCGCCACGCGCAAGCCCTCTATTACCTAGGGGCGTGTTACTTGCAAATAGGCAATACTTCGCTTGGCAAAGCCTACCTGCGCCGCTATGACCACCTGATGCGCCAAAATTCGGCTACGTCGCCCCCAACACGGTCACGGGCAAAAGCCCGCAAAAATGCCCAAGCTGCTATGAGTTCAACAGCATAGGGCGTGGGGGTTTGGGGTTTTGACCAATAAACGCCCATGTGCTATAACACATACGGCACAACCCAAATGGATGGTATGTGTGACAGACAGCAGTGGGGATACAGGCAAGATAGGGAGATCGGCGCGACATACATCTAACATGATAACATGATGTCGTACCAAGCCAAGCCCCAAGATGTCACCAGAATAATGGGATACTCGGTGGGTTATGTGCCATAAGGGATTATCATTCCTGAAAGGATGCAAATGCATGCAGTGTGTTGAAGTTAGTATTCCTTCTAACCTGATATTTGAGCGAGTGATTCGGTCTGCTGCTGTGGAGATTGCCGAATCGCTTGATTTTTCTGAAGATCGGATAGAAGACCTGAAACTGGCGTTGAGTGAAGCTGTAACCAATGCCATTGAGCATGGGAATGAAGGAAATGTGACCAAACCAGTTGCCGTGGCCTTTGAACTTGATAACCAGAAATTAGAAATCCGTGTCGCTGATCAAGGTAGGGGGGCTGGAAAAGTAGACCCTTCTCCCCGCGTTGTAGAAGAAGAAGCCCTAGACGATGTAGAAAGTGCTGTTATCCGTGGCTTTGGGATGTATCTCATAGGTGCCCTGGTGGACGACTGGGCAGTAACTTCGTCCCAGGATGGTACGGTCATCACGCTACGTTTCTATCGGGAGGAACAAGCAGAATGAGTGAAGTTGTCAGGCGAGAAGAATTTGGTGAAGTGGTTGTGCTCCATATTCGGACAAATAGTGTGGATGCGGTGTCGGCTGCGGCTATTGAACAGGCGTGTACCGACATGCGCCCTATCACAGTCCTCGATTTCGATGAGGTGGCGTTTATCAACTCCGCTGGGATTTCGGTATTGCTCAAATTTGTCGTCCGCGCACGAAAATCGGGCTACAAACTGTTTGCCATGAATCTTAGCCCCCATCATCAGAAGCTCTTTAAGATGGTAGAAATGTCTCGCTTTATGCCGACCATCGAAGAGCGCGACCTTGCGGCGTATCGATAGGTTGCGGGAAACCACAGCACCAAACCATATCCCCAAGCATGGGTATGCTGTGGTATAATCAGCAAGTACGTGGGGTTGTCGTTGGTTGGAGCGAGTAGTGAGCATAGGAGAAGAACCCACTATGACCCTACAAGCAGAAGAGGGGGCAAAGCTACCCCAAGAGCCTATTACCCTAGATGAACGGGTCTCTGATGTCTCGTTTTGTGGGGACACGTTCCGTGTCGCCTTTATAGATGGGCGTAGTCTTCGTGTCCCTATCCATTGGTATACCCGCTTATTGGCGGCTACACCCGAACAACGCACCCGTTGGCGTGTTTCAGACGATGGTTGGAGTATCTTGTGGGATACCATTTGTAATCTAACCTAGGGAAGATTGCTATACTAGCGGTAAGGATAGTAAATTAGGAGCATGGGTAACGATCAAAGTCCTTGTAGTAAAGGTAAGGGAAAGGCTACTCCTGATGGTATATTGTTTGGTCCAAGTGTTACAGGAACGCACTATCTCTCAACCTATTACCATAGGGGCAGTGGTTCACGAAGACACAAAAGCCTATGGGCAGAAACTATTTCCCCTTCAAAAGAGTGTTGCCTTTTTTACACAGCACATAGGGAAAATTGGCAATGCACAGATCAGCATTATTGGGGCATTCTTGACGGAGGAAAAACACCACTTGGAAAAGGGGGCGAACGCTTGAGTAAGTTTCCCCGTCCAATCAATACAACTGACCCGTGGCATGGGTATCCTGTCTTCTCTGGAGATGATGCTCCATCAGATGATTTTATAGAACAATGGATTGCTCGTGATGTTATTTCCAAGACTACTGGGAGAAAAATACAGAAGGGGAGGCTATGAAAGTTGTAAAACTTTTTCTCCCAGGAAAATTTGAAGATGCGTACCTCTATAACGAAAAGTTATTCCTCCTTACGGAAGAAAGAACTCTTCGTATGTACAATTTTGAGAAACTTCTGGATAATCTCGTACAACAGGATACGAACCTATCGCCAGTTATAGCAATGTCGTTTGGTAATAACAATTGGCAACAGGAAAGGATAGTTAGGGACTTCCTAAAGCATAGCGAAATACAAAACACCTTGAGAAGAGGTTTTGATTCCTTTCCGCAACCCTATCTTACGGTAAATGACCAAGATTCAAAGAATGCTATGCAGGTTGAGCTTGAAGTGCAGATCCCAGACACGACCCTGCTTGATATGCAAGCATATAATCATCGATTGTATATTGGAGCTTCAGCAGGATTGTATCATATAGCATGGGATTACCATACCTTCAAGGACACTCTATATAAAAGACTTGATGCACGTTGTCTGCATATCTCAACCGGATTTGGTTCTGTTATTGCTTCATGTGGAAAAGAAGGACTCTTTGCCGCTATTGATGAGTTCGGTTGGACACGAAAAGGGAATACGACCTTTCCTGAAATCAAACAACAGGATAGCAGCAGGTCTTTACGATCAACCTGGGTTGACTATGACCTTATCAATTACTCGTCATATGATGACCCTATCTTTCTAGGGAATGACGTTGAATGGATACCCACGGACACTGGTCAAGAACGGGAGAAACGTGTTGTTACCCATATAGGAGAAGTTAGCTTGCCTATGGGTAAGTATTTTGAGCATATTTGCGATGAATACCATAATCCTAGGGCAAATGAAGATGAGCATAATCATAACTATCCTTCATCAGTGGAACTTGAACAAGTTGTAAGTACAACTAAAAAAGGGACGTTGTATGACATTCATCCATCTTCCATTCAATATTCCTATAATACAGATACGAGGTTTTTTGTACACACCTACGATGGGTTTTTGCATGTGTTCAATATTTCTTGCAATAAACATCCAAACAAAGAACCCAAAATCTGCTCTATAGAGGGGGATGCAGAAGTGTTTATGGGAGTGGGTACCCGTATATTGTGTGCTCATACCCTAGCAAAAAAAGGATTAGTTATTGAAACAGATAAAAAAATCTTTTATCTTGATGGTTATATTGGGGATTGGACTCTGATAGGAGATATAGAAGCAATGGCTATAAGAACATTCCCACATTCAGCACAATACCAAAATGTCGTTGCCATTACCCAAGAAGAAGGGGTATTGCTCGTTAGTATTTTAGATGATAATTGTTTCTCTGGTAAGGATAGCTAGACCATGACCAAGATACACCACTATATAGCCCACGCAGTTGGGCGACTCATCTTTGATAAACCAGCACGGGAAACCACGCTGGCACAGCTTGCTGAGACGATGCAAGCGGCAGGACAAGCCCTAGAAGATAAACTGTCCCAGGCAGATGATAGCTATGCCAACTATGATTGTCTAGCCCACATTATCGGCATTGAGCGGTGGGGGCAGCGGCGGCTCCAAACAGCCCTGGGGGAGCCATTGCTTATGGATGAGTACGATGCCTATCGTCCCTCTATCGCGCTGTTTTGGGAGGACTTGCGGGCAGAATTTGCCCAGACTCGCCAGCAGACGCTCGACCTTATCCGTCAACTTGAACAGGCGGGGGTAGACCATACCACCGCAGTACGCCATAACGAATTGGGCATCATGACGGTAGCAGGATGGATACGCTACCTCGATATGCATGCCAATCTGGAAGCCAAGAAATTGCAATCAGGACAATCTTAACGCAACACAGAAGGAGTATCGGTTTTATGACCCAACAACAAGGATTTCCTAGAGATACTGCCCCAAACACCGTTGCTGACGATGAACTCTATACCACCGAAACGGAAGTCATCAATGTGCGCGGCGAAAACCTCGTCGCACGAGTGAATGATATTGTACGCCAGGGCAATGCGTTTCGTATCGTTATTAAAGATCAGGCGGATCATGTCCTCTTTGACATACCCGTTGGTCTTGGGGTCGTTGGCACAGCCCTGTTTCCCTCCGTTGCCGCCCTCTCGCTTGCCGGGGTCATGATTGCCAACCTTCGCATCGTTGTTGAGAAGCGCGTAACATAAAGCCTATAAGAGTGAAGAAAGGAGTGCTAACCAGTTATGACTGAACCTCAAGCATCTACAGAATCTATCAGCAGGTCCCAAAGACTCTCGCAAGAATTGGCAGAACGTCAACAAAACCGGGTGGAAGTCTTTACGGTTGCCGGCAAAAACCTTGTGCCAAAAGTCAATGAGCTACTGCGCGAAAGTAGTACCCATAGGATTATGGTGCTAGACCCCAACGGAGCAGTTTTGGTGGACATACCAACGGTGGTGGGGGTAGCCGGGACGTTGCTCTTTCCCGCTGCTGCCGCGCTTGCTGTTGCTGGTGCTGTGGCAGCAAATATGCGGATTGTCGTGGAACGCAAGCCCTAAATCCTAACGGGTGTAGGTCAGCATGTGTTTCTATGCAACAGCCTTGACAATTATACAAACCAATGCTATGATAGTACCGTTGTCTTAGTCCTTTCGGTAAGTAGGGTTATTTTTGTACGCTGGCTTTTTGCCCCCTGCTTGCTCATAC
This sequence comes from uncultured Chloroflexaceae bacterium, assembly GCA_964410555.1. Lineage (GTDB taxonomy): Bacteria > Chloroflexota > Chloroflexia > Chloroflexales > Chloroflexaceae > JAAUSY01. Next base: position 10,548 of record CAYPHM010000065.1, on the reverse strand, counting down.
TACAAGGTCGTTCCCCTTCATATGAAGTGCTTTTGTCAAAAAAATGTTCGTTACGGATTTGGTCAAACACTATGGCAATGAACAGACAAACATGCAGATGAGCTTTTTCATTGCCTACCATTGATTTTTGATAATGATGGGAGAATGCATTGGTTGTTGATTTGAGAACACGGTTACGGCAAGTTTTTGCAGGTGAACAGCAAGATTCAAAGTCTATTGAATTGGCTATTTTGATCTATTGGGGGGTCTGTGTTGTTCTTGGGTTCGCATTTGTGCATGAGTATATCTTTCAATGGAATGTTGGCGAAACCCTTGCACGTCCCTGGCTCGTGGTCTATCTTATCATTACCCTTATTATTAGTCAGGTTATCTATTTCTTTGTTGCTAGTGATGATGGTCGCCCGCTCAAGTGGGGATCGGCACTGATTTTTACTTTTGGCAATGGACTATTTGAAGCCTTCGCCTTTGCGCTTGTCTATTATTTTGGTGAGGCTGTTGGGGCGTTTGTCGTTGGGTTGCTCTTTCCGAGTGCTGCTAGTGTTGCAGGGTTTGTGGTCGGGATTATCTTTTTCATTATCTACGGTGGGTTTATCCATGCCTTTTTCTGGATAAAGCTGCTTCCCCCCCACTTTCGCAGTACCCCTAGTACGCTACTTATTCGCAAATATCGCCCACTCGCAGAGGTCTTTTTGATTACCGGGTGGTCGCTCTGTTTTTGGATTACCCGTGACATTTGGACTGTCGTTATTATTCACATTATCCTAGACTTTTGTATGATGTTGCGAGTGCGTCCTGCCCTGTTTAGCACCATTGACAACTTGGGGAAAGCCTCAAGCACTCATTAATATCTCATACCCGTGGGAAATCCCCTGCGGTTTTCCCAATGATCAGCCGAAATCTTCCTAATCACCCCCCGGGACCTCCTCTCTCCCCCACCGAGAGGAGGTCCCCCCGTCTTTTTCCTCCTACTTTTGTCACAATGCCATTGCGGTTATATTGGCGATCAGCTTGGTTATCGGGTGGTTGGGGTATTCAAGGACAAATATCCCCGACATGCCCATTAGCATAATCTCATCGGTATAGGGCAGAACATCGGCAACAGCTACCTTATAGGTCTGGATTAGCTGTTTTTTGACATCATCTAGCGCAAACGTTGGTCCCACTTGACTAGCTATCAACCCCGTTTTATTCACCTCTAGGGCTGCTCCAACGTCGACAATAACACTGGTGCTCTGGTAATCGCGTTGGTCAAGGGAGAGCATCAGGAGCAGGGTATCTGCCATTGCTATGGAGAGCATAGAGAAGACGGTATCGTCACTAATCATAGCGTGGGTATCAAAGAGCAGCACATCTAGCCCAATCTGTTGGGCAAGGGCAGTAAGACCATCCAGAAAGAGGGAAATATCGTATCGTCCGCGAATATCCCAGGCTACCCCTGGAGACTCTTTGGTCGAAGGTATGAGCGAGATAGTACCGGTTTGCTCGGTTTCATTATTGATATTGAGAAGATGGGAGAGATCATAGACTACCTGGTCACGCTCGCATCGTCCAAAGAGATAATCGTTGAGCGTATAGGAAATGTGATCATCTTGTAGCCCAAACATATAGCGTAGACAGCCGGATTGTAAATCAGCATCAATGACCCCAACATGCAAGCCCTGTTTTGCCATCAAGACAGCCATATTTGCCACAAGGGTAGATTTGCCAGTACCCTCGCGGGCAGAATGGACAACGATTGTTTTTATCATAGCGCTGTGTAGGTTCCTCTCGAAAAAACTGCGCTTCGTAACATATGGCGATTTGCGATGGTATAGATACCTATTGTAATGCAGCTACCGCTTCATCAACTGTATCATACAGCGTAAAGTACCGGAGAAAGCCAGTTGCTTGCATCGTATCTTGCAGTTCATCTACCATACCCACTAGGACGATTTTCCCCTTCCCGGCTGAAATTTGTCGATAGAACGAGAGCATAAGGCGTAAGCCAGCACTTGACATATATGGAACATTATGCATATCAAGTACAAGACTGTTCCCGTCTTGGCAGAGCGGGAGTACTTGCTCTTGGACAATCGGGGCAGTTTTTCCGTCTAGTTCGCCTTCCAATGAGACCACGAGAATAGTATCAATATTATGGTGGTGTATATGCATAGGGTTACTTCTTTCTCTTACTAACTGACAAGGAGTCCAGTCCCTTAATGCTACTATACTCATGACAACAATGCAAATGCGGGGGCTAGGGTAAAGTAGTTGGAATGTGCTGTGAACAAGAACCGTGAGTAGCAACGAGCGGATGGTACGGGCAACCCCCCCTATCCCTCCCCCCTTCCCCCACCGCAGGGAGAAGGGGAACCGTAAAGACGTAGCATGCTACGTCTCTACAAGCGGAGCGGGGACAGGGGGAGAGGGTGGACAAAAAAAGGGCTATAATGCTCATCATTCATTGGGTATTGTTGAGATACCCCTGGGGGAATACCCCGTCATTTGCCCCGTGATAGTTTTCGTACTTTCGTGTACAATGGGAATGGGGCAGGTGTTGAACAGTTCTCCATTATCGGCAATCCGTTAAGAGAACAGCGAAACACCCGACAAAGAACTAGTACCAATAAGGAAGAGCATGTCCAGAGACAAAATCATCATCAAAGGCGCACGCGAGCACAATCTCAAATCCATAGACCTAGAACTCCCCCGTGACCGTATGACGGTCTTAACGGGGGTATCGGGGTCTGGCAAAAGCTCACTAGCATTTGATACCCTCTACGCCGAGGGGCAGCGGCGTTACGTAGAGAGCCTCTCTGCCTACGCCCGTCAATTTTTGGGGCAGATGGAAAAACCCCACGTAGATTTTATCGAGGGGTTGTCGCCATCTATTGCCATAGAGCAGAAGAGTGCCAGCAAAAACCCCCGCAGTACAGTTGGCACCGTGACGGAAATCTACGACTATATGCGCTTGCTCTTTGCGCGGGTAGGCACCCCCTATTGCCCAACGTGTGGCAGTGCGATAGGCGCACAGAATGTTGAACAGATGGTTGAGCGGGTGTTGTCGCTGCCGCCAAAGACGCGCTTTATGGTGCTGGCACCGCTGGTCTACCAGCGCAAGGGGGAATACAAAGATGTCTTCGCCGAGGCGCAGGCAGAGGGATTTGTGCGGGTGCGCGTAGATGGGGAAATCTACGATCTGAGTAACGACATCAAACTCAACAAGAAGGTCAAACATACCATAGAAATTGTTGTAGACCGGCTGGTGATGCCAGAAACCCCACTGCCGCCGCTCGATAGCCTAACGGCGACCACAACTGCGACTATGACCAACGGACACGACAAGGGACATACGCAAGATGACTCCCAAGCAGAACATAAGCAGTCTAGCGAGGGGAGCAATAGCAATGACAATGGGCATGCGAATAATGCCCCCCTATCAAGCGAAGCACAAGCCTTTATGAGCCGCTTGACCGACAGCATAGAGACGGCGTTACGCTCTGGTGAGGGGCAGGTCATCATTAGTGTAGTGGGGGATAACCAAACACAGACAGGCAAGACGGGCAAGGCTACCAAGACCACCAAAAAATCGCGTACCAAAGCCAAGCAACAATCGTCACAATCACTGCCGCCAGAAGACCCCCAACATCTTGACGACAGTCTCCCAACAGATAGCGATAGCTCATCCAAGCAGCAGCCTGGTGAGTGGCTTATGAGCGAAACGAGCACATGTACCGAATGTGGCACATCCTTTCCCGAACTCACGCCGCAAATGTTCTCCTTCAACTCCCCACAAGGCGCGTGTCCAGAATGTACCGGGCTTGGTACGCGGCTTGAAGTGGATATGGCATTACTTGTGCCAGACCCTACCCTCTCGCTGCATGATGGTGCCATCCCCTACTGGGGCGAACTCAAGAAGAAACAGGACTCATGGGCATACCAATCTTTGCTTGCCATCACCGGGCATTTTGGTTTTAGCCTAGATACGCCGTGGCAGGAGCTAGAAGAGCAGCAACAAGACCTAATTATCAATGGGAGCCAGGGGCAGCGTATTCGCTTTAACTGGCAGCATGAGCACGGTGGGCATGGCGTATTCTATCGCCCGTGGGAGGGGGTGCGGAACGAGATTATGCGCCGCTATCACCAGACCGAAAGCAACAACACCCGCGAATACTACGCCCGCTTTATGAGCGAGCAAGTTTGCCCCACATGCCAGGGCGCACGGTTGCGTCCAGAGAGTCTAGCGGTGCGGGTGGCAGGCAGCACCATCTACGAGGTCTGCTGTCTGAATATTAACGACAGCTATACCTGGACAACCAGTCTGCTTGGCGAGCAGCAACCATCAACAGACGGCGAGTCGCAAGCCCCAACACTGACCAAAACCCAACTGGAAATTGCCAACGAGGTGCTCAAGGAAATACGCGAGCGATTGCGCTTCTTGCTCAATGTAGGGTTGCACTACCTCACGCTTGAACGGGCAGCCCCAACCCTCAGCGGTGGGGAGGCGCAACGTATTCGGTTAGCATCACAGATAGGCAGCGGCTTGGTGGGGGTGACGTACATCTTGGATGAGCCTAGCATTGGGCTACACCAGCGCGACAATCGTAAACTGCTCAATTCCCTCTTGCACCTGCGTGACTTGGGCAATACGGTTATTGTCGTGGAGCATGATCTGGAGACCATGCAACACGCCGACTGGATAGTAGACTTTGGTCCAGGCGCAGGCATCAAGGGCGGGGAAATTGTAGCCAGCGGTACGCCGGCTGAGGTGGCGCAGCAGGATACCCTAACCGGCAATTATCTTGGCAACAAATTGGCTATTGCTACCCCAACGACTCGCCGGGTACAGCAGATACAGGATATGAAATGGCTTGAACTACGCGGGGCATCTATGAACAATTTGCGTGATGTCAATGTGCGGTTCCCGATTGGTTGCTTTATCGCTATCACCGGCGTGAGTGGCAGCGGCAAGTCTTCGCTGATCAGCGAGACGCTTTACCCGGCACTCTCCTGCCAACTGCACCGCGCCCAAACGCGCCCCGGTCCTTACGAAGCATTGCTTGGTATAGAGCATCTGGATAAGGTCATCAACATTGACCAGCAACCGATAGGGCGCACCCCGCGCAGTAATCCCTCTACCTACGTCAAGGTGTTTGATCTGCTGCGTGAGCTTTTCGCTGCCACACCAGAAGCGCGACTGCGTGGCTATGCCCCAGGGCGATTTTCTTTCAACCTCAAGGGGGGACGGTGTGAGGCGTGTGAGGGCAATGGCGAAATTCGCATTGATATGCAGTTCTTGGCAGATGTTTGGGTACGGTGTGATGTGTGCAAAGGCAAGCGGTACAATCGTGAGACGCTCCAAGTGCGCTACAAGGGCAAAACCATAGCCGATGTGCTAGAAATGGATGTCCAAACTGCCCTTGATTTCTTTGATAATGTCCCGCGGGTGCGGCGTATTCTCCAGACCTTGCACGATGTTGGGCTAGACTATATCAAGCTAGGGCAGCCGGCAACGACCCTCAGCGGTGGCGAGGCGCAGCGCGTCAAGCTGTCGCGGGAATTGGCACGGGTGGCTACCGGGCGTACCCTCTACATCCTCGATGAGCCAACAACCGGGCTACATTTTGCCGATGTACAAAATCTGCTTAACGTACTGCACCGGTTGGTAGATGCCGGCAATACCGTTGTCGTGATTGAGCACAACTTGGATGTCATTAAGACGGCAGACTGGATTGTTGACCTGGGTCCAGAGGGCGGCGATGGGGGCGGGATGGTTGTTGCCGAGGGAACACCAGAGCAGGTGGCACTAGCCGAATCTTCGTCTACCGGCGATTTCTTGCGGAATATGCTGGAAGCACCAGCGATAGTAGAAACCCCCATGCAGGAGGCATAGCGGGTGGTGTTACGAACATTCACCCGCAACCCCATACTGCTTATTCTGCTGCTTGCCCTAGCCATTCGCCTAGCTCTTTGGGCGCAGCCGCCTCATGAGCCAGCTAACGATGAAACAGAATATGTCACAGTAGCGTATGATTTGCTGGAGGGGCGCGGTTGGCAATTTTATACCCACTACCACTGGCTACGCGCTCCCTTCTACCCGCTTTTCCTGGCGGGGTCGCTTTGGCTTACCAATGGCGATTTGCACCTTGCGGCATTGCCCAATGTGCTATTGAGCGTTGCTACCGTCTACCTGATCTATGCGCTCACCCGTGAGCTACTCCCCACACAGCGCAAACCCTATTGCTATGCCCCGTTGATAGCGGCACTCCTCACCGCACTACTCTTCACGCTCAACACTTTTGCCAGTCTGTATATGGGCGAAACGCTCTTTACCTTCCTGTTCAGTTTTGCCATGCTGCTGTTGGTACGCTGGCACCATCAGGCAGCAGGCAAGATGCATTGGCAAATATTAGTGTTGGCAGGGGTGCTGTACGGGTTGGCAACGTTGACCCGTTCGGTGTCGCTGGCATTTTTGCCGGTGGTGCTAGTGTGGATTACGTTTGCGAAGTACAAAACGCCCAATATGGGCGAGGGGGAGCCGAAAAATCCCCTTCCCCCCTCGGTGGGACGCGGGGCAGGGGATGGGGGGATTTCGGAGAGGCAAAGGGAACCAACTAGAGGATGGGGGTTGTTGGGATGGCTACCTTCTTTGCTGCCGGCGTTGCTTTTTGCCGGGTGTATGCTGCTGACCATCGCTCCCTGGACTATCCGCAACTGCCAAGCCTACGGACACTGTATCCTGGTTGAGACGGGGTTGTCCTACAACTTATGGGCATTTAGCGAGCCACGCGAGGATATGGGGGAGATTTTCCGCGTGTTGGAGAATATCCCCAACCCGGCGGTGCGGGCAGAAGAAGCTACCCAACGTGGGCTAGAACGGCTCCGCGAAGACCCGGCTATTCTGCTCCGCAAACTCTATCCCAACTGGGTTGCTCTGTGGCGGGTGAAGCCAATACAAGACCGCTTTTTGCTGCCCAACTACTATACCGACCCACCACCGTTAGTCTTCCTATCTGCACTCTTGTTTGACGATGCGCTCTATGTAGTTGTGCTAGTAGCGGGGGTTGTGGGGGGGTATAGGGCACTGTTGCAAAGCCAAACACGCAGGACAACGCTGTTGCTCGCGTTGTGGCTCCTCTACATTGTCGCTACAACGATGCTGACCCACGGCGAGGGGCGGTATCGCCACTTTGTTTTCCCGGTGCTGCTCCCCTATACAGCACTGCTCCTGGTGAGCGTGTGGGACAGATTGGTTATATCCAATGAGATAGCACCCGCTCCCCCTGCCCCCTCTCCCATTCCAGGGCGAGGGGGAGCCGCCGCATCCGACCCCCTTCCCCCCTCGGTGGGACGCGGGGCTAGGGGAGGGGGGATTTCCGAGAGGCAGGGGAGAGGAATAGCCAAGCAATACCCCCTGGTCACTGCCCATATTGCTATGGTTGTGCTGTGTGTGGGGCTAGTCCAGACGGTGTGGCGATTTTATCCGTGGGAATGGGCAATCGGTGGGGCAGAGCGAAGTATCCACCGACTAGCGGGTGATGTGGCGTTGGCAATGGGCAATGAGGATGCTGCCGAGACTGCCTACCTCCGCGCTTACCATGCCCAAAAGACTGCTGACGGGCGCATCATCTTGGGCAATCTCTACCGTCACCAGGGGCGTATGGATGAGGCATTAGCCGCATATGAGTCAGCGTGGGACAGACGGCGGCGGTATATGGCAGCAAATGCCAGCGTTGGCGACATGCTACGGTTGTTGGGGCGCGAGGATGAGGCACGAGATGCATTTGAGGGATACTTTGTCGCCGAGCAGCAGGTGACAGACTGGAGTTGGGCGAATCTCTCCCCTCCCCCAACAGCGGTTATTGACGTAGGCAAAGGGTTAGACTTTGGCTATGTGGGGGGAGTGTACAATGCCGAAATGCAGCAGGAGGCAACAGTACGTTGGACTAACGGGCGCGGCATGGTGCGCGTGGCGGGGGGGGGGGATGAACCCTCATCCCTAGCCCACAACCCGCTTCTGGTACGGTTGCGTCTAGCTGCCCCCCATCCAGTGCGGGAGCAGGTGCCAGTGCAGGTCTGTTGTGAAGGGGTATGCCAGCCGGTAGTTGCCAGGCGAACGTGGCGGCTCGTGTCGTTGCTCATCCCTGCTGGCAAGGATGCTGCGTGTGATGTGGAGTTGCATAGCCCCACGTTTGTAGGGGCAGATGGGCGTGAGGTGGGGGTGTTGTTGGATCGGGTGTGGGTGCAGGGGTACACGCCGTAGTTGTTGCTCTAGCCTATGCTCCACAAGGCTGTGTCAAAGTCCAATTTGCCCCCCCACCCCCTGCCTCTCCCCCTGCCCCCGCTCCCATACAGGGCGCGGGGGAGGAGCACCTGCCTGGTTCCCCCCCCGCGTGGTGTGGTTACGTATGTAGGGGCAAGGGGGAGGAGCACCTGCCTGGTTCCCCTTCTCCCCGCGGTGGGGGAAGGGGCTAGGGGATGGGGGAACAAACAACCCTCTCCCCCTGCCCCCGCTCCTATTCCAAGGCGAGCAACGACCCTCTCCCCCCTTGCCCTTCAGGGATAGGTGCAACAAAGACTCCGGGCAGGAAATAACCATAGATGAACACCGATGAACACCGATACCAGGCAAGATAATACTGCATAGTTCTTTTTTGTCCGATACTCTGCGTCTCTGCGTTTCTGTCGGGAAATCCGCTCATTTTCCGCTCGTTGACACTCGCGGCTCTGGGCTTCCGGGTCTCCGTGGTAAACCGGTCCGGGGAGTTACCCTAAAAAGGGACTAGGGATACTATGGTATGATAGAGAGCAGCAGGTTTGAAACGTGAACATTGAACCGTTGAACCGCCGAGTACGTGAAAGGAGCCAAGCATATGGGAGCAGCACCTAGCCCTGTAGCCACCTACATTACCCCAGAAGAATACCTAGAACAAGAAACGCTTGCCCAAGAACGGCATGAATACTACAACGGAGTGATTATCCCTATGGCTGGATCATCTATTACCCATAACGTAATAGTCGGAAATCTGTATTTTTATTTACGTAGCACCCTTATGAAAACAACCAGGAAGTATACCTGCTTTGCTACTGACTTACGGGTATGGATACCGGCAAGAAATGCCTATACCTACCCCGATGTACTGGTCATAGCCGGTGAGCCACAGCGACACAACGAGCGTGACGACACGATTACCAATCCGGTACTGGTGATAGAAGTGCTCTCAGAATCTACTAGGCGGTATGACCGTGACGAGAAGTTTATCGGCTATCGTTCGCTCCCCTCACTCCACGACTACCTCCTCATAGATCAGGCGCAGTGCTTGGTTGAACAGTTTACCCGTGTTGAGGAAACCAAGTGGCTCCTAACCGAGTATCACGACATGGCACAAGCTGTCCCCCTCTCCTTTGCTGCTGATGAGTCTATTACCCTGCCCTTGCAACACATCTACGAGCAAGTACAGTTTCCATCGCAAACCACGTAACCAGAGCTTATTGCCATGTTCTCTATGTTACAATCGGGTGTGGCAGATGGGGTGTGACAGATATTTTTCCTATCCTTTGTACCCTTCGGGCAGCCCCCCCACGTCCCCCTGCCCCCGCGTGGTGGGTACGAATGTGGGGGCTGCCTGAATACCCTCACCCCCCTGCCCCCCTACTCCCAAAGGGCGAGGGGGAGCCGTAGAGACGTAGCATGCTACGTCTCTACAAGCGGAGCGGGGGTAGGGGTAATACGTGACTATTTCCGCTGGAAAAGGCTCTGTACCCACATCACACCCTGCTGTATGGTACGCTGCATTTCGTTGATGTTCTCCTGCACATGACTGCGTGTATCTGCTGTTGTTGAATCCTCATTTGGCATAAGTGCCCACAACACGATATAGAGCACAAGCCCCATACCATTTAATGGACTGAGGATAAGAAAGACTATTCGGATTATAAGCGGGTCTATGTGAAGCGCAGTAGCTAATCCGCCTGCCACCCCTGCGATAACACGCTCACTACGGCTACGAACTATGCGTTGCGGTTCTTTGTGTTCTTGCATATGATTGATACTGCTACTTTCTTTGTATTCACATGTACCCGAAGGTACGCCTTGTCCATTTTTGAAATTCCTGCTTCTACACTGCCTTCTTAGGCGAAGGTCTTATGCTTATGGTATGTACTGCATTTACTGATTGCTAGGACGAACCTATCGGAGAAAATGTTGCACTTGTTGCCTACGTTGCCATGTTCCCTATGTTACAATCGGGTGTGGCAGATGGGGTGTGACAGATATTTTTCCTATCCTTTGTACCCTTCGGGCAGCCCCCCCACGTCCCCCTGCCCCCGCGTGGTGGGTACGAATGTGGGGGCTGCCTGAATACCCTCACCCCCCTGCCCCCTCTCCCATAGGGCGAGGGGGAGTCTGCCCGTTCCCCTTCTCCCGTGTAGCGGGGGAAGGGGCTAGGGGATGGGGGGATGTGCGGTGGGGGAAGGGGCAGGGGATGGGGGCTTGCCCGGTCTCCCTGCCCCCGCTCCCATAGGGCGAGGGGGGAGAACATCCGCTCGTTGACACTCGCGGCTCAATAG
>CAYPHM010000064.1:0-25473 GCA_964410555.1 uncultured Chloroflexaceae bacterium | reverse complement strand
CTCCCATAGGACGACACCCGCTCCCCCCCTGCCCCCGCTCCCATAAAGGGCGACAACCCTCTCCCCCTGCCCCCGTTCCGCTTGTAGAGACGTAGCATGCTACGTCTCTACGTACCCCTTCTCCCCTTGGTGGGGGAGAAGGGGCTAGGGGATGGGGATGGGGGGGGCAACAAGGGCTAATAATCGCTGCGTTTGCTCAACCGTCAATGGCTCTACGATATGCTTTTTGATCTTTGGAGCGTCAACCAACGTGATGACATTGCGCGATAGATACCCAAACTTCACCGCCCAACCTATCGCAACGGAAAGAATACGATAGGCATACTGCACGGTGCGATCAGAAATGGCTTTCTTTCGCAACGCGGTGATCATCTGTTGCACATGGTCTGGTGCGAGCTTGTCAAGCTGTATATGTCCAATAGCCGGAATGCTATGTATGCGACACATTTGTTCATACATAGCATACGTGTTTACATGATTCGTTTCCTTGACTACCGTCTCAAGCCATTGCAATAAATACGCTGCAACGGTCTGCTTGTCAGCAGCAAAATTGACTCCTGATTGATGTTGCTGTTGTAACGCAAGGAGCTTATCTGCAACCTCCTTGCGGGTCTTGCCATAAACCACCTTGCGTTTGCGCTTCCCCCCGATATACCCCAGGTTCAGCGACACCACGCCTACAATCACTGGTACAGTGGATGACACGAAGTACAAAAACCGTACGGGTGTACGGTTTTTAGTCAGATCGGACGTATAATGGGGTACCAGACCCTGAATTTTGTGGAGTTCTCCCAAGAGGATTAACGACCCATCGTAACCTATGAACAAGTCAAGAAACACAGACATTGCATTGATAGCATTAGTTTGGTCGCCAAGCAGGAAAACGACCAACCTCAGACAACAGTTGTGGGTAGCTTGCCAACGATACCGTCGTATTTATAATCCATAGTCCGTCGTTGAACGTTTCATACACGATAAACGAATCATCGGATGACCAATCTAGGCTTCGCACTCCCGATACAGATTTTATGAGTGTCTCTTCTGGTTGTGTTTCACCAAGTTCAAACACTTGCAGAGATTCATCTGTCGTCATACCTGTTATACTTTGTCTGAAAACAGTAAGTTTTGGTTGTGTATTAGCCCAATCCACTAGAGAATAATCTTTTTCTATAGCGATATAATCTTCTAACGACTGAACATCTCCGGTGTGGAGATCAATTATATCAACGACATCAAATTGCATTGTATCTTCTATGTAGGACACTGCAAGCATATCCTCATTATGCGACAGACTGAGATATTCTGGCGCAAGACGCATCAACGACAAATCTGTTTCAGACCCTGCAATAATAGTTTCAGTTCCATCTGGGTCTTTCCGTACAATCATCTGATTATAGCCATGTCGAATGGAGTTTGGATTTTCGGTTATATTGAAGCGTCCAAAGAAGAGCGTACCATCGGATGCCATAACTGGACTGACTTCATGTCGAGGATCATCAGTTAATTGTATTGGTGCAGCATCCACATCATCAATGTTAATCTGATAGACATCAGTATCCTCTTCCATAGTGGGTTTTGCAGTGAACAGTAAGGATGCACCATCTGGAGACCAAGAAAGACCAGTTGTCTCTGCAAAGTCCAATTGGGCAAGTAACTGCTTTTCTTTCGTTTGAATGGTTATAAGCCAGATGTCATTGTTGTCAATGTAGGCTAGATCGTCATCAAACGGGAATGCTGTTGGGTTCACAACGATAGATTCGACCATAGTGTCTAACAATGTCAGGTCAGGGGTAAAGGCATCGTTACCAGCTTGTTGTAGGTGTGCAAATGCTTGTGCATTATATTCTTCAGACCCAGAAGACCCCGGATGTTCTGGAGGAGTGCCGGGTACATCAGTCTCAACAGTGAACTTCATTGATACATAATATTTCCCATCGTCTGTGATGCCTTGAAAAGTGTATAGTGGTCTGTTATTTATAGAAAATGGTTGGGTTGAAGAATCGGTAAGGTAGCGTATGCCGGAACCATTCGTAAATTTCAGATAGTCCATCCTCGCGGCTAGTTTCATAGAGGTCACATCTCGTATGCCATAAAATGGTAGAAGCGGTGGGGTGGTTTGTGAACCATATACTGGCGGATAGAAATCAGGATACGTTGTTACGAGATCAGGACGTTCTGCAATAAGTGCAAGCAGGGTATCAATGGCATCTATGTCTTCTGCAATTCTTGAGTTGTTCTTGCTTATCTGGCGATACTCATCAATCGGTAACACTGATATTGTTGCAGGAGGATTAGACTCAATTGGGTACCCGTAAAACCTAAAACTGATATATGATGGATAGATCATCCCAAACCCTGATGGATCGTTTTCTTGAGCAAGCACCCGTTGTACAGAGATATTGTCTGTCAGCGATGGGTCATAAGAGAAACTTATGCCTTTGTATTCAAATGTCTGTTGTTCTTCTATGGGAGCTATACCCGTAATAATGGGGTCTGCAATTATATCTTGTACTGCTGTGCATGCTGGTATATCCCTCTCATAAGTAGGATTTCTTATTGAAGTGGTGACAGCAGTGAATGTATTGTTGGTGTCTCCTGATTCATTCCATAACAACCACACTTCCTGCGGACCTGTAAGGGAACCGATAGCTGCGAGCATACCTGAAGAAAATTGGTTTAATGTAGCCAATATATTCTCCGGTACAGGTACAAAAGCTATACCGGCTTCATTGACCTGAGCTTGAAATTGTATGCCTGTAAATGCATTTCCCTCGCTACAAGCTGTATACAGGAAGAGGTCTACACGCTCGTTGGGCATAAAATGGTTCAGAAAGAGGTATGCTACATTATCGGTTGTAACGTTTGAAAAAAGTCCTCCTCCTTCACGTCCTATCCATTCAACAGCAGGCAAGGAAGCATCAACGATTTCTCCTGAAACATCAAAAGTAGTTGTCAGTTCACCTTCTGCTGTTTCGGCTATAATCGTGTAGGTACCGGGTATATCTTGGGGTAGTGCTGCATACATCGTAAACTGGGCTAGAGAGTTTTCCTCATCATAGGTTGTTTGAACTTCGGATGTACTTACCAGATTCCCGTCTGGGTCTATAATGCGTTGTATGACCTTTCCTGTGGCAAAGTTCTTATAGCAGATGAGCAGTGTTTCACCTATGAAGAGAGGTTCGTTTTCATCTTTGGTTGTGTACAAGGTTGGTGAATCAGCGGTTTCGTATATGGAATCACAGAGAGAACGCTCAAGACCTATGGGGCGAAGCTTGATAATGTGAGGCAGATTCGCTGGTGTTTCTGTTTTTTCAGAGGCATCAATGATTTTCCCCATATCAGTAAAGTTTAATGCAGTATTAACGGTAGGAGTTGTGTCTTCTGATTCATCTGTAGATGTAGGTTGATCGGCACTTGTTTCCGCTTCACCGGGATTGTATGGCTGCGCCGGTTCCGGCAGATTGGACACGGGTTCGTTAGTATGCACAATACGCATTTCATCATTCGGCGTAATAGGTGATTGCTGTGATACATAGTTCGCTAGGACATTTGACAGCATTGTACCGTCATCGGCACGATCTAGCTGACCAATTGCTTCTGTAAACGGGCATATTGGACGAAGCGATACGCTGTTGCAAATTGGGAATACCTTGATCAAACTCATGATTGCCGAGTACCAACGCATCGTAGCCGATCTGGTTCATAGATTGGATCATCAGATCACCCCCATTTTCATTGGAGCGTACCGAACCTTGCCATATATCACCTGCATCAAGCAGCAATACATTGGGTGAATCTTGACGTATATCGGCGACAAGACGAGCAATAGTAGCGATACCACCGAGATTTCGTTCCTCGTCAGGCAAAAGTTGACCGTGCATATCATTAGTATAAAGTAAATCAAATGTTTGGGTTTGTTTATCTTCTGTTGACTGACTCTGGCTGCATGCCGGGACAAGCAGGAGTACAGCTGCTGCCAACCCAAAGATACATAGCATTCGTTTCATAGTTTATGGTCTCCAAACCGGGCTAGTATCTAGCCCTTTATAGTCGGCGATACGCTGCACATTAGTACCATCGGCGTTTATTACATAGGTATTTTGGTTCCAGCAACATCCTTTGCTATTGGTAAGCTAGTCCATTCACTTGGAAGGCTACCCAATAGCAGGTTCTTTACCCTCTATCACTTCACCTCAAACATTGCTACCGCTTGTAGCTTGCTAGTAAGCCCCTGTACCACCAGTTGGTAGCTGCCCGGTGCATACCCATCTGTTGTAAGTTGATAGGTCAACCGTCCATGCTCATCTACCCGTGCATAGGTATCCAGGGGAATGACCTCTCCCTGACTATTTAGCCACATACTCACCCTCTCTTCAGGGAGGAACCGATCACTAAAAACCTGTTGCACCGTTCCTGCGCTGCCGTGCCCAGGCGAAATATTCAACCAAACCATCGTGCTAGTAACATTCGCATCGCCCACCAACACCGGTACATAGTTGCTGCGCTTATACGAATCCCACATTCGTTCCTGTACCGCTAACGGACGATTTGTCTTAAACACTGGCTGATCAAACCCGCGCCGCTGAGGGAACTCCGCATACAGGTCAAGCACCGTGTTCGTCGGTGTTTCATTTGCAACAAGGGCTTGGATGACCATATCTCGCTGTTCTCCCACCTGCATATTACGCACCAGCAGCATTGCCATATCCTCATCTGCCACATTCAGTTGGGCATTATCCAGCGTACCCGTATCAAGCAATGTCATATACTCTGGAGTATACGCCAAGTAGACCGGGACAAGCGGTGCTGCTCTATCCCCTTGATTGCGTATATGGACCGTATAGGATACCTTTTCCCCTTTCGCCACCCAGATACTAGGCTCTGCCTCAAGCCACACGACAATATGGGGAGTTGGACTCGATGATGATCCTCCCCCGCTCCCCGAACTCCTCGGATTGCTAGGTGTGCCAGGCGTACCGGGATCGCCGGGTGTACCAGGATCACCAGGCGTACCAGGATCGCCAGGCGTACCAGGATCGCCAGGGTCACTTGGGAGATTGGGGTTGTCGTTCGGTGAAGGATTTTGTGGTTTGGGACGGTCTGGTGGGTCTGGATACTGTTCGGGAAGAGCTTTTCCCTGGTGAGCAAGGGACACCACATTGGCAGGAACCAATCCCCCCCCGAACAGGTAAGAGACACCCAATATGCCCAAAGCTACCACGATAACTGATAGATACCGCATGCGCTTGCTTCGCTCCTTTCCAAAAAAATAACTGCTTATTGGTTTGTTCCCGTGGTGTAGGAGCAGAAATGCTCACTACACCACGCATAGGGTTACTCTCCGTGGGCATCCTGCCGTGGATGCCCAGGACGTGGCGGCAGTTGCTGAAGCGTAGCAGAACCATTGGGCAGGTCAGGATTTGTCCCTGTGACTTGTATCCCCTGAAGTGCGCCCAGGTTATTCTGCTCGTCTAGCTCGATTACCCCGCCATCACCATCGCCACTACCGCCCCAACTATCTACATAGACATACAAGTCCGTTGTCCCACTCGCAAACCAACCGGGCCATTTCGTATAGTCTGTATAGTAACTATCAGGCGTAGACTGTACCGTAATGGTATTGGATACCGTGACCGTGTTGTCTGGGTCTAGCGTCTCTACCTTCCACACAATACCAAAACAAGGATCAATACTGCACGTTGTATGCCACAATATCCCGCTGGTACTTGGCACCGGAAATGGATTAATGTACAAGTCTACCCAGAAGGGGTTAGCCTGTTGGAAGCCCGTATTAGTTATATCTACGTAAATCGTCACCTCTTCCCCTGCGGTAAACTGCTTTTTGTTGGGTTCAAGGCGAATATCCTGAACCGACAAGTCAGAACCCGTAGAGAGCGGCGGTTCGTCCGAGGGAAACTGGGCTATCATTGGCAAGTAGATTACCGCAGCAATTTTCATTGGTGTAACCTCTGCCTGGAAGCCGGGGGTATTCGGATCGGCATCTTCTCCTGACTCCAACCACGGCGAATAGTCTACTGCTCCTGTCACTCGTACCCCATTCCCACGGGGGTTATCTGGGTGGTTGGGACCTGTGGGGCTGCCCCACCAGTTGTTGGCGGCATCTATTTTAGCCCCGGTAGGTTCAGTATATAACCCATAGGTATTTCCTGCAAGATCATTTTGGTTGACTTGCATGTTCATACCAGCAGGCAATTCATCGGCACGAATACCATAGGTAAAGCCACCAATTACGTTCCCTTTAACTTTGATAACCTGTGTTGCGGCTAGAGGAACTCGTATACGAATACCCGCACTCTTTTCCCCAACACCGTTGCCTTGCAGAACTGAGTTGAGGATGTCTAGCGTTCCCTCAACGCTCCCTTGTACATTGATGCCGTGATAGAACGTGCTTTGTGACAACGCCCGTCCATCAGCAATCGTGATGATATTGCCATCAAGCAGCACTGTCCCCGACACAAAGTAGAGGTCTATCGCGTGGTTTTTCCAACTTACCGTATTTCCTACCGGGCTATTGACTTCCAACGTGTTGTTTTGCATCGTCAAGCCCTGACAGGTGTTACACGAGAAGACCTGCCCTGCCGCATTGGTGCTGGTAAAGCTATTCCCATTTGCCGTCACAGAGCTACTATTGGTCACAAAAACCAGCGCACCACTGCGTCCTGTCGAGTTAAACGTATTATTACTGACGGTCACATTGGCAATATTGCGAAGATCTATCATATTCGCATCGGTTTGGGTTGCAGCAAGCATCAGTGGGGACATGCTCAACGATTGAGCTACTGTCCCTAGAATCGGCGTATTACCGCTGTCAAGCGCATCACTGGTCTGTGCCGTTTGGGTTGTCCCATCACGCAAGGTATTGCCTTGAATCGTCACATTACCAATACTGCCACTGCCCAACGGGTACCCAAAAATAACCGTGGTATTCCCGTCTGCTACTGAGAGCGTGTTGTTTTCAATCATGAGTGACGTAAGGGCAGGTGTGCCGCCGCTTCCCGTGGGGTCAAATGCGACCAACTGAAGAGCCGCAAAGCTGCTCCCCGTGACGGTGTTCCCGCTAATGGTCATGCTATCCGCAGCAACCGTCTGTCCTTCGCTCCCCTGTGCGGTAATAGCAATACCCACATATCCCCCAGAAATCTGGTTGCTGGCAATTTGGGCATTGGAGCAGTTAGTACATTCTACCCCATAGACGTTGGTATTCGTAGACCATGCTCCCAGGGTGATACTGTTATGCTCAATCGTCAAGCCTGTGATCAGGCTATCGCCATTTGTCCATGCCAAGATACCTGCCCAGTTGGTATTCTGAATGGTATTGTAACGAATAGTTGCCTTGTTCCCGCTGGCAGAAACCTGTATCCCACTACCCGTACTGGCTCCACCTTGAAAATTCTGGATAACAAAGCCTTCAACGGTCACACCAGCAGCAGCAATAATGATCCCAGAGTTGCCCCCCATGCTGCCGTCAATAACCGGAGCATTCGCTGCTGCGCCCGGACCACTCCCTACGGCACCAGAAAGCGTCACAGATTTATTGATGCGAATACCGCCGGCATAGCTGCCCGCAGCAACGGTAATGGTATCCCCATCACTAGCAGCATTTATCGCTTCTTGAATAGTCGCGTAATCAGCCGGGACACTAATCGTTGCGGCACGCGCAGGTTGGGGTGATTGTCCTAGCATTGTCAAACTCAGGACAAACACCATAATAATCCATACGTGAAATGAACGCCTACGAAGTTTCATAGAACAGCCTCCTCTTCTTCAAAGTAGCTACGACAGGCAAGAAATGGGGGATTGTCTAGTTGAATACGACAAAGTATTCGCCCATTTGCCCGTGCTAAGGTTTTATCTCGCTCTTTGTCTCTAGTTTCTGGTAACGCGAGGGTTGGATAGGTTGCTTGGAGATTCTCCCGATACCACGTATGATGCAACAATGGTTCAACAATAATGACTATATCCGAACGTTTGCCAGTAGCATAGTGTTCATACCACAGCGGGAAGGTATCCCTATCCCCGCTGGTGATGATGATTGCCTGTGCTGGTGCCGCTGCGAGGACATTGTGGGCATAGGTTATTGCCTGATAGTCGCTACTGGCATCCACTTGTGCTGCTGTTGTTGGGACATGCCAGAAGAGCATAATCCCTATCCCCACAAACAACCCAGGGGCTATCACCCCCCGCCACTGCTGCCCCCAAGCTATGACTACCGCACATCCTATGCCAAGCCATACGGCAAAGATAACATACACGGGAAGCAGGAACGCAAAGGAATCGGTGGTATCATACAGCAGCGCAAAGAGTGAATAAGCCCCAACCATCACCGATGTACTTCCTACAAACCCCTTCCAACGTGCTGTTGACCATGCCAAAAGGTCTCTCCCATAGACCACCCCGATACATCCCAACACTGTACCTAACCAACCAAACTGGTCAAGCAACAACGCAGCCCACTTGCCCAGTCTTCCAACGATAAATTGTGCTGGTAGCCCAAACGCGAAATCGTGGTAGAGGTTGGCAGAGAGTACCCACCAAAACCCTTCCCACGTTTGGGGGTTGCCCCAATTTACCGGCGGATAGGCAGCAGCACGAATAGGCAAATATGCATAGACGATAAGCCCGATGCTGCCCCATGCAAGTACCCATCTCAACAGACGACCACGGATGTGCTGTGGAGCATAGATCAGCAATACCCCTAGCCAAACCCCCACAGATAACAGGATGGTGATATGATTACCGAGCGCAAGCCCGGCAACAAAGGCTTGCCAACGGAGTTGATGCTCGTGTGCTAGTCCCGGTTGGCTTGCCCGTACTGTCCAAAACAGGAACAGTACCACAAACAACGTATGCAAGCTATACACTTCTGCAATAACCGCCTGCGACCAGAAAAGCGGTGAGCAAGCCAGCGCACCCGCGGCTAATACTGCTGTCCCCTGTACCTGCCATTTGTGCATCCCCTGCTGTTCTGTGAGCAGGGTACGCACAACAAGATAGACTCCCACAACAGTCATTGAGGCAGCCCATGCGGAAAAGAGATTCGCCCGAAATGCCAGCGTCCCAACAGGGAGGTATTGAAAGAGATGCACGAGAAGGGTGTAGGTTGGGTAGCCTGTTGGGTGAGCGATGCCGAGCGTGGCAGCGGCGGTTACAAGGTCGCCACTGTCTGTTCCCTGATTTGCCCAGGTGATGCCGGGGGCTAGAGTATGGACATAGGCAAAAGCGACCATACTGGCAATGATGACTGGAATTGAACCCCCGGCAAATGTTCGCATAGGTTTATAGAGACTGTCTGTATTGTGCAACGTGGCAGATTCCCAGAATTACGGGAATCTGCCACAACCACATTATTTACGCGATTCTCAATGTGATGTTAGGATGGGTATCTCAACCTAACTTACTGAAACAGCAGAAACCTGGTAAAGAACATCCGCATCTTCAAGAACGAATACTGAAATTGCGTTGCCTTAATGACTTGGTGTTCTTGTTCTGTGACTGGCAGTGCGTCTACTTCCGCTGGTGGCATAGAAAAAACTGTCTGAGGGTGCATTTTTTGCGAAAAGAATAAGGCAGATGTTGTTGTCTGCCGCAATGCATATTGATATTGGGCGTTAAGAATAGCCTGACGTTCTGCAACCGTAATGGGCAGCATCATCAAGTCTTGGATGGTAAGGTCATGCAATGCTCCCAATAACAGGGTACGATTGTCTGGTAAGGTAACTCTGACCTGTCCATCATCTTGAATATTGACCTCGGTATCATTTTCTGTATACGTCACCGTATCAGGGTCTGTGCTATTATCTGGCACAGAAGGGACTGTCGTATCTGTCGTAGTATCCCCGTTTTCCTCTGGCACTTCGGCTGGTGATGGTGATTGATCCTCTACTGTTTCCTCATCCGGTGAGTTACCGGGATTGACTACAAGTTGTGCGCCTCCATCCTCTGCCCGTTCTGGGGTGCTAGGCGGTTCGCCAATCGTCTGGGCTTGCGCCGATTGACTGGGAGTTGCCCAAGATGAGGCAAACAAGCTCAACGTCATTACCCCGGTAATAAGGATAGCTAAGGTAAGTAGTCGTATTCCCAAAAATTTCGCTGTAAATCTCTTCACAATACCTACTCCTTTCGTGTACAATATAGTATAGTATGAAACAACAACAATCTCAACCCATAATACGCTATCGCCGCCGCATAGTAAAAAAACGTAAACCACGCCGCAGCGGTACTATGCTCATCTTTCTGTTGCTCTGTCTTGTTGCGCTCTTTGCGCTGGTAGGCAACAAAGGTTGGAATGTTTATCAACGAGCACAAGACTTTCGTTACCACGCCCAACAACTCGCTGCTTTTCGTCCGTCAGCAGATAGGGAAGCATCGCTTAATACCTTGTCTGTACAGCTCCATAATACGCATACGAGTGCGCTTGCACTTCGTAGAGAAGCTCATCCCTTTTTGCCCATTGCAAAAAACTTAGGGTGGCTTCCTGCGTATGGGGCAGATATTGCCGCTGTTGAGCCATTGCTTGACACGGTGCTCCACCTAACAAACGGGTTAGAAGAAACGGTAGTAGGTATTACTCCCATGATGATGGCACATACCAATACAGAACCGCTTAGTTTAACGATTGTCGCTACCCATCTGTCTACATCCCGTCCACATTTGCAACAGGCACGCCAGTCTATCATTGCTGCAAATGATGCCCTAGAGCAAGTAGATGTAGAGAACCTGTCTCCTCGCATCCGTGACCAAGTGGAGCCACTCGTCCCTATGCTTCCCCTTCTTGATATGTCATTACATCTTGCGCTAGTAGGAAGCGAGACGAGCAACGCTATTGCGCCTGTATTCACAGCGTGGCAGCAAACGCATATGTTTGATAATACCCTCATCCTCTTTCTCCATCGTGCGCGTCCTGAGATCGTTCAGCTACGCGAAACACTAGCAGAAATAGCAGGAAGGTTAGACAAACTCCCGCAAGAGCAACTCCCGGATTCGCTACGTTCACAGGTACAGCAGGCTACCTATCTGCTACCCATAGCTGATGCAACGCTTGATATGGTGTTGTCGGCAGAGGAAGTGGCAACAGTGCTTACACCACTCTTTGACGAACAACAGCAACGTGAGTCGCTTGGCGTAGCTCTCAACCAACACCTACAAACAGCACGTCCAGCACTTGAACAAATGCACCAACGTATGGGATACCTCTATACTACGTTGGAGGCTACCCCTATGGAAGACCTATCCCCTGCTTTGCAACAACCCTTGCAAGAGATGCAACAAGCGGTGCAGCGTGGTGGGTGGCTCGTTACCTTGACGATGGCTGCGCCTGATTTGCTTGGGGCGCAAGGTTCCCGTGAGTATCTCCTTATAGCCCTCAACCCCGATGAATTACGGGCAGCAGGGGGGTTAATGAGTGCCACGGGAGTAGCTACTATTAACCAGGGCTACCTAGACGACATTTGGATGGAAGACTCCTCACACATAGACCGCGAACGATTGTCGCAAGGTCCCTACATTGCCCCCCCCGAACCGCTACGCCGCTATATGGGATTGCCCCAGTGGGCATTATGGGACGCTGGATGGTCGCCAGATTTCCGCTATTCTGCGAGTGCTGCCCGTTACCTCTACAATCTTGGGCATGACCCAGGTGTAACCGATGTCATTGCCTTTACCCCCCAAGCGTTGCAGTATTTTCTTGAAGCGACGGGACCATTAAATGTTGAAGGGACAGATAGTCCGGTAACATCCGATAATCTCTTAGACTATATGCGTACTCAGTATGATGAAATCGGCTTGAGTAGTGAGTCGTTTCTTGAGCCACTACTTGAAGCCATATTTGCCAGAGTTGTCAATGATGTAGACCGTCCAGACCCTTTCTTGTTGTCTGAAATGCTTCGTCGTGCGCTGAATGAGCGTCACTTGCAAGTCCTGGTTGCCGATGAGTCTACTGCCAAACTCTTCACCCAACTGGGATGGGATGGAGCGGTACGTCGTGGTTCTGGAGATTTTCTGATGGTTGTTGATTCCAATATGAGCTATAGCAAATCGCATGCCAGTATTCAGCAATCCATCACCTATACCGCTGATTTACAGAACCTTGTAACGCCAAAAGCACAACTTGATATACATTATGCCCATACAAGTACCAATCCAATGGAATGTTGGCACTATAAACCAGGGCGATCTTGGACAGACTACGAACGCTCCTATATTGGGCAAATGAACCGTTGCTATTGGGACTATCTCCGGGTGCTGTTGGCTCCAGGCAGCATAGCCCAAAAAACAACTCGTCACCCTACCCCTGCCGAATGGCTCATTACTAGTGAGGCAGACACGGGTATGACAACCGTAAGCCGTGGCGAAAATGGGACGACAATGTTGAGTACCTTCTTCGTTGTCCCCTCTGGTGGCAAGCGCAGTATATCCTATGGCTATGGATTGCCAAACCAAGTGCTGACCCAAAACGCACAAGGTTGGCGGTATCACCTACGGGTACAAAAGCAGGCAGGGCGTGAGAATGTCCCGCTGGTTGTGCAAGTGCTGTTGCCTGATGGTGCGGCGGTTGTCGCTACGTCTCACCCACCAAGTAGGCAAGAACAACACCTCCTGGTATTTGAGCTACCGTTGGAGACAGATAGGGAGTTGGATGTGGTGTTTCGGTAAGCGAGAAGGGAGCAGCATGGTGATTCACCCCTTGTCCCTTTTGCTATTACCTTCGTTTGTATCTCCACATATCACCTCCTGGCAGGGTACTCAAGGAATCATTGATAATCTGTGGCAATGACTTTGGTTGATGCTCATAGAGCAAGGTCAAGAGATTCTTGGCTCGTTGCAGCACATCTACACGGTGTGCTCGTTCATACAATTCAAATGGTGTATAGAGACCATCCATAACCTCAACACTGGCATTAGCAATAGCAACCTCATATGCCTCTTCCAATCGATCATCCCATTGATGAGAGCCAATATACCACGAGTGTTGATTACCTTTAAGGTTTCGTCGGCGTATCTGGAGCAAGGAATCCCGAATGGATGCTGCCCACGAGTTAGTCATTCGTTGTTCTATATCGTTTTTGATCAAATGCATCAATAAGCGTTCGAGAAAAGTTTGGATGGTATCAAGAATAGCTTTTTTACTCATATCATCCAAATCATCAAGGACACTAAGGGCTTCAGCATAGCGTTGGTGTTCTAGGTGGTCGCGCAATTGTAGGAGTTCTTCCATAAGGGTTTTCCTTCCACATGGCAGCAGAAATTCTGTCATCAGGCTAGAGCATGGTCATTGATGATTCTATTCTACCACGCAGCACACCATCCTTCTAATCTACCATCCTTCTAATCTACCTTTTCTAGCGTTTGTGGGTCTCCATGTCCATTGCGGCTATACACTATTGGGACAAGTTTGGTAGTACTTACTCCTCCTCCCCCTTTACCGCCAGGTCCAGAGTAATAGTAATGGTAATAATCGTAGTATCCACCATGCTCCTTCGTCACTTGGTTTAATACTGTCCCAACTAGCCGTGCTCCTGCTTGTCGGAGTTGTTCTTTTGTACGAACCAATCCTTTTGCACGGGTCGCCGCTATGAGGACTACCAGCAAGGTTGCATCACATGTTCGTGCCAATAGGTTTGCATCCACAACTGCCATTACTGGTGGACTATCAAAAATGACTACATCAAACATGCTTTTGAGTTCATCTATGATTTGGTTCATGCGCTGCGAACCGAGTAACTCGGCGGGGTTGGGGGGAATAGGACCGCTTGCCAGTATAGACAGATTATCCACATTGGTGGATTGGATATACGTACCAATTGGAGTGTCCGTATGCATCAAAGCCATTGTTATGCCTTGATCGTTGCTTAATCCGAAGAAGGTATGGATCGTAGGTCTTCGCAAATCAGTATCTACGATAAGCACTTTGCGCCCGGTATGGGCTATAGCTGTCGCAAGGTTCGCCACGGTGGTACTTTTGCCTTCTTTTGGACCACTACTTGTCACAAGTAGTGTTTGGAGTGGGCGATCAAGTACTGCAAACTCAATATTAGCTCGCAGCATCCGGTAAGATTCAGCGATAGGCGATCTGCTGTGCTTTACCACGATAAGATGGTCTTGAGAAACCTTCTTGGTTGCTTTTGTTTTGTCGCCCTCTTTTAGCTCTTGTTTTGGATCGTTGATTTTCCCAATGTGTGCCAACACTGGTAGCTGGGTGAGATGCTCCAGTTGTTCACCTGAACGAATGGTATCATCTAAAAATTCTCTTACGAAGATAATCATAACCGCCCAGATAGCCCCTACAGCTGTTGCCAAGAGGGTATTCATCATTGGTCGTGGGGAAACAGGGGAAAAAGAAACAATGGCAGGATCAATCACGAGCAGGTTATTGGTAGATTGAGCTTCTGCTAATCGTACTTCTTCCAGACTTTGCAATATTGACGTGTAGTTTGTGCGATACTGAGACAATAACGATTGCTGTTGATCATATTCTGCTTGTTCCGTAGGAGTACGTTGGGGTTTCTTTCCCAAGTGAGCTATATGCTCTTGGGTTGTTGCTATATCCTGCTCAATAGCGGCAAGCTGTTGTTTCAAATTATCCCGAGATTCTGCATAGCGACTGGATTGTATTTGCTGCTCTTGAGCAGTAAAGACTGCCACAATCTCATTAGCAATTGCAGCTGCCATCTGGGGGTCAGTATGTTGTACCGTCAATTCTATGAGTTGGGTATCTCGAATAGCTGTCACCGTGATATTCCCAACAAGGGCTTGATAGGTTGTATCTAATCCCAAATTAGAAATAGTTGTTTGCAAAATAGGGCGGCTCTGAAGCAACTCCACATAGGTTTGTGACAAGCGTTCACTAAAGACCAGCGGTTGATTGTCCATTACTTGAGCACTCGACGGAGCTTGGTTGATTCGCATAGTCACGGATGACTTATAGACAGGGGGCATCTGTTGGCTAAACCAAAACGCCGTCCCACCAGCAAGCAGCATACTGATCATTATGACCCACTTCCATGTCCAGAGGAGCTTTGCATAGTGCCTTAAGTCTATATACTGTTCCATCTCTTCTTCCATAATCACCATATCCTTTCTCAATATGTACAGTAGGGTTGTTTCCTTAATATTTCATATAATCTTCAGATGCTCCCTGTTTCGGTTGAATTTTTCTCCCCTTGCCACGAGTACGCCGTGGCGGGTGGTTTTTGCGCTCTACCCGTTCTAAATCATTTGCATCTACATCCATACGGTTGATTCTGCCCATAAAATCCATCAATACCCGCACCCGTTCATGCGGGCGGATGTCCCCTTGAAAAATGGCTTCTAGCCCATACATTGGTCCTTTTTTGAAGCGCACCGTATCACCAGGGCGAAATCTGTGGTCAAGCAGACAGCCACTTTGGTTGATAGCAGCGACCCGTTGACGCAGCGTTTCAACCACATCAGGCGGCACTGCCTGCGGCTTTTGCTCAATCCCCACAATACGCATAATCCCCGGCAATGATACGATAGCAGTTGGATGGATACGCATAAGATCAACCTGGAAAAAAAGGTAACGGGGAAACAGCGGGGCAACCTGTATTTCTCCGCGATACTGCTGTTGCACTTGGGGAAGATAGGTGGTTAATCCCAAGATACTCTCCAAGAGTTCAGCAGTTTGTGTTTCTTTTTGTGGCTTACAGTGAATAATATACCATTCAAGCAAGGATTACCTCCCACAATATGTTACTTATCTAAGTATAAAAAAGGGGAATGTTGTAGTTGATAAAAAATATTGACTTACCTATGGAGATAGGTAATATCAAGATATATTTGTTAGATATGGGACGATTTTACTAGTAGCATTTTTGAAGACAGGCTTCGCCATTACCGTAGCTCATAAGAAAAGCGTACAGCAGAATACAGAAAAAAAACCACTTCTATGCTACCAACATTAGTGTTGCGCTCCATAGCTTGTGTTTTTCATCTATACCTATGGTGTTTTGTGCGGAGCGGCGGCTTCCACGCATCAAAACTCTGTCACGAGAATTTGGCTTCTTTAGGCTATCGAGGTCTTGCGTGTAGAGAAACCATACCTATTATACCCTTTGGTCAATAAAGATGTAAAGGGGGAATAGTGCAGATATTGTGCGGAAAAATGCAAGACATTGTGAAGAAGTGAAGAAATGGTTAAAAAAGATTGTTGATAGGTGTTTGGATAGGCACAAATGTGGTGTATTCTGTTTGTTATCCCATTGGCGACCATGCGGCAGAAGCAAGTGTAGCCTACAACCTGGGACATGCTTACAAAAACATCCCCGCGATACGCAACCTCGCCGCTGCGAGCGATGGTACCAGCGCAGTTTGGAGTTGACACCTGAGCAGGATAGGCTACAACGGGCAAGGGGGCTAGGGCATCTTGGTGGTGTAGCATATGAGCGGTTTAGAGAGGCGCGGGAAGCGGGTGCGGCGAAGGATGAGATCGTCCGTCACATACAAACGGCAGAGCAACGCTACCTTGAAGCCCTCAACCTAACCCCCGCTAACGCGCTCCAGGATCGTGCCGTGTGTTATGGGCAACTCGGCAATATCTACGGCGATGCGGGTATGCTGAAGCAGGCGTTGGAGTACTTTAGTGAGTCAATCCGTCTGTTTGAACAGGCAAATAATTTCTATGAAGCATCTAGGTATCGCTACAACGTTGCCCTAGCTCTTGCGCGTGCGGGGCGGCTGCACGAGGCGTTGGTGTATGTAGAGACAGCAGAATAAGGCTTTGCCAGCGGGCACGGATATGAAGAAAGATAACCTTTACAATCTCCATTAAGCATATGAGCCATTAAAAAGCGATATAGTAATGACGCGCAACGCATTCATCTACTCCACAATTCGTAGATTTACCTCTCATATTGTTCATCACTATTCCTTGAGATTAGGAGATACAGGCATATTGCGAGAATGGGCATTTTGGATTGGTTTACCAACGGCATTTTTGGTATTCAAGTGGATAGGGAAGTGCTTGTTTCTTATCTTGGGATATATATGAGATGAAGAGGTCAAAGGGGAAGTTCCAACGATGTACGATTAGGCAAAAGGGGTATATCTCCATAATGTGACACCTTCTCAATGGAAATCTGCATTTTGGTCTTGCGTGGGGGCAACCCCCTCCACCTCAGCAAAACATTGGGCGATAGTCAAGGGGACTTGGTTCGTCATTACATCATCCTCTGGTGATAGCCATCATTCGTATCATGAGACTATCCTATCACAGGTAGGTAATGCAATTGCTCTGTACCATATACTAGTATACTACACATAATTTGTCACTTGCACTCCTATTACTCTGACGATACTTGCTAGAGCATACGTTGGGCGATAGTTGTTATTATGTCAGTAATATATTTTTCCTCTACATCCTCTTCTCCTACATCCCTTACCCACCTACGCTGTTATGATGGGGGAATAGAGAGCTTTCAGGTATCATACATTATGTAAAAATTTATAGCACAATATGTATTGGTATAAATCGAGGTTATACCAATACATTACTACATTTTGACATAAATATACCATAGCAGGCTATTTCGTCAACACGTCCTGACATTTTCTAGTCCCCACCAGCGCAGGGGGACGAGGGAAAGGCTATGCACGGAATACCCTAAAAAGTTACCATATTATGTGTGTATTTCCCTTTCGCCTAGCTGGTTTCAGGTGTACATTCCCCCACGACCTCTTCCCACACGAGCCGCTCGTAGCCTAACGCCACCACACTAAAGCACCGCAGCTTCAACCGCTCGCCATACGTGGCTTCCAACGCCGCCCGATACTCCCGCACCTGCTCCCGCGCTTCCGCTTGCATCTGTGCTACCGCTGGCAACGCCGCCAACTCGCTTCGCTCCCTAGCTTGTAGGTCCTTGCCCGACATGCCTAGTTCACGTAACCCAAGATACTTACACTCAATCAAGAGATCGTACAGTGAGTACTGCCGCATATCGGGACGCAACAGCAGTAACAAATCGGCATACCGGCGCTGTAACGCTGGCTCGGAAACCATCATATAATAGTGGTCATTGAACAGCAACGAGACAAACAGCATCTTGATGGTCAGTTCATTCGCCCCCCGGTAGTCCCGGTTGTCCAAGACCGAGAAATACGTCTGTTCGATAAACTCACACACCACCCCCATGTCCCCCTGACTATACAGAGCTTCAACAACGCGGGTTACATCATTGTGCGTACCCGGTGGTAAGAGCATTTCCCGAATACGTTCGGCATAGAGTTGCCGAGTTACTTGGTTGGGTATCGTGAGGATGCGTTTCCCCATAGGGGTCGTATCTCCCAGGGTCAGCACCCCTAGATAATAGAGCAACGAAGTCATAAACGGGTCAGTCTTTTCCCCATACAAAATGTGGTGGACCCCAAATCGTTGGGATAGGGTGGATACGGTTACGGGTTCCGTCTCATCGAGAACCGCTAGAATGACGTGATCCCCGTGCGGCATACGGGACACATAGTGGAGTTTCTGGCGGTCAGTAGCGAGGTTGGCATCGAGCATCTCTTGGGGATAGCGACAGGAGCTTTGTAAATGGTCAAGGAAATAAAAGACCAACGTGGGGTTGTAGAGCCGAATATCCTCATACAACGAGAAGCGATAGCCGTTGTAGAACGTTCGCAGCATCATCATCGCCTCGTCCGTTTGGGCATCGGTGAGGTGACATACCTCTGCTACATGGTTTAGAGCATCGGCAACTTCCGCCTCGGTAAAGCCACACAGCATATGCAGGTCTGGGTTCAAGGTGATGTTTTTCACGATGTTGAACCCGCTGGTCAGGTCATTGGACAAGACCGGGGACACGCCAGTCATAAAGACCCGCTCCAGTCCGCGTCCGCCCAGGGCGGACTTCACCAGTTTAAACACGGTTTTGATGATGCCTTCCCCTTCAACGAGATGCTGGTACCGTTCGGTACTACCCGATTGCTGCGCCATGAAAACCTCATTGGCAAAGTTGTCGTACTCATCAACAAGGAGATAGAGTGGATAGGATGTCGTGCGTACCGCTGTCAGCAGCGATTGGAACGAGTTGAGGGCATCAGCTGGGTCAATCAGGACATCATTCGTTAAGATATGGGGATACAATTTCTTACAGGTGTCAATACTTCGATTGATGCTATTGTAGAGGGATTGGCGTATGGTATCACTCGTACCGTGGGGGTCTACTGCCGAAAAATCCCATAAGAGGATGAGGTATTGGTTGTGGCGGGGGGTGGGTTTCTTGCCAATATCCAGGTGCCCGAAAAGACGGGCAAAATCGTCCGCTTTGTTCACATCGTAATAGTTTTCCAGCATCGAGAGGAGCAAACTTTTGCCAAACCGCCGCGGACGGAGGAACAGCAAGGTATCGCCTTGTTCTTCCAAGAGGCGAATATATGCGGTACGATCTACGTAGTAGTCTCCATTGGTTATCAAGCGGTAGAAATCCGCCCGTCCATAGGGAAAGCGGAGTTTATCCATACGCGTCTCCTTGTGTAGCTTGTTCTTGTGGGTAGTATAGCATGCATTGTTGGTTCTATGGACAAGCTCTATTGGAAGGAAAGCGGTGTTCATTCCCCTTCTCCCCACCGTGGGGGGAAGGGGAGCGGATAGAAAAGTAGGGGCTATAGTTCTTTTTTATGACGAGGGAAAAATATTTGTCACACCCTAGCCTATTCGGGATATTTCCCCTTATGGGCTTTTTGTGCTATACTCTCCCCTATTGCTTTTTGGTTGCAGGTTCTGTATCATGAAAGGGTGATGCGTGCTTGCCAAAGTGTTTAGTTGCGCGATCAATGGACTTGATGGAGTCCTCGTTGAAGTAGAAGTAGATATATCGGCAGGGATGCCAGCGTTTACGGTAGTTGGGCTAGGGGATACTGCCATACAGGAGAGCCGAGAACGGGTACGGGCGGCTATCCGCAACACCGGTCTCGCCTTCCCAACCAAACGTATCACTGTCAATCTCGCCCCCGCCGATCTACGCAAGGTAGGCCCCGCCTACGACCTCTCTATCGCTATCGGGTTGCTCATAGCATCCGAACAGATAGCCGCAGAGGTAGAGCGAGCAGTCTTCATTGGTGAGCTTTCGCTTGACGGAACCCTACGCCATACCGATGGGGTGCTGCCAATGGTAGTTGTGGCACGCGAGCAGGGCATTGAACTGGTCTATGTGCCTTACGAGGATGCTGCCGAAGCTGCGCTAGTTAGTGGCTTGACGATTATCCCCGTGCGCTCGCTAGGAGAACTCGTAGCTCATGCCATAGGAGAACGGCCTCTTATCCCCTACCTGTCCGATGCATCATTTGAGGATGAAGAGGGAATCTATCCCTTAGACTTTCAGGATGTTCGTGGGCAAGAGCACGTCAAGCGAGCGTTGGAAATCGCTGCCGCTGGTGGACATAATGTCCTTATGACTGGTACACCCGGTTCAGGCAAAACCATGATGGCACGCGCTATGAACTCTATCTTGCCGCCGATGTCTTTTGAAGAAGCCCTAGAAGTGACGAAAATCTATAGCGTAAGTGGGCAGCTTCCCAAAGATACGCCGCTCATACGGCAACGTCCATTTTGCGCTCCCCATCACACAACCTCATTGGCAGGGCTTGTCGGTGGGGGTGGGGGGCGGGTCAAGCCGGGCATGATTACCCTAGCGCATCGCGGAATCCTTTTCCTAGACGAACTCCCGGAGTTTGGCAATCGGCTTGAGGTGTTGCGGCAGCCATTGGAAGATCGAGTAGTCGTGATTAGCCGTGCATCAGGCAGTGTTACCTTCCCCGCCTCGTTTATGCTGATTGCCGCACAAAACCCGTGTATGTGTGGCTATTATGGCGACCCAGAGCGGGCGTGTACATGCAACCCTTCCAGTGTAGCCCGCTACCAGAAGCGGGTCAGTGGTCCATTGCTTGACCGCTTTGACATCCATATTGAGGTTCCCAGGGTCAAGTATGATAAACTGAGTAGTGACCGTCTTGGGGAGCCTTCAGCAGATGTGCGCGAGCGGGTATGTGCCGCACGGACTATCGAGCAACAGCGGTTTGCTGGCACATCGCTACTCTCCAATGCCGATATGGGACCAGCCGAAATACGCAAGTATTGTGCGCTTGATACGTCAGGGCAAAGTCTGCTCAAGGCAGCTGTGCGTCAACTGAACCTTTCGGCACGCGGATACCATCGGGTGCTCAAACTTGCCCGTACGATAGCAGACCTTGCTGCTTCTGACCATATCGGCACAGCACACATTGCAGAAGCGGTGCAATATCGATCCAAACGGACAGATTAGCACCAACAGGAATAGGGGGACTATTGGCGTGTTTGTTGACAACCTATGTACGTCCTTTCTCCTATAAAGGGCGAGGGGAAGCCCCCACCCTTTTTTTTCCCGTGGTGGGACGTGGGATAAGCATCAACACCCCACACCTGCTCGTTACCCTAGAACGATGGCATACTGATACCACCACCAACGATACTGCCATGCGTTCCCTTGACCAGCGCAAGCGTCTCGCCCGGTTGCGTCCCTTCCGTACAGCGCGATAATTGCGTTTCACCATCCGTATTTCTGTACTTTCATTACAGCGCGATAATTGCGTTTCACCATCCGTATTTCTGTACTTTCATTGTAGGAAAGGGAAAGGATGAGCGGAGCGTCTATGTTACCTCGCTCTGCTGTATGCTTTCTCCAGGAGGCTGTACCTATGCAACAAGTAGTAAGTCTTTATACCCCCCCCGTTGAACTCCCAACGCTGACCATTTCATCATGCGCGGAGATGACCGTTCGTCGTGGGTCTGTGAACGATGTTCCCCGGCTCTATGAACTGATCAACTACTATGCAATGCAAAATGTGATGTTGCCCCGCACGATGGACAATTTGTACAATCGGGTGCGGGAGTTTCAGGTGGTGCAGGCAGACCAAGAGGTGGTTGCTTGTGCAGGGTTGAAAATTATCTGGCGCAATCTTGCAGAAATTGTCAGTACGGTAGTTCACCCGGATTTTCAGGGACACTCCCTTACGCGGCGGTTGGTAGATGCGCTGATGGATGATGCAATGTCGCTCAATATCCAGACAGTCTGTGCTCTTACGTTACAGCCAGTCTGGTTGAGCCGCTTAGGATTCCGCGAGGTACCACGCTACCTGCTCCATCATAAGATATGGCAAGATTGCCATATGTGCGTCAAGCAAGATTATTGCGATGAGGTGGCGATGATTCGTAAGGTGCGTGAGGGGGCGAGTGCGAACGAGCATAGCCATCTCTACGAGTGAGACCAATGTTGTTCCCCCTCTCCCTTGCTCTATAGGGGTAGGTTAGGGGAGAGTAAGCAAGGTCTCACCGGGCAGCTCCCCTTGCCTTCTGGGAGCGGGGGCAGGGGGGAGCGGGGAATAAAAAATACGAATTTGCCCGTCAGACTTACCCTTGAAAGGACAGGTTGAGAGGGTGGAACGGCAGGGGCTATAGGTCTTTATTTATGATGAGCGGAAAAAGTCTGCCACACCCCGCAAGAAGCCACCACAACCACCATCCCAAAAATGCGGTATACTACTCCTATGAAGTCATCATCACAGGAGGTATGGCGATGACCGTAGCACACTTCTTTCGCGGCTGGCGACAACGTGAAGTCCTCATCGTAATTGGTTTGGCTCTCGCATCCATGCTCCTCTGGCGTGTCCCGTGGGTTGGGCTTATCTTTTATCCCTTTCACCTCTTTGGGACATTTGTCCACGAGATGGCACACGGATTAGCCGCCATCATCACCGGCGGAAAGTTTCTCAAGTTCATTGTGCGCCCGGATTTTTCCGGTGTTGCCACAACCGCTGGTGGTATCAGTTGGATTATCGTTAGTGCCGGCTATCTTGGCAGTGCCATTTTCGGCGGCTTGCTCGTCATCATCTCAGCATGGGGCGTATCTGCCCGCCACGTCCTGCTTGGGCTTGGCGTTATTATGGCGATCATGTGTTTGCTCTTTGTCCGTAGTATCTTTGGCTTTATCGCCGGGTTTCTCATAGCCGGTGGGCTTATCGCCGCTGGCATCAAGCTGAATGATACATGGGCAAGTGGGCTATTGCTCTTCCTCGCCGTGCAATCCATGCTCGATGCCATAGACAGCGTGTTTGATCTCATTAAACTGTCTACCCACCATCGCGCTGTCCTCACCGATGCCCAAATCATGGCAAGTAAGACCTTCTTACCCGCTATATTTTGGGCGTTACTTTGGACTGGCATAGCCCTAGCTATTCTCGTTTTTTCACTGAGTATCGCCTATCGCCGCGAGCCACGAGATGCACGGCAATAGCCATACCCCCGCTTTGCAATACAAAGGACATCCTCATATGAAACAGCTTTCACCCATCTTTACCGCTCTATGCATCGTGCTACTTGCAACCATCGTGCTACCCTTATCGCAGGCAACCGCAGCCAACGGCACCGTACACCCACCAGCAGGACAACCCAACGCGACCTTTACCTTTGCCGTCAGTGGCTTTGGGGACGGCGAACAACTGGGCATCTGGGCAACCGACCCCCGCGGCAACCGCTACGACAACGACCAACGCGCTTTTGCCGATGGGCAAGGCAACTACACCTGGACATGGACTGCCCCCGCTGATGCCGCTGGTGGTGCGTGGGAGATGACCATTGAGGGCTATTGGTTGCATAGCGCAACGATTACCATACCCTTCACCATAGATGCGCCTGCCGTCCCCTACGCCGACCAGACCTCCTCCATGGTGCTGCCAGCAAACCACGGTCCGCCCGGTACCACGTTTACCTTTGTATCACGCGGCGGCTTTGAGCCAAACGAGCAAGTTGGTACATGGTTTGTGCAACCAGACGGCAGCGAGCTGCGTATCAGTATCGATATATCCAGCGATAGCCAGCGGCAAATCTACCGCGTATGGACCTCACCGCCAGATGCCAAAGGTGGCGATTGGTTCTTTATGGCAAAAGGGCGCGATAGTAGTCATACCATCCGCATTCCCTTCTACATAGACAACCCATCGGATAAGGTTATCAACCCATCCAATGAGGTAGCAAACCCAACCATTGCCGCACCAGTCGTGCCACCACCAACGCACAAGGTGACACCAGAGCATGGTCAACGCGGTACTACCTTCACCTTTGTTGCTGATGGTTTTACCCCCGGCGAACGGGTGGCAACGTGGGTGATTATGCCAGATGGCACGGTACCAGACCAATTCCCAGAGGAATATACCTATGCATCAACCAACCCCACGGGAGATGTCACATGGACATGGACTGCCCCCAATGATGTGCCACCCGGCAATTGGCAAATGGTCGCTCGCGGTATCTTCAGCCGGGTTGAGTGGGTTATCCCCTTCACGATAGACGATACCCCCGTCACCCCCACCCCCGAAGCGATGCCCACGTTGAACGTATCCCCAAATCATGCGCCAGTTGGCAGCACATTTCGCTTTACCGTATCGGGCTATTTGCCAGAAGAGCATGTCTATTTTTGGGCAATAGACCCCACAAATACGCCAGACCCCAACGAGCGCGAATTGGTCTGTGATAATCAGGGGACGGTAACGTGGGAATGGGAAGTCAAAGCAGACCGCATGCCTGGCGAATGGACAATGTATACCCGTGGCTCTGCTGGTTGGAAAACCGCCAGCGTCATATTTTACGTTGAGGGGGAACCCCCACAAGGTATCCGTATGCAACCAGAGAGCGGCGGTCCCGGTACTACCTTTGCATTTGTCGCTACGGGGTTTCACGCAGATGAAGAAATGAACTTTTGGCTAACTGGTGCCAAAACAGACCAACGCCGCTTTGACCAAGAGTATGATCTAGTAGACAAGAAACTCCATGCAGATGAACAAGGCAGCGTACAATGGGAATGGACTGCTCCGGCAAACATTGTCGAAGGCACATGGCATATGACTGCCCGTGGCGAGGAGAGCCGTATTGAACGCATTATCTCCTTTCCCATCATCCGTGATGACCCGCTCCCGTTGCCCTACAGCGTATCGCCAACCAGCGGTGCCCCCGGTACCACTTTCACCTTTACCATTAACGATATGCCCACCTCACGCGCTGCCTATTGGGTGACGGCACCAGATGGGACAATCTATCCGTTGGATAGGTCAGAGTACCTAGATTGGCGTATTCACGTAGACGACAACGGATATGCCAGTTGGACATGGACGGTGCCAGCAGATGCCCAACGTGGCACTTGGACAATGATTGTTCGCAACCTCTCCGACAACCTGCTGCTGCGCCCACCAAAAGATCGTGAGGACATTCCCCGCTACGAGGAGGATCGCAAGGAACACCAGGAGGACACCCGCGATCAGGCGATTGAGTACCGCGAGTATGTCATCCCCTTTAGGGTGGAGTAGGGACAGGGTACTTTCCCTTTTGTAGAGCCGTTAGCATGCACCGTCTCGCCGGTACCCCCGCTCCCCCCTTGCTCCCCCCCGCCCCCCGCCCCCGCTCCGCTTGTAGAG
>CAYPHM010000063.1:0-25572 GCA_964410555.1 uncultured Chloroflexaceae bacterium | reverse complement strand
GGAACCGGGCAGGTGCTCCTCCCCCTCGCCCTTTTATGGGAGAGGGGGCAGGGGGAGAGGGTGTCTTGGGCAGCCCCCCATCCCCTAGCCCCTTCCCCCACCGAGGGGAGCAGGGGAACCGGGCAGGTGCTCCTCCCCCTCGCCCTTTTATGGGAGAGGGGGCAGGGGGAGAGGGTGTCTTGGGCAGCCCCCATCCCCTAGCCCCGCGTCCCACCGCGGAGAGAAGGGGAACCGGAGAGACGTAGCATGCTACGTCTCTACAAGCGGAGCGGGGGCAGGGGGAGAAGGTTGTTTGTCCCCCCATCCCCTAGCCCCGCGTCCCACCGTAGGGGGAGAAGGGGAATGAACACCGGGCAGCCCCCCATCCCCTAGCCCCGCGTCCCACCGCGGAGAGAAGGGGAATCGGGCAGGTGCTCCTCCCCCTCGCCCTTTTATGGGAGAGGGGCATGGGGGCAAACCGGACGTTGACTAGCCATACGTTTCTCTTGACAACAACCTATGTTTAGACATACAATACAATAAAGTAGGATAGGGCTACGACAATAGCGAACACTCCCACACGAACCTATCCTGGTGTTCTTCCTACCATAATTGATAAACACTTGCTTTTCCAACCTACAGGCAATAAACGAAACCAATCTAACTCCAAGAGCACCCCTTGTTACCCTTTTCTCCATTGTGCAGGAGTCTTTCTACTCACCCGCTGGGTCGGTTAAGCTGAAAGGAACAACCTCATTATGAAACCGCATATCAACCGCTCCCTTGCCCCCTTTTTCGTCAGTATCCTGACGATCATCGCTCTTGTTACTTGGGTACTGCCAGCACCAAAACCGGTGCAAGCTGTGTCCGGGGTCTATCCCGATGAACCCTTTAATGGTATGCAAATCACCTACTCCGTCACCGGCGGCACCTTTGGTGACCCAGTTGATAAGGAAGATTTCACCACCACCCGCAAATATGAGGGTATCTTCAATGGCTCCACTCTCGCGGTCTCTGGACAGACATGTATGGGGAGTGGATATGGCGCAGATGTTACGGTGACGGTATCCGCTGGTGGAGAAAAAGACAGCTTTTCAACCTATGTTGAATCAGGGTTTCCAAGTACGAATTGTGCTTCCTTCTCGGTCTCTGTGCCAGTTGCTGCGGATGTCACCTATGGATCATTTGACATTGATATGGATGGTGAGTATAGCATGGGCGGCGGCTATCGTGGACTAAATGTCTATGGCTCCCTCACCCGCCCCCAACCCGGCGACACCCCTATCGTCACATCGGTGCCGACCACCGCCATACCCACCCCATCCGTCACGCCAACCCCATCCAACACCCCGACAATTACGCCCACCCCCACACCAACGGCAGAGCCTCCTGCCATTGAGGATGTCAAAGCCTGCATTGGTGGTCCCTACTACTTCCAACCACCGCTGCTGGACTCGCCAGACAACACCTATACTGCCCGTGTAGACTGGAAAGAACACGAGCCTAGTAGTGTCATCTTTCGTCTCAACAAGGATGACCCCATAGCCCAGGAGACCAACACTGACGAAGCTGCCCATACCTATTCGCTCAAAAGCGATATTGGGTATGGCTATCCCTTTACTGTTAATGCGCTGCGGGTGCAGGCAGTGGGTATCAGCAAAGATGAAAATGACAAGGATGTCAAAGTTGCTTCTGCTATCTTCCACAAGCCCATCTATGGGGTTATGGTACCAGACTGGCTACCAGTGGAAATTATGTCAGTGTCTATTCCCGATACGTGCGAAGGGGAACCGATGGAAGCTAGTTGGAGCAAAGACTTCCCCGACCCCGCACTAGAATTTACCGTTGTTGTTCCCTCGCTTGTCCCTTTTCTAGGCGGCAAGGAGTTGGGGGTTGAGGAAACTCAAGCAAGCATGGAACTCAAGATCAGCGGCAGCGGCAGCGGCTCCGCAAAGCTGCAAGGGAAGAGCGGATTTACCGCCGCTGGAGCCTCGATCATTGGGAGTATCTATGGCGAAGGCACAATGGAATTGGTCAAGTGTCTTGCGCTCAACAAGGCCACCTTTGGGCTAGATATTGAAGGGAAAATCGAACAGGAGCAATCAGTTGTGGAAGTCTTCTGTAAAACGCTGACCTCTGGGGTCTGCCCACTCAAAAAAGCCGAGCAGATGTACGTTGTTGGCAGGATTGTCCGTTGGTTCAATAGCATTGCCACGATGCAAGCAGAGCTTGGCGTGGGGATTGGCGGCGGGCTAAATTTCGAGAAGACCTGTGACCAGGAAGACCTCTCATGGAAATCTAGCTTTTTGAAAGCTGGCGGCAATATCGGGTTGGCACTGATTATGACGCTGGTTGATGACAAACTGGATGCCCAAGCCAGCGGTGGTGGGCAGTATGAGGTCGTGCTGCAATCGCCGCCCCATCCCCAATATGCCTATGCCAAATCAGCCTCGGCAGGGCTATTTGCCAAAATCACCTTCACCATCTGGCGATGGGAAAAGAGCTATACCACGTCTGCTGATTGGAAATGGGAGCAGCCTAGCAGTGCTGCCGCACTTGCTGATGCAACCAACGCAACCGCTTTGACTACCGAGAGCGACTGGCAACCAATCTCGCGGGACTATGCTCAACATCCTGACGGATATGCCGTCTACCAGCAGCAAGCACAACAAGGCGATAGCCAACTGGCAATGACGACTCAGCCGGGGCTACAGGAAGTTGCCTATGAGCGCAATGTTTCCCCTTTTAGCCATCCGCACATTGCTGCCGCTCCGCCAAGTGCTGCTGCCCCATCGCTCGCTATGGTTTGGGTGCATGACGACACCCGGAAACAACCGTTGCAGGGCGAGGAAATCTATAGCAGCACTTCACGGGATGGCGAAGTTTGGCAACGTTCCAGTCGCATCACCAGCGATACCTACCAAGACTTCGCTCCCCAAGTGGGCTACGCCGGGACTCAAAACCCCATTCCCATAGCGGTATGGGAGCGTAATACCATAGTGCAAGATGAACAAACCGCAGAACTCAACGCTGAATACATCAATGCATTTGATATATTCTTTGCCTACCGGAGTGGGTCTACATGGACAACACCTATGACTGTCACACAAAATAGTGTCTTGGATACCTCGCCGCACCTCGCGCAGGGGCAGGATGGTTCGCTACTGTTGACGTGGCAGCAGAATGCTGGCGGGGAGCTTATCGGCAGCAGTGATGCTCCTGATACCTTCTGGTATACCCATTGGATGACGACAACCACCTCCTGGTACACGCCGTCAATTCTGCTTCAGGATAAGGCGGGTATTATAGACACCGCAACTGCCGCCTTTAACACAACCAACATGGCGATGGTGTATAGCCAAGATACCGATGGCGACCTAGCAACGAGTACAGACCGTGAGCTATTCCTAACCACATGGGATGGCAGAACGTGGAGTACCCCCTCTCAACTGACCAGCGACTCCCTACCAGACGAACGCCCGACCATCTTTTATGACTCAACAGGCAACCTGCGTATCATCTGGATGAAGGACACCTCGTTGTATGCGCGTATGGGGAGCCAAGCAACTCCTGAAGCGATTATCTCCGATGGTCCCTTCACCATGTTGGACTATGAAGCAACCCAAGATAGCGATGGCAATATGCATGTGCTCTGGACAGACAGTTCAACAGCAGGAAACGACATTTTCGCGGTGAGCTATGACCAAGCGCAACAGCAATGGGGCAAGCCCCGACAGATGACACAGGATGACCAACTGGAATCTGGTTTGGCAACCAGCACAAACAGCACGGGTGATCTGGTGATGACCTACACCAAAACCCCATTGGTTACAGAGACGGTCAATGTCTCATCTACGCTGGTTGTAGACAACGTAGTGACGTTTGGGGCAAGTGACCGCTACACGGCAAAGCGGACTGCTGGACCAGACCTAACCATCGCAGCCGATGGTTTCGTCCTTGACCCACCCAACCCTGAACCAGGGACAACTGCCCGTATCAAGCTCACCCTGCACAACGCTGGTGATCAAGCGGTGACTAGTCCAGATGTTGCTTTCTATCAGCAAATCGCGTATGGGGCAAAAGACCGCATTACCACAGCAGCCATTCCAAACTTTGTACTGACCAGTGGGGCAACAGTGACAGTAGCGGCAAATTGGACTGTTCCCTACGGTGTGGACAGCGAGATAACGCTACAGGCTGTCGCCGACCCCGATGATCAGGTTGCAGAGATGGACGAGAACAACAACAGCGCATCCCTCACGACGATGCTGCCAGATTTGGCAGTAGAATCCTTTACCGTTGCCTATGGGAACTACAATATATTTTCCCGTCAACAGCCCATAACCTTGAGTGTGACTATCAAAAACCAGGGTTCACGCCCAAGCCGCTCGTCCAATGTAACCTTCTATTTGGATGATCCGGTAAATGGGTCTCAGCTAGTCAACGCCAGTATGGATACACAGCTTACTGTAGGGGAATCGCGGACTGGCACAGCGGTATGGGGAGCACGGCAGATACATGCTGGTAATCATACGATCTATGTTGTGATTGACCCAAGAGAAACGCAGCTTGATGCAGACCGAGCAAACAACACGGCAAAGACGACTATCCGGTTGCTGCCGGATTTGTCCCTTACCCCATCAGGTGTGACCTTTACCACACAGCCAAGTGGACAGGTTGAGGCAACAATAGATGTTGCTAATCGTGGTATGGAGGACGTATCAGGAGCAGTGGTTGGGTTCTATGCCCAAGCAGAGACTGCCAGTACGCTGCCCATCACCAGCACTGCCCTGGTGACAACAACGGTAGATGTGGCGGCAGGGCAGACGCAACCAGTATCGCTGCTGTTGCCAGAGATAGTGGGGGAGACCTTCTTTATTGGCGTGGGCATTGGCGGGGAGATGCGCGATCTCGACCTGTCTGATAACATGCTCATCTTGGACAGCATCCCGGTGCAACGGCGGCTATATCTGCCGATAGTACAGCGGTAGTGGCAGCGGGGGGGGACAGAGTATTGTTCTTCCCCCATCCCTAGCCCTTCCCCCACCAAACGAGCCGCGAGTATCAACGAGCGGATGCACGGACAGCCCCCCCATCCCCTAGCCCCGCGTCCCACCGTAGGGGGAGAAGGGAACCGGGCAGGTGTTCCTCCCCCCTCGCCCTGGGATGGGATTCATCTGTAGAGACGTTGCATGCAACGTCTCTACTCCCCCCATCCCCTCTTACAGAGAAAGCGGGTAATAACGTGGTGGGCGTTGTCTGACAAATCTCCCCTGATAAGTTCCCCCTCTTCCTCTTGCATCTCTAGCCTAAGTTACAGTACAATAGGACCCGTGTCGGGTCTGGGCATGAGAGGAAAGAAAAACGTGACAAACTCCAATAGTGTATCATCACAACGAATAAACACCCCCCTACCCGCTAGAGAGCAGATAGAACAGCTTTTCCATTTGACTGGTTTTCCCATACCACAAGCAACACCGCAAACACAACCAACACCATCAACCCAATCGCTGAAGGACGCTTACCATATCTGTAAACAACTTACCAATCACCACTCAAAGAGCTTTTTCTTCAGCACCCTATTTTTGCCAGCAGAAAAGCGTGATGCAGTCTATGCCCTCTATGCATTTTGTCGGACTAGTGATGACACAGTAGATATGGCGCAGGGCGACCCAGCCCAAGCCCTAGCAGTATGGGTACACCAAGTACGCAACCCCACCACTAGCGACAATCCCGTCATTGCCGCGTGGCATGACACCCGTCAACGCTACCATCTTTCGCAGGAACTTGAAGACGAACTGCTCGCTGGTGTGGCAATGGATTTGACAATTAACCGCTATGCCAGTTTTGCTGACCTGTGGCTCTATTGCTATCGGGTGGCTTCTGTCGTTGGCTTGTTAAGTATGGGGATTATTGGCACCACACCGGGCGCAGAACCCTACGCTATCAAGCAGGGGGTCGCGCTCCAGATGACCAACATTCTGCGTGACGTAGGCGAGGATGCACGGCGTGGGCGAGTTTACCTGCCCCAAGAAGACTTGGAAGCCTTTGGCTTACAGGATGAGGATATACTCCAAGAACACTGTGATGAACGGTTCCGAAAGCTGATGCAGTTTGAAATAGCCCGTACCCATAGGCTGTATGACGAAAGCTGGCAGGGTATGGCTTTGCTGCCAAAGGAGAGCCGCCTAGCCGTAGGGGTAGCAGCACAGGTGTACCGGGGGATTCTTGACAAAATCATCGTCAACAACTACGATACTTTTCACTATCGCGCCCATCTCACCCGCTTGGAGAAGTGGCTATTGCTCCCCAAGACATGGCATGCGATACGACAACTTGGGAAACACCCAACCAAACCCTAGCAGAAACGAGGCACGGTATGACAACCATTACCCTTATTGGACTAGGCACAAGCGACCAAGAAAGCCTAACCTATGCGGCAGGCACGAAGCTGCAACACCTAACAACCTGCTTTACGCCTGTCCCCAACCACCCTGCCCTTGCGCTGGTTGCTCCTAAGCCTATCAAACAACTCCCGCTAGACGATGCCCATGCTGCCGCTATGCAGCTTGTTGAGCAAGCCTCCGCTTGTGGGGATGGGGGAGAGATTACCTGTGCCCTACCCGGCAATCCTAGCGAATCGCCCATCTTTACTGCACTTCATCGCCTTTTGGCTAACGATGTCAGCAACAACCAACAAGGGTCAATAGCCATTGCGGTTATTGCCGGGGTCAGCATGCTAGACAGTATACGCGCTATGCTAGGCTGGACAACAACTACGTCCCAGGTGCAAGTGGGACAAGCCTCCATGCTGCTTCCGCCCACACCGCCCACTGCTGCTGCCAAAACGTCAGACACAGCTAGAGAGACAGCTCCTAATGATGACTCCGCGTGGTGTGAGATGCACGGCAAAGCCCGCTACACCCCGCCACTGTTGCCCTACCCCTTCAACCCATCATTACCGCTGCTGCTCTGGTTAGAAGATTCTGTGCCGCTTGACCTAGTGCAACCATCGCTGTTGTTGCGCTACCCGGCAAACTACCCTGTGCATAGGCTCACCATGAATACCACGGGGCAGATGATGCTTGGTGGGAAGATGACGTTGGGGGAACTTGCGAATGGAGATCAGAAAGCAAATTCCCGTACTATAGCCCTTGCTATAGACCCGCTGCCGCCGTTTGCCAATAGCCGCAGCTTTACGGGACTCATGCTAGTGGCAGCCCGTCTGCTTGGTCCGGCGGGGTGTCCGTGGGATAGAAAACAGACTTTTCAATCTTTGCGGCGTGAACTGTTGGAAGAGACGTATGAGGTGCTTGAAGCCCTCGATACCGAAGATATGGCAATGTTGAGCGAAGAGTTGGGCGATTTGCTCCTTCAGGTGGTGATGCAGAGTGAGATGGCGCGACAAGCGGGACTCTTCTCCATTGAGCAGGTGATAGACCAGATCAGTACTAAACTCATTCGCCGCCATCCGCATGTCTTTGCTGATGTCCAAGTTGCCAATACCAGCGAAGTGTTGCACAACTGGGAGCAGATAAAAGCGCAAGAATTGCGCGAAAAGGGGCGAGCAAGGAGTAGCCTACTCGATGGCGTACCACC
Source organism: uncultured Chloroflexaceae bacterium (assembly GCA_964410555.1). Classification (GTDB taxonomy): domain Bacteria; phylum Chloroflexota; class Chloroflexia; order Chloroflexales; family Chloroflexaceae; genus JAAUSY01. The sequence continues at coordinate 17,994 of CAYPHM010000063.1, read as the reverse complement.
CGCGCTGCCTGCCCTTGCTTCTGCACAGAAAACCATCACCAAAGCCATCCGTGCTGGCTTTACCTGGGACTCGCTCGATGGGGTTTGGCACAAGCTCAACGAAGAAATCAACGAACTACGCGAAGCCATCGCAGCAAACGAGCTGCAGCCAAGCCAAGCCCACCGCAACCACGTAGCCGCTGAGATTGGCGATGTGCTCTTTGTGCTTGTGACCCTTGCCCATTGGCAGCATATAGAGGCGGAAAGCAGCCTGCGTGATACGCTCCAGACTTTTCGCCAACGGTTTCACGTCTTGGAACGCATCCAACAAGAACGGGGGTTGACCCTGACGGCTATGCAACAAGAAGACATCCTAGCTCTTTGGCAAGAGGCAAAACAACAGCTTACCTAAACTTATGGATGGATGTTTGTTGCTTAATTTGGATGTACAGAATAGATCGCTAAGGAGGAAATAGTGATGAAAAAACTTGTATCAGGTATAGTGCTTGCCAGTTTGATACTGGTCATAATCCAAAGCGGATATAGTCAAGGACGACAAACCGTAGACGAAGTAGTGTTTGAGGCAGAGACGGTTTATCAGAGCAATCTCGCCCGGCGCAAGCATGGTGTACCGCCGTTGCGCTGGAATAGACAACTCACCGAAGCGTCCCGTTGGTTTTCGTGGGATTCTATAGAGAACCGCGAACCTGACTATTGTGGACATCAAGATAGCCAGGGCAATTTTCCTGACACCCGTGCCATAGACTACGGGTACAAGGGGTTTGCCGGCGCAGAAAATGCCTTTTGTGGCAATGTTTCACCAGAAGGGGCTATTGAGGGGTGGCTAAATAGCCCTGGACATCGGGCAAACCTGCTTGATAGCGGACACCGCGAAATTGGACTTGGTACCTACCACCGTGGGTCAGGTGGGCGGCACTATACGGCGCAGATGTTTGGCTTTGATCGGGCTTACCCTCCGGTGATTATCAACAATGAAGCCCTCTCGACCACCTCCCCCAATGTGCAGCTGTACATCTACCGTAACGAAGATACCGGCGGTATTTTGGCGATGGGGCAGGCGGAAGAGATGATGGTGAGCAATACCCCTACCTTTGCGGGGGCATCGTGGGAACCGTATGTCTCCGAAAAAGCATGGACATTGGATGGGGGCGAGGGGTGGCGCACGGTCTATGTGCGGTTGCGAGACCGCTTCAACCGTACTGTCACGGTAAACGATACGATCTATCTTGGTGAGCAGTTGCCCATTGCAGAGGTGGGCAAAAGCCAGATGTCTACAACCCAAGATTATGCAACTATTACCAACCTGGATAACGCCGGCTTACCCTTTGTGCAATTTAGCCCCGGCTGGTTGGCAGATGATTCCCAAGAAGGGTTCAAACTGTGGTGGGGCAATGGGGTGTCCCAACATGAGTTTGACGCGATAGGGGGGACTGCCTTTCGCCTTAGCCCCGGCGATGGGGAGTCTTTTGCATGGATAAGTACCACAGACTTTCCCAAAGACTTGCCTATGGTTGCCTATTTTCGGCTCAGTGTTACGGACAATTCCTCTGCTGCTGAGGTAGCCCGTATATCTGTTGAGGCTGCGGGGCAGTCCTATGGGCTAACCAAACTCAAGGGGACAGATTTTACTGACTCTGGAGTCTTTCAGGAGTTTGCGGTTCCCTTTACCTTCCATACCAGCGGGAGTGATGTGTTCTTGAATTTCAACGTATGGCGTAGCGGTTCAACTGATGTATTGTGGGATGCAGTCTCTATCTTCTCCAACCCGCAGTCGGTTAAGACTTCTCTCAAATGGCAGATACCCGGTGGGAACTATCGTGGGCAGGGCATATGGGTGCGCTATACCGACAACAATGGGCGTTTCTCTGCTATGGAGGAAGCTAACGTTGAGCCGCTGACCCCACCAGCACCAGAGCCACGACCAGTTACCCCCACCCCAACGAATACGCCGATGCCAACGGATACGCCCTTGCCGATGCCAACGGATACGCCCTTGCCCTTGCCAACGGATACGCCCTTGCCCTTGCCAACGGATACGCCCTTGCCCTTGCCAACGGATACGCCCTTGCCGATGCCAACGGACACCCCCTTGCCCTTGCCAACTACGGGGCAGCCCCGACCTACGGCTACATCCACATCTCCTATTGCCCAAAACCCCACACCGGTACCATCTGGTAGCAGGTGTTTTGAGGAAACGGGATACTGTATTAGTGGGCGGATACGCAGCTACTGGGAACAAAACGGTGGGTTGCCCGTGTTTGGCTACCCAATTGGTCCCCAGCAGGAGGAGCTTGTCGAGGGGCAGCCATTTCAGGTACAGTGGTTTGAACGCAATCGGCTAGAATTGCACCCGGAGAATGCTTCCCCGTATGATGTGTTGCTTGGTCGCCTTTCAGTAGATGTACTAGATCGTCAAGGGCGCGATTGGCAGGATTTCCCGCTGAGTCCGCCGCAGGGAGGCTGTCGCTACTTTGAGCAGACAGGACAGAATGTGTGTGGGGATATTTGGGAAGCGTGGCGATCCAATGGTCTGGAGATTGACGGGGTAGCAGGTATCAGCGAGGCAGAGACGATTGCGCTGTTTGGGTTGCCCATTAGCGGGATACAGCGCGAACGGCTGTCCGATGGGCGCGAGTATGAGGTGCAGTGGTTTGAACGCGCTCGCTTTGAGCGACACCCGGAGAACGCCCCGCCCTACCATGTGCTGCTCGGTTTGCTAGGTAATGAGCTACAGGGACAGTAGGGAGAGCAGGGGGAGGATTTACCTGCCCAATTCCCCTTCTCCCCTCGGTGGGACGCGGGGCAGGGGATGGGGGGCTGCGCGGTGTTCATTCCCCTTCTCCCCTCGGTGGGACGCGGGGCAGGGGATGGGGGGCTGCGCGGTGTTCATTCCCCTTCTCCCCTCGGTGGGACGCGGGGCAAGGGGATGGGGGGCTGCCTGGTGTCCTCATGTCAGATGCAACAGGCTTGTCCAATTATTACTCTCTTGCATGTTGTCTTTCATAAGCCATTAAGATAGCCCTGAGAAGTTTATCAGAACGACCTTCATATCTCTCAAATTCTTGAATATTATCCTGAGTGACATGTAATTGTCCTTCTCCTACATTACCACGGTGCTGTCCAACAGAATAATATCGGTTGTCCTCTACTTCTTTTGCTGCCAAAATCCAATATCTGATTTTATCTCGCCACACAGCAATCCAAATGAATACGTCACAATATCTTGGCTTGATTTGCTGAAAATTCATATCAAAACGTTTTGTTGAAGTTGACGATAACGCTTTTACATACAAAGGTTCATTGCTATCAAAATCAACTGCCCGTGATGCCTTTACTTCAATTTTTACCTGTTTGGAATCTATATCAAGGAAAAAATCATATTGACCAGAATACTCAGGGTCTACTTTTCTGGAAGGTTTTTGCAAATCAGGAATAAGTTCTTTTAAATGTCCTTGTGCCCAAGTCTCACCAAATCCTCGCGGAGCACTTATCTCAAAAATATAAAGATAAAGATTCCGTGCAATATACTCATCACGTAACGCATAATAATCATCAACTGTTAAAATCCCTGCCCCCAATAGAGTAGAAATAATATATTCATACTCGTTGAATGGGTAAACAGAAATACTATTTTCAAGGCTTTCTCTAAATTCAGAAGGGCTTTCAAGTTCATTAATGAGTTTTTCCAGATTAGCTTTGAGTTCTTCCATTGATATTCCTTAAAAAAGTTTTTTTTGGGTATGTTCAAATTCAGCTATTTTGTTTTGTGCTTCTAATTCTTTTTTCTCAAAAGATATAGTATTTGTATTGGACAAATCTTGTTCAAATGGATGTCCATTTTGCCAACCTAATTTGCCTGTTTTTCTTAAATGTTCCAACCGTCTAATATTAATTTCACAATATACTGGATCAATATCCATAGTAAAACAGCGACGATTATTCACCTCACTTGCAATGAGGGTTGTCCCGGAGTGGCTAAAAAAATCAATAACCAAGTCATCAGTCTGTGAACTGGCTTTTACAATACGTTCAATAGATTTCAACGGTTTTTGAGCATAACATCCAGATACATTTTCTTCCATCCGATAAAATACCTGTTGAATATCAACCCAGACATTTCCTGGTCGAATATTTTCCGATTTGCTGCGTTCTAAATTTTCAGTTTTTTGCCCGTTTATTTCTTTATAATAGCCCCGCAATATTTTTGGAATATCAGTATATTGTACCTCAAAAAATGGGTTGCCTTTTATGTAATAAAGCAATTCCTGACGAATAGCCATCCAGTTTTTTTGTGTACCATATCCTCGTTGATTTCGCATAGTAATAAAACTTCTGGGTTGAAATTCTGTTTCTCGTATCATAATCATAAAATCAGGGAGTGGTTGGAAATGATTATTTTGGTCAGCACCAAGCCAGACATAAAGAGAACTATTTTTACCGAGTGCTAACCAAGAATTATTAACCCATTTCTTACACCACTTTATGTATTCCAGTAATTGTCTTTCTTCAAATGCAACAAGATTATAGGGGGGATCGTGAACAGCTAATTGAGCTAAGTGACCATCCATTAATTTGGTTACATCAGACAGTTGAACTGCGTCCAAACATCCAACTTTATGCCCTTTAACAGGATCAACCCAAATTTCACCGGGTTTCAGGCGACACAACGGCAGTATTTTTTTTCTTAATGCTTCATCTGTATCCAATCGTGGTAAGGGGTTGTTTTTCATGGTATCTCCTTGTGTTAATTGTATTTTTAAAGTAGATTAAAACCAACCAGGGTGGTTCAGTGGTTCAGTGGTACTGGCTTCTGTTTTCATTGAACGTCAAATGCTCATAACATGTATGGATGTCTTTTTAAATCTTGGTGGCATGCAGCTTAATTTTTTGAATCGTCTCTCAGAGTATAGCATAATTATCCCCTACCAATAATCAAAAATTATACATTGGTGTCACCAAGATGATATTTGTAAAGCATAGGTGTATAACGTGCGCCCCTACCATATCTCCCCCTTGCCCCCTCTCCGCTTATAGAGACATAGCATGCTATGTCTCTCCGATTCCCCTTCTCCCCTCGGTGGGACGCGGGGCAGGGGATGGGGGGGCGCGGTATTCATTCTCCTGCTCCCCTCGGTGGGACGCGGGGCAGGGGATGGGGGCTGACTGAAGGGGTGGAGGAAGGGGCTAGGGGGTTCCCCTTCTCCCGCGTAGTGGGGGAAGGGGTTAGGGGATGGGGGCTGACTGAAGGGGTGGGATGCGGGGCAAGGGGATGGGGAGCGGGGGCAGACCCTTTCACTCCTCTACCCACACAGATGATGCACCAACAATCGCTTCTAGTTGTTGCACCACATGTCCCGCTGCCAATACCCGATAGTTAGAACGGAGGACAACCTTTTCCTTTCCATTGGGGACATATAGAATAATCTGATCGTTGCCTTCGTGTGACCGGAGCAGATTATCTACCGATTGCATCAGGGCAATGTCAGCGTCTTGGTTGTCTGTGCGCGTAAACTGTATACACAGCATCCGTGAGGATGCTTGAGATTGATCATCATCAGGTGGTTGGTAGTAGCTATAGCCGTTGCCATTACTATTACCATTGCCATTGCCATTACCATTGCCATTGCCATTGCCGTTGCTTTTGCCGTTGCCGTTGCTTTTGCCTTTCCCATTACTATAGCCATGGCTATTTCCGTTGCTATTCGATGGCATGCTGATCTTGGGGCGTGATTGGATATACGTCTGTGGTGGGGTGTCGGTAGGGGTAGGTGTGCTGGCAGGAGCCGTAATTGGGGCAGGGGAAGATGGTACTGGTGTGACTTGCTCTGGTGCTACCGTTGGTGACGGGGGAGCAGCAGGTAATGGTACGCTGTTACCCACACCCGTAGCCGCAGTATAGCTCTGTTCCTCATCATCCCCTCGTCTTTCAATATCCATTTCTGGCTGAACAGTAGGGCTAAGGGATTGGCTTGGGTAGGTCACTTCTACCGTCTCGCACTTCTCTACCACCAGTTGCAAGGTATCCCGGCGATTTTCTAGCTTGCCTGTCACCCGCAGCACCGCATCATCCTGGAGTACCGATTCATACTGCGTGAACCTGCGCGGGAAAATGACCAACTCTATCGAGCCATCAAGGTCTTCTAGGGTTGCTACCAGCATCGTGTCGTTATTTTTGGTCGTGATACGGCGAGTGCTATTGAGCATCCCGATTATAGTCACCGTCTGCCCAATAATCTCATCTTGTATTTGTCCCAATCGGAATGTCCCCGATAGGTCAACGCCTTGTAAAGCCTGATCTACCGGGCGGGTGGAAAGATACATCCCAAGCAGTTCTTTTTCCCATCCCATCTGTTCTTTCTCATCCTCCGGGGTCTCTTTAATAGTCGGGAACGTGATGTTTGGGGTTGTCGTTTGGGCTTTCTGCACGGGACCTGCCCCAAAGGCATCAAACAGACTCGATTGCCCCACCTCCCGCGCTTTCTGCACCTCTATACCAGCGGTAATCGCTTGGTCAAGAATGGCGAGCTTTTGGCGGCGTGTGCCAGGTAGGTTGTCCATTGTGCCAGACTTAATGAGACACTCTAACGTGCGCTTATTGATAGATTGACGGTCTAGTCGTACACAGAGGTCTTCCAAACTCGTGAAAGGACCGCCTACTTCGCGGGTGCTAATGATAGCTTGAACGGGACCAACACCCACGTTTTTGATGGCTGCCAAGCCAAAGCGCACTCCCCGCGGATACCGAACACTAGGCGGTAGTACGCCATCGGTTTGGGTTACTTCTTCAATGGAAAAGCCCTGGTTGCTCTGGTTGATGTCGGCGGGCAACACCGCCACGCCAAGCCGCCCACACTCTGCTACCCCCTTAGCTACTTCCTCCGTATCTCCTGCTGCTGCGGTAAGCACTGCTGCCATATATTCCGTTGGGTAATTCACCTTGAGGTAGGCAGTCTGGTAGCTGAGTAAGCCATAGAGCGTAGAGTGGGGACGGTTGAAGGAATAGCCAGCGAAGGGCTGGATGAGGTCCCAAAGTTGGTCGGCTTGTTGTTGCGTCAAGCCATTTTTCAGACACCCTTCTTTGAAGCGTGGCTCTTCCTGCGCCATCAAATCACGCTTTTTCTTCCCAATGGCTTTAAGCACAATGTAGGCTTGCCCAAGCGTATAGCCAGCGATTGCCTGGAGTATCTGCATAATCTGCTCTTGGTAGACAATCACACCATAGGTATCTTCCAAGATAGGCTTGAGAATGGGGTGGAGATAGGTAATCTGATGGGGGTGGTTCTTGTTGCGAATGTAGACCGGTATCTGCTCCAGGGGACCGGGGCGATAGAGCGCGACCATAGCGTAGAGGTCTTCAACCCGTGTTGGCTTGAGTTCTCTCAGGTAGCGCGTCATGCCCACAGATTCAAACTGGAACACGTTGGTCGTCTCGCCATTGCTGAGGCTGTCAAAGGTGCGCTTGTCCTCCAGGGGGATGTCGTCTAACTCCATGCGCTTGCCCGTAGATCGCTCAATGTAGTTGAGGGCTTCCGCCACCACCGAGAGGTTGGTTAGCCCCAGAATGTCCATTTTGAGCAAGCCGACTTTTGCCAGCGTAGGCCCCTCATAGGCTGCCATAAGGGAGCTTTCGTCTTTGGTGGTCGGTTGGAGCGGGACGGTTTCGTCTAGCGGGTTGCGGCTCACCACAAGACCACAGGCATGCGTCCCCACATTTCGCATGCGCCCTTCCATATGCTGCGCCATATCTATGACGTTTCGCAAATTCTCATTGGAGTCGTAGATGGCTTTGAGTTCTGGCACCCGCTCAAGGGCTTTGGCAATAGTCACACCTACGGGAATAGACGGGATGAGTTTTGCCACCCGGTCTACCTCACTCAATGGGATTTCCAGCACACGCCCGGCATCGCGTAGGGCAGCCTTAGCCCCCATTGTGCCATAGGTGATGATCTGTGCCGTGTTCTCATGCCCATACTTGTCGGCAATGTATTCGAGCACCTCATGGCGGCGGCTATCGGCAAAGTCGGTATCTATATCTGGCATTTCTAGTCGCTCTGGGCTAAGAAACCGCTCAAAGAGCAGTTTGTTCTCTACCGGGTCAACATCAGTGATACCCAGGCAATAGAGCACAAGCGAAGCCCCCGCCGACCCACGCGGTAGACAGGGGATGCCCTGATTGCGGGCAAACTGCACGTAGTCCCAGACAATGAGCATGTAGTCGGGAAAGCCCGTTTGGTTAATCACATCTAGCTCATAGTCGAGCCGCTGCCTATAGTCTTCGGGGGGATTACCGTTGCACCGCTTCATGAGCCCTTCTTCACAGACAAGCCGCAGGTAAGATGAGGCGGTATGCCCCTCTGGTATGGCAAATTCTGGCAGCTCTACCCGCCCAAAATCGAGGTTAAGATTACAGCGTTCTGCAATAGCCCGGGTGTTTTCCAACGGCGCAGTGCCATACTGTTTGAACTCTTCCCACATCTCCTCGCCACTCTTGAGGTAGTAGCTACTGTCTAGCTCTGGTTCTTTGGTTTGAAGCTCCCGAAGGGTGCTATTAAAGCCCATCGCCCGGATGAGCCGATGGGCTTCGGCATCTTCCCGGCGCACAAAGTGGGCATCGTTGGCGACAACGAGGGGGATACCTAGTTCCTTGCCAATGCTCACGAGTTCCTCGTTGAGGGCGGGTAATTCAGAAACGCCAGGATGTAACTGGAGCTCTAGGTAGTAGTTGTCTGGTCCGAGCACATCTCGATGCCAAGCGGCAACTTCGCGGGCTTCCTGCTTTTTCCCTGCACGGAGGTGGTCGTTGATTTCTCCTGATACACATGCGGAGGTAACGATTAAGCCTTCCTTGTGCTGCTCAAGCAGATTGTGGTCAATACGGGGTTTGTAGTAGAAACCGTGGGTGTGAGCGCGGGTAGTGAGCTTGACCAGATTACGGTAGCCCTGGAGGTCTTTTGCCAATAACAGTGTATGGTAGTAGTGCTTACCAGATGGGGTGCGTTTATGTGGGGTGCGATCCTGGTGGTCGCCTACCGCCATGTATGCCTCAACCCCAATGATGGGTTTGACCCCGGCTTTTTTGGCGGCATCGTAAAATTCTACGACCCCATACATTACGCCGTGGTCGGTGAGGGCTATGGTGTCCATACCGAGGTCGGCGATGTGCTTGGTGATAGCTTTTGTTGTTGCGTAGCCATCGAGTAGGCTATATTCGGAGTGTACGTGGAGGTGTACAAAGTCTTTCATGAGCAGCTTTCCTGATGTTTTTGGTGAAAAAGAAGCGAACGTGTGTTCAATATACTGTCTATTGCTAGAAGCTATTATAGCACAAAATTCATCCACATTCTGTCCACAAGTTACCCACAATTGGCTTTGCAATGCGGTAAAACGGACAAATGGCACATGAGCAATGGATGACAATTTGTCTCACAGGGGAAAATCCCATTTGCTGCTCACTCTCTTTCCCCCACCGAGGGGAGCAGGGAACCGTGCAGGTGTGCCCCCCCTCGCCCTGGAATGGGCGAGGGGGCGGGGGGTCGACGGGCAGCCCCCCCCATCCCTAGCCCTTCCCCCACCGTAGGGGGAGAAGGGAACCGTGCAGGTGTGCCCCCCCTCGCCCTGGAATGGGAGAGGGGGCGGGGGGAGAGGGTCGACGGGAGGCAATAACCCTGTGGGAATTTTGCCTAGATTCTTCCCAACGCACCCGGACCGTTGCATTGGTTTGTCTTCTCTGCTATGCTAAATACTTAACAACTATTGTTGTTGGATGAACAATATTTTAGGCTAAGAAAGAAGGAGTACGTGTATGAAGCGCACCGTATCGTTGGTTTTGGTTATCTTGGCACTCTTTGTTGCCACTGGTTGCAGTCTTATGAAGGACGATTCATCGGGACGAGAATCGAGGTTGACGGACGAGAACAATGGAGATTCTGTTGGGTTCATCAAGATTACCAACAATCATAGGCGAGAAACCGGCGAGTTTCCTGATTGTAGAAGGTTGCCCATTGCCCGTGAATTGGGGGTTTGCTTTATTGAATATAATCCCGATAATGAGTCAGCCTTAGATCCACCGCAGTTTAATCGAGTATTTGCTAGGGATGAACAGGAAAACATCTACGAACTCACGGCGGGAACCTATGTCATCCAAGAGTGGCAATACGATTCAGAAGTCAATAATGATCCTCTTTATCAACCCTGTACCAAAACGTATGCCCGCCCGCCAGAAACTATCGTCATTGAGGCGGGAGAAACAGTGGAGTTTGGGGATGAACGCTCGTTGAAATCCCCAGGTGATTTTGCAGAGGTCCCATCTTTGGACGAAAGTTGTCAAGGAGCATTTCCTGAAATTGGCGATGTCCCCACGGAACCAGAAGACATCCCCGATTTCATTGAACCTATTGCTACTGAGGTTATTCCCGAACTTGAAGACATCCCAGAACTTGAAGACATCCCTGATTTCTTGGAACCCATCGCTACTGAGGACATCCCAGAAGAGCAAGAAGAGGAGCCGACATCTACCGCCGTACCCACAAATACTCCTAGTGAAGCGGAACCAATACCTACCGCCGTACCCACAAATACTCCTAGTGAAGCGGAAGTGACCTATGTTCGGGGGTTTACCGGTGAATGGGATTCAAACTGGGGGGATATGTCGTGTACTGTTGATGGGATACGGGTATCCTGTAACTATACCCATGATAATGGCAAGATCGTGGCAACCCTGAGTGAAGATGGCAAAACGATGATCGGCGAATGGAGTGAAGCGCCGAGTTATTCGCCACCCAATGATGCTGGGTATGTCCAATTTACCCTGTCTGAAGATGAAGCATCTTTTTCCGGGACATGGGGGTATGGAGATAACACGAATGATGGAGATTGGACCGCAACCCGAAAGTAGCTACCCCTGCTCCCCTTGCCCTTTCAGGGGTAGGTTAGTATCTCGGACAGGCTCACCACGGAGACACGGAAACACAGAGGGTATGGGGGTGTTGGTGGGCATGGGGGTGGGACGCGGGGCTAGGGGGAGCGGGTTATCGCCCAATGGGAGCGGGGCAGGGGGGAGCGGGTGGTTTTGCCCCCCCTCCCCCCACCGTAGGGGGAGAAGGGAACCGTACATGTGTGCCCCCCCTCGCCCTGGAATGGGAGAGGGGGCGGGGGGAGAGGGTCGACGGGAGAGGGTAAGCAAATCCGCTCGTTGCCCCTCGCGGCTCATTCCCCCCCATTGACGCAGCGAAAGGGACATGCTACAATTGCGTTATTAACCCGTAGGATGGTATGATATACTTACAGAAATAGCCCGTAAAGCCCAGGTGCTTTAGCCCTGGGATATAAGGGCTTTCTCCGCTTCAGTCGCTTTAGCTGTTGCAAGAACTGATGTGTTGTGATACAGAAATAGCTCGTAAAGCCCAGGTGCTTTAGCCCTGGGATATAAGGGCTTTCTCCGCTTCAGCCGCTTTAGCTGTTGCAAGAACTGATGTGTTGTGATACACTTGGTACAGCAGTGTCCGGTCTGTGGTCTTGAGATAGAACGAGACCTCAACGCCGCGATAACCATGCTGGCTGTGGGGCTACACAGCTTGGGTTTCGACCCTAGAAGCCCAATCTTTTAGGATTGGGAGTAGTCACCCTAGTGTTCTACCATAAACTCTAGCTACCCCTTTCCCAATTGATAGATTTTTCCCGTATACCCAATGCTGGTAGCGGGGTTCCTTTGCTTTGCTACGATAGGGCGTAAGACAAGTCATGAGTACAACTAAGCAGATTCTTACTACAGACGACATCAGGCGGTCTCTCTTGCGTATTGCCCAAGAAATTATTGAACGCAACGAGGGGGTGCGTGATGTCCTGCTTGTCGGCATCTTGCGGCGTGGTGCGCCGCTGGCAGAGCGCATAGCCGCTGCTCTTGCCGATGTGGAAGGCTACGTCGTCCCCGTGGGACAACTGGACATTACGCTCTATCGTGATGACCTGAGTGTGCGCGGTCCCAATGCCCAGGTACGCAAAACCACTGTCAACGCCGATATTCGTGGAAAAACCATCGTGTTGGTAGATGATGTGCTCTATACCGGGCGTACCGTGCGGGCTGCGCTCGATGCGTTAGCAGACTTGGGTCGCCCGGAAAGCATCCAGCTTGCAGTGCTTGTAGATCGGGGACACCGTGAGCTTCCCTTGCGAGCAGATTTTGTTGGAAAGCATGTTCCCACCTCACGAGATGAACGGGTTGAAGTACATCTGAGCGAGATAGACGAAGGCGAAGATGAAGTAGTTATCGTGCAGAGGTGAAAGAACGTGCGCTACCTGATTAAAAATGGAAGCATTCTTGACCCCGCAGATCGCGTCATTAGCCTGGGGCATGTGCTTGTTGAAGATGGGACTATCGCGCAGGTGTTTGACCTAGCCGAGATGACCCCCGACCTGGAGCCGATGGGTGAAGACCTAGAGGTTATCTATGCCCAAGCCTGTATTGTCGCTCCCGGCTTCACCGATATGCAAGCCCACCTGGGCAAGCCCGGTGCAGACCTACACGACACGCTGGCAACGGAGACAATGGCGGCAGCGCGGGGGGGCTTTACAACGCTCTGTGTGCTCCCAACTACACAACCTCCCTGTGATACCCCCGCTACCTATCACTACCTGCGTCAGCTGACCAAAGAGCAATCTTCAGTTCATATAGACCTCATCGGCGCGATGACTGTTGGGCGGCAAGGGCAGCAGCTTACAGAAATGGCTGAGCTTGTTAGGGCAGGCTGTATTGCCTTTGGTGATGATGCATTTTCGCAAATAGACATCGCTATGATGCGAAATGCCCTCTCCTATGCGAGTATGCTAGATACGCCCATCATGATCCACTGTGGCGGCAGTTTTCTCGCCAATGGGTGGGCAATGCATGAAGGCGATGTTAGCACACGACTGGGGCTACCGGGCTACCCTGCCGCTGTTGAAGAAACGCAAATAGCCGGGGCTATCTCGCTGGCAGAAATGACTGGCGCACGGGTTCACATTTGCCACGTTAGCACCGCTGGCGGGGTGCGGTTGATACGTATGGCAAAACGGCGCGGGGTGCAGGTGACTGCCGATGTTACCCCCCACCACCTAACGCTCACAGACCGCTGGGTCTCCGGGGCTTTAGCCCTCTATGATGACTACCACATCTCAGACAAAACCCAAAACGCTCAAGACAAAAAGCGAAAGACAGTCAAGCTCGACACGCAAGAACTCAAGGTTCCCCTACAAGAACTTCCCAATGATTTGCGCTCCCCCCTCTGGCTTGACCCAACGCTGCTCGCCCCCTACCATCCCACTACCCGCGTCAATCCGCCGTTGCGGAGCTTGGAAGACCAAGAAGCTCTTATCAAAGGGTTGAGTGATGGGACAATTGATGCCATCGCCACAGACCACGCCCCACATGATATAATGGACAAAGCCCGTTCGTATCATGATGCTGCCTGTGGGATTAGTGGTCTGGAGACCGCCCTGGGTCTAGTCTTGATGCTCGTCAATGTCGGCGCATTAGACCTGATGAACGTTATCGCCAAATTTACCGAAGGTCCAGCGCAAATACTCGGACGTTCGCCATCTACGTTGCGTCCTGGCACACCTGCCGATATTGTCATCTTTGACCCGGAGTATCTCTGGACAGTAGATACCGCTGCGTTTGTCTCACAGGGGACAAATTCGCCATTACATGGGCAGCAACTCAAGGGGCAGGTCATGATGACGATGGTCGCCGGCGAGATGGTCTATCGGCGGGAGAGTTTTGGGCAGGAATATCAGGGACGCCCACGGGCTTCAGTCCTTTCTGGTATTCTCAACAATGGAGAAGAAGAAGAGGAGGATTTCTAACTTCGTATGCAACGACAATTGAACGTGATTGGCATTTTGGTGCTACTTTTCGCGCTACTACTAGCAGGGTGTGCTGCTCCTGCTACGTCTCCAAAGACAGAATCATCTCCCCTTGCACAAACCGTATTGCCCAACCCCAACCTCGATGATACAACAGACGATAACCAGAGTAACGATAGCCAAGCGCAGGATGGTGATACCCTGCGGTTGCTTTCTTGGCAGGCACCAACAAACCTCAACCCGCACCTAGCCCGTGGCAACAAAGATTACTTCGCCAGCCGGGTGACGTATGAGCCGTTGGCATCGTATAATCAGGCGGGCGATCTCGTCCCCTTTTTGGCAGCAGAGATACCTACGCTAGAAAATGGCGGGGTGGCAGAGGATGGCTTGTCGGTGACGTGGCAGCTCAAACAGGATGTCCGCTGGTCTGATGGTGAACCGTTTACCGCACAGGATGTCGTCATAACCTACGCACTCATTGCCAACCCCGATAGTGCGGCAACAAGCGGGGCATTCTATGGCAATATTGAATCGGTTGAAGCCCTAGACGACTATACCGTCAAAGTGACCTTTACCGAGGTAAACCCGGCATGGTCGCTGCCCTTTGTCGGTCCGCGTGGGATGATCCTGCCCCATCACATCTTTGGCGAGTATGACTCGCTGCAAGATGCCCCCGCGACTATGCTGCCGGTGGGGACTGGACCCTATCAGGTGGTAGAGTTTGTCGCAGGTGATGTAGTCGTCTATGAGCCAAACCCGTACTTTCGTGAAGAGGGCAAGCCCTATTTCAGCCGGGTGGAGCTCAAGGGCGGCGGCGATGCCCCCTCTGCTGCCCGCGCCGTCTTGCAGACGGGGGATGTAGACTATGCGGCAAATCTTCAGGTAGAGCCACAAGTACTTGAACCAATGTTGGATGGTGCCGTTGGTTCGCTGGTGATTATCTCCAATCCGCTGGTTGAACACATCTTGATTAACCATACTGACCCCAACAAAGAGACGAGCGAGGGGGAACGGTCTAGTATGGAACACCCTCACCCCTTCTTCGCTGACCTCCAGGTACGCCGGGCATTTGCGATGGCGATAGACCGCGAGAGCATCGCCAAGCAGCTGTATGGCGCAAATGGCGAAGCGACCAGCAATATCTTGGTTGAGCCAGCACCCTACCGCTCCCCCAACACAAGTTTTACCTACGACCCACAACAGGCGGCGGCGTTGTTGGATGAAGCCGGCTGGACGGACAGTGACGGCGATGGGGTGCGCGATAACAATGGGGTCAAGATGGCGGTACTGTTCCAAACTTCCACTGGCTCCGTGCGCGAAAAGACACAGGAGATTGTCAAACAGAATCTTGCAGACATTGGCGTTGAGGTAGAACTCAAGAGCATCACACCGGCGGTCTTTTTTGACAACGACCCGGCTAATCCCGATACCTACTCCCACTTTTACGCTGATCTCCAGATGTTTACCATACCTTACGATAGCCCCGACCCCGGTGCGTATATGCAAGGCTGGATATGCGATGAAATCCCCACAAAGGCAAATGACTGGTCAGCAAACAACATTGAACGCTGGTGCAATCCTGACTATGATGTGCTATATGAACAGTCTACCCGCGAGATGGATACCGAGACGCGCCGCGATCTCTTTATCCAAATGAATGACCTGCTCATAAACGATGTGGCGATTATCCCGTTGGTACATCGTAAGCGGGTTGTAGGGGTAAGCAACACGCTTGCGGGGGTTGAGCTTACGCCCTGGGATGAGGGGGTATGGAACATCAAAGACTGGACCCGCAACTAGCCCGCTTTGGCAACGTATCTCCTTAACCGATTGTTGGTTTCCATACCAACCCTTGCGGCTATCAGTGTCGTGCTGTTTCTTATTCTGGCGTTGGCTCCGGGCGATCCAATGGGCGAGTTTGCGCTTGACCCTTCAATGACCCCAGAGATACGCGCTAGAATCCGCGAGAACCTGGGGCTAGATGCCCCCCTCACCATACGCTACTTCAAGTGGATAGGGGCGTTTGTGCAGGGGGATATGGGCTACTCCTTCACGATCCATACCCCCGTGCGCTTGCTGCTAATGCAGCGGCTCCCCCCAACATTGTGGATCGTTGGGAGTGGCTACCTCCTCAGCATCCTGTTGGCGTTGCCGCTTGGGATACTCTCTGCCCTCAAGCCAAACTCATTGCTAGACCAATTCGTCTCAACCTTTTCACTCATTGGTTTCTCATTGCCAACGTTCATTACCGGGATGGTTGCCATTCTGGTTTTCAGTGTCCACTTGGATTGGTTTCCCTTTATTTACACCAGTACCGTTGACCTCACGACCCAAAGCGGCATAGGGGCAATGCTCAAGCAGTCGGTTATGCCTATCCTCGTATTGGCATTGTTTCAAACGGCGGCATTGTTGCGGTTTGTGCGCTCTTCTGTGTTGGAGCAGGTGCAGCAGGAATATGTCACCACAGCACGGGCAAAGGGGTTACGCGACCTCGTGATTGTCCATCGGCATGTGCTGCGAAATGCGCTGCTGCCGGTGGTCACAATGGTTGCGCTTGGCATACCGGGGGTCTTTACCGGGGCGTTGGTGACGGAGCAGTTATTTCGTGTGCCAGGAATTGGCTCGTTGTTAGTTAGTGCCATGCAAAATAGCGATACACCGGTTATCATGGCAATTACGTTTTTGTATGCAATCTTAATTGTGATGTTTAACCTGGTGGCAGATATTCTCTATGGCATCCTGGACCCACGAGTCAGATATTAAGCGCGGGCGAGCGGGCATTGGTGCGCCGCGGTTTCGCCCTGCCCCCGATGTTTCCGCTGTACCCGTTTGGACAACGGGGGTCTGGAGGCGGTTTTTTCGTCAACGGTTGTCGTTATCGGGCGGGGGGGTATTGATCGCCCTGATACTGTGCATCTTGCTAGGACCAGTTGTCTACCCCACCTCGCCAAGCCGCATAGATTTCTCGCTGGCAGTGTTGCCCCCTAGTTGGTCACACCCCTTTGGCACAAACGATCTTGGGCAAGACATCTTGGCGCAGGTGCTGGTGGGGGGACGCATCTCGCTGGCAGTAGGCATCTGCTCAACGGTAGTAGCGGTGGTGGTGGGGACATTGATTGGTGTGGTGGCAGGCTTTGTGGGCGGCAGCGTTGATATACTACTTATGCGGCTCACCGACCTGTTCCTGTCCCTGCCGCTGCTCCCCCTGCTGCTCCTCATTATTCACCTCTTCCGTACCCCGGCGACGCTGGCGTTCGGGGCAGAGCGGGGGATATTTGCGCTTATTGTGTTGGTGATAGGGGGGCTAACCTGGATGACGGTAGCACGGCTCGTGCGGGCGCGTATGCTGTCGGTGCGCGAGATGGATTTCGTCACAGCAGCGCGGGTAGCGGGGGCTTCACCCGTGCGGCTCGTCTGGTCGCATATGCTGCCGAATGTGTCAGGACCGGTGATTGTTGCGGCGACGCTCTCGGTGAGTCGGGCTATCGTGACGGAGGCTACGTTGAGTTTTCTTGGGCTAGGGTTTCCACCAGATACGCCAACGTGGGGGCGCATGCTGTATGAAGCGAAAGATTACCTAGACATTGCCCCACATATGGCTATCTTCCCTGCGTTGGCAGTCGTGCTCACTGTCGTGAGCATCCTGCTGATAGGCGAGGGGTTGCAAGCAGCACTGAACCCGTATGGGGGCGGGGGCAGGTCTCTGTAAGGTACCGGTGTTTCCATACGTGGCTATAATAAGCACAATAATCACAGATGCCAAACAAGGTTCGTAAGAACAAAAGGGGGAACACTAGGTTAAGGTATAGAGGGGGAAAATGGAGGTGATGGCGGGAGTCGAACCCGCTTTAACGATTTTGCAGACCGCTGCCTAACCGTCTGGCTCCATCACCAATGGCTCTATTGTAGCATAAACTATTTATACTGACAAACTGCCTGTTGGTTTTGCTAGGGCGATGGCAGATGTTTTTCCCTCATCATAAAAAAGAACTATAGCCCCTGCTTTTCCACCCGCCCCCCTGCCCCTGCTCCCATAAAGGGCGACACCCTCTCCCCCTACCCCCGCTCCCAGAGGGCGACACCCTCTCCCCCTACCCCCGCTCCCAGAGGGCGACACCCTCTCCCCCTGCCCCCTCTCCCATAAAGGGCGAGGGG
>CAYPHM010000062.1:16197-25788 GCA_964410555.1 uncultured Chloroflexaceae bacterium | reverse complement strand
CCATAAAGGGCGACACCCTCTCCCCCCTGCCCCCTCTCCCATAAAGGGCGAGGGGAAGTTGCCCGGTTCCCTTCTCCTCGCGGTGGGGGAAGGGGCTAGGGGATGGGGTCTGCCCGAAGGGGAAGGGGCTAGGGGATGGGGGGACAAACAACCCGCTCCCCCCTGCCCCCGCTCCCATAAAGGGCGAGGGGAAGTTGCCCGGTTCCCCTTCTCCCCGCGGTGGGGGAAGGGGCTAGGGGATGGGGTCTGCCTGAAGGGGAAGGGGCTAGGGGATGGGGGGACAAACAACCCTCTCCCCCCTGCCCCCTACTCCCATAAAGGGCGACACCCTCTCCCCCTGCCCCCTCTCCCTTCGGTGGGGCGCGGGGCTAGGGGATGGGGGCTGCCCGAAGGGGAAGGGGCTAGGGGATGGGGGGACAAACAACCCGCTCCCCCTGCCCCCTACTCCCAAGGGCGCGGGGAAAAGATACCCATTCTGTGGTACCATAGAGAGGGGTTCAAAGAACAGCTCAAAGGGAAGATAGGGCAAGTTGGCAAAACTCCGCTAAAATGCATCGCTTTGAAGGGTACTCTTATGCTATAATCAAAGTATCAGACTTGGCTGAAGAGGCAAGTCAACAACAACTATGGTGTATTGTGAACCAAACAGCTTTCCAAAATTGTCCCGCATGTGCTAAAAGAGCACCTGCCAAATCACGGTTTTGTCCCTACTGTGGCGCATCATTGCCTTCATCCAAAGGGGAAACAGGGAATGAGGATGATACCTTCATTCCCTCACGCAAACATTTGCGGGTTTCACCAGATACCCTTGATCTCCAAGAATTGCTGACCATTGTGGAAAGTGGTATGACCCAGTGGAAACATTCCCTGAATGAAACCGAGGGGGCAGCTCGGGAACAGGCTGCTGCGGCAGTAAAGCAACTCTCGCAGGTGATGGACAGTTTGTCCCAACAAATCGCCCAGGGCAGAAAGACCGTTCGTATTACCACTCGACTGCCTACCCTCCGCTCCTATAGTGTGGGGTGTCCTGCTTGTGGACACGGTAATCGTGCAGGAGCACAATTTTGCCAAAATTGTGGGACACTCCTGCCAAAAACGAGTAGCCATAAGGAAAAGACCCAAGCATCCTACCACTTGCGCGTGGCTTCCCGTAGCGATATGGGGCAGGTACGTACCAACAATGAAGATGCCATCTTGACCCAAACAATACCCTCTGCTGATGGTCGCTCTGCGACGCTCTTGATGGTCGCAGATGGTATGGGAGGCGCACAAGCGGGAGAAGAAGCCAGCCGAATCGCCACAGAGACGGTACAGCAAAGCATGCACCAATTTTTGCAACAAGGGCATCCTCAAAGCTCTGATGACTGGCAAGTGTGGCTCCAGAAAACGATACAAACGGCAAATACCCGTATCTATACCCAAGCCCAAGAACACCCCGAACAGCGGGGCATGGGCACAACCGGTACTATTGTCATTGTCGCGGAGCAAATCGGGTATCTCTGTCATGTTGGAGATAGTCGGGCGTACATTATCAATCCAGACGGTGTGACTGACGATGGCGCAAAGCTAATGCAGCTTACTACCGATCATACCCTCGTTGCCCGACTCGTAGATATAGGGCAAATTAGCTTAGAAGAAGCCAAGAAACTCCCCCAACGCAATATGCTTTACCGCGCTCTCGGTGTGGAAGCTACTGTTGAGGGAGATACTAGCCATCATCCCCTAGAATTTGGGGACATCTTGCTGCTTTGCTCAGATGGCTTAACAAATTACGTTCATGAACATGAATTAGCCCAACTTGTCTTACAGGCTGCCAACTTGGAGTCTGCCTGTACAGAATTGGTAACACTCGCTAATGACCGTGGTGGACGCGATAATATTAGCGTGGTGATTGCCAGAGTTGAAAGTAGGTAATGTTGATAGAGAAAGGTAGCACGAAGTCCATGGATCAACCCCAACCGGCACCTCTCTTTGGAGGACGCTACGAACTTATCTCCGAAGGTAAGGATGGGAGCGTCGAAGTACTCGATCATGAACCGTGGCGACGTTGTTGGAATTGCGATGCAACGAACACTGAAAAAGGAGAAGCATTTTGTACCGAGTGCGGTGCTGATTTGCGTGATCGCCGCTATCGGGGAATGATCACCGCTGCTCCTGAAGACATGGTTTTGCTCTCGTCTATTCAAGATGAAACGGTCCAAGCCCTCATACCCCCTATCCTTGATCAAGTTGAAGATGATGGACGACTGCTGGTCCTCTTGAAACAGAATGATGCCCTACCAGCTCGGGTCCCCCTCGGCGAAATCGTTGCGCTGCGGGTGGGGTTAGCCCTTGCTCGGTTGCTCATTGTTCTGCACCACCACAATTTGGAATTGGGAGCCATCGCCCCTAATGATCTTGGCTTGACCTCCGCCGACCAACCGCAGTTTCTCAATCTGATTCGGCTTGAACGGATGAAAGAAGGCGAACAGGATGATGTCATTTGCTCAGACTTGCAAGCCCTCGCCGGGTTGCTTGAAGCCCTGACGAGTACCCCCCGAATGACGCAGCGGCTCGATGATGGGATGAATACCAGCACTGCCCCGCTGTATGATGAGCAAGCCCCCCCACTGGCGATGATTCTTCGGGAAATACGCACGGGTGAAATAACCAATGCAACCGACCTTGTACAACGGTTTGATACGGTATTGATGGAGCATACCAGCGTTTTGTCGCTACGACAGGGTATCGGAGCAGGCACAGACATTGGTTTGCTGCGGGATCACAACGAAGATAGCTTGCTCTACCTCAAACTCTGTATGAATAATACTTCAGTGGATCGTACATGGGGGTTATACATTGTCGCTGATGGTATGGGGGGGCATGCCGGGGGTGAGGTGGCAAGTGGGTTAGCGATACGCCGTGCTGCTGAGGTGGTTATGGATGAATACCTCGCCTTTTCGCTGAATCCCGATTCCCGCTATGACCAAGCCCAAGTGCGCGATGTCGTACGACAAGCCGTCTTACAGGCTAATGAGACCGTTCGCCAAGAAGCCCTTGCCCGTAGTAATGATATGGGTACCACAATGACGATGGCTCTTGTGGTGGGAGACCGCGCCACCATAGCCAACATTGGTGATAGTCGTGGTTATCTCTATCGTGATGGAAAGCTGCGCCGCATTACCAAAGATCATTCCCTGGTGATGCGTCTTGTTGAGCTTGGGCAAATTCAGGAAAAAGACATCTACACCCACCCCCAACGCAATGCCGTCCTTCGCTCACTGGGTGATCGGAGCAATATTGAAGTGGACATCTATACCGAACGATTACAGCCCGGTGATGTGCTGCTCCTCTGTTCGGATGGGCAATGGGAAATGACCCACGACCCAGAAATGGAGCGTATCCTAGCAACTATTGAAGAGGAAGATGGGGAACCTGAAGCCGTCTGCCAGGAACTCATCAAAGCGGCAAATCGTGCCGGGGGAGAGGATAATATTTGTTCTATCCTCGTCCACTTTATTGAAGATGAACCAATTGCCTAACAACTCCCAGGGATAGGTTCTGTCCTCTGGGAGTGCTATCATGTGTCGTCTGTTGTTGAGAAGGAGCAAACGCTTATGACGGATACTGTTACCGTAACTTGGGCATGGGGGCGTACCCCTATGCCGGTGCATACTTCCCCCCAGTTAAACTACCTGCTCATTGAAGCCCAACCCATCGGGACTCCCGCTGTCCCGGTCCCGCTCAACTTCTGCTTGGTTCTTGATCGTTCTGGCTCTATGAAGGGGGAGAAGCTCGCCAATATGAAGAAGGCGACCCGACGGGTCATTGAGCAGTTTACCCCCCAGGATATTGTTTCTATCATCATCTTTGATGATACGGTACAAACCCTATTGCCTGCCGTCTATGCTACCAACAAAGAAGACCTCTTGGCAAAGGTAGATACTATAGAAGAGTGTGGCGGAACGGCTATGTCGCTAGGGATGGAAGCTGGCAAGGATGAACTGCTGCGCCATATGACCGATGAACGGCTCTCCCATATGCTGCTCCTTACCGATGGGCAGACATGGGGAGATGAAGATACTTGTCGCTCCCTAGCAGAGAGCATGGGACACAAAGGGGTGCGGATTACGGCACTAGGGCTTGGGGCAGAGTGGAACGAAAAGCTCCTCGATGATCTAGCAACGATGACCAACGGAGCTTCTGATTACATCGCAGACCCCACCCAAATAGACACATTCTTTCAACGGACTATGCAGCAGGTCCAGGGAACGGCTATTCGTGATACTCGTCTGTTGTTGCGTATCGTGCGGGATGTTACCCCACGAGCAGTCTACCGGGCTGCTCCCTCTATTGCCCATCTTGGACTGCAGCAGGAAGATGAGACCCAATTGCTTGTCAAAATGGGCGACCTTTCCTATGGCAGCGGGGCAAGCGTCATTTTTGAATTGATGATACCCTCGCGTGCTGTTGGTTCCTTTCGGGTTGCCCAAGCTGAATTGCATGGGACTCCGGTAGGCAAGCAACAGCAGGTGTTGAATAAGGAGGATTTGCTGCTCGATTTTGTCGCAAATGAAGCAGACGCAGCCTATACCCCCCATGTGATGAATTTGGTGGAGCGTGTTACCGCATTCAAATTGCAAACACGCGCATTGGAAGAAGCAGATGTAGGAAATGTCGGGTCGGCAACACAGAAATTGCGTGCTGCAGCGACCCGATTGCTCGATCTTGGCGAAATGGAGTTGGCAGAAGCCGCCCAACATCATGCCGATCAACTGGAAGAGGGAACGGGAGTAAGCGCAGAAGATCAAAAACATTTGCGCTATGCAACCCGACGATTGACCCAGAAACTTGAGGAATAAGACCCAGGGTATGTTGGCACAAGACGTTAGGAACCATTTCCCGCTCGCTAGGTGGGCTTGTGCCGCGATCTTTGGCTAGAAATGTTTAAGGAGGGTAGAACTTATGATTGTTTGCCATATTTGCGGAGCACAGAATGATCCTTCCAATCGGTTTTGTGATCAGTGTGGCGCACGCCTGGACCATGCGAGTTCCAATGCTGCCGCAGGCGCAGCAGAAACCGGAGAACAGCCAGCAGCCGTGCAACCTGTGACCTGCCCCGGTTGTGGAGCACCAGCCCTGCCTGGTCAGGCATTTTGTGATAATTGTGGGCAGGACCTACGAACAGAATCCCAAGCGATAGCCGATTCTAATGCCCCTACCGAGATGGCTCCTCATGGGGTACAGCCAGATGAAGAAACGGTGCTGGCTGACCAAACCCCACAACCAGATGAAAAAACCGTGTTGTATGGGGGCGGGGATCAAATACCCCCACCAGATGGAGCACCATCCCCCGCGGAAGAAACGGTGCAACCACCAACTGCTTCCCCACCGGCGGAGGATAAGACGGTCTTGGCTTCTCCCCCACCAGCGGAGGACAAGACGGTCTTAGCTTCCCAACCCGAAGAGGAAAAGGTAGCCAGTCCCCCGCCTGCAACAGAAGAGACGGTTTTGCAACCACAACCGGAACAACCTGCCGTGTCGCCACCCTCACCCGCAACAATTACTGACGACACACAGGATGATGATATACCGAAACCCAATATGACGGTAGATATACCGATTGATCCTGAGCCAGAACCACAACGCAAAGAAAGCATTGAAGAGGAAATAGCCCGGCACAAGGCGACTATCCAACAGATGGAGCAGATGATCCAAGCCTACCCTGCTGGCAGCGTCCCAACGTACCTCAACCAGGGACTTGCAGAAGCTCGCCAAGCCCTAGAGGAAGCCGAGCAACGTTTGGCAACTATGGCGAGTCCAGCACCGGTAGAATTGGCTCGCCTAGAGCAATTGGTAGATGTCCATCGTGGTACCATTGCCCAATTTGAGCAGATGCGTGCCAACTATCCCACCGGCTCCGTCCCATCATTTTTGGAGGAGGGGTTGAAAGAAGCCCGCCAAGCCCTGGCAATGGTTGAGGCAGAGATTACCGCACTGCGCGAAGGCAAGCCGGTTGAATTCGATTCTGGCAAGCCCAAACACAGTGCGGGGCCTCGGTTGGAGTTATTCGATGGCAAACATGCATTTCCCCTGCCAACAGATCGAACGGAGTTTATCGTTGGGCGAGAAGACCCGGTGAGTCAGATTTTCCCAGAGGTAGACCTGACCTCCTATGGGGGCGAGGCAGGCGGGGTAAGCCGTCAACATGCCCGTATCAACAGAAGCGGTAATAACTGGAGTGTGACAGACCTAGACAGCACTAACCATACACGAGTTGATGGTGAGCGCATTGAGCCAAACACGCCAAACCCTATCGTTGATGGGACAAAACTGCAATTTGGGCGTATAGCTGCGGTCTTTCGCCTGGACTAAAGAATGGTATAGTTGCACAATCATACCAGCAATTACCCGCTCCCCCTAGCCCCTTCCCCCACCGAGGGGAGCAGGGGAACCGTGCAGGTGTTCCCCCTCGCCCTTTTATGGGAGCGGGGGCAGGGGGCAGCGGGAGACAACCGGGCAATGGGGGGTAATCTTACGAAATATTAACAATAAACACTGTCTAAACTTTGGATTTTCCGTTATAATGAGAGGAACAAAGGTGAAACCAGATACCTGCTGCTATCGTCTTATGAAGCATATCCCCCCACGTATACTTGACTCAGATGCGGGTGGGTCGTCATACACGATAGCACATAACGTATAGATTTAGAAGGGATAAGCAATGTTCCAAAACAACAAAAACCAGGAACCAGAACAAGAACCAAACAAAAAGTCCTCTCGGTGGGTAATGAGTGGACACTTTTTTATTATCTTTTTACTCACCATTTTTGTCGTGCAACTCTTCACACTTCAACTTGGCAGCTCTTCCATGACTATTCCTTACAGCGACTTCCTCTCCTATGTGCGGGAAGGCAATGTGGCTCGTCTCACGATGGAAGGGCAAAAGATTACCGGAGAATTTACAGAGCCGGTAGAAAACCCCGATGCCAAAGAACCACCGGATTGGTTCCCGCTCAAGGCAAAAGAAACCACCACCACCGCAGATGAATTTACCACAACGCTTCCATCCATTGGCGATGATCGTCTTTTGCCGCTGCTTGAAGAGCATGGCGTGCAAGTGACCCCGGTAGAGCAGCAACAATCCTTGTTGCTCAACCTCCTTTTCTCCTTTGGTCCCGTGCTGTTGATCATTGCGGCAGTCATCTACTTTATGCGCCAACAGGCTGGCAAACAAAGTGGTATTTTTTCGTTTGGGCAGTCTCGTGCCAAGCAACATTCTATAGACAAGCCTACCGTCAAATTTAGCGATGTTGCAGGGGCAGAAGAAGCCAAGCGTGAGCTTGTTGAAGTGGTAGACTTTCTCAAGCACCCAGAACGCTACAAGCAACTAGGCGCAAAAATTCCGCGTGGAGTGTTGCTCGTTGGCTCGCCAGGTACGGGGAAGACGCTCCTTGCCCGTGCCATTGCAGGTGAGGCGGGGGTGCAGTTCTTTAGCACCAGTGCCAGTGAGTTTGTCGAGATGTTTGTTGGGGTAGGGGCAAGTCGGGTGCGCGATCTCTTTGACCAAGCGCAGCGTAATGCCCCGTCGATCATCTTCATTGATGAACTTGATGCCGTTGGGCGACAACGCGGTGCCGGCTTTGGTGGGGGACATGATGAACGGGAACAGACCCTCAACCAGATACTTGTGCAACTTGATGGGTTTGAAGAGAGCACAAACGTGATTGTCATAGCCGCCACCAACCGCCCCGATGTGCTTGACCCGGCACTGTTGCGTCCCGGACGGTTTGATCGCCAAGTGACAGTTGGGTTGCCAGATGTGCGTGGGCGTGAGGCTATTCTCAACACTCACCTGCGGGGCAAGCCCGTATTATCTGAAGTTGACTCGTCTGTGTTAGCCCGGCAAACGCCCGGTTTTGCCGGGGCAAATCTTGCCAATCTTGTGAATGAAGCTGCCCTACACGCTGCGCGTGGCAATGACAAGCTCATTGCTATGAAACATTTTCGTGAAGCCCTAGAGAAGATTTTGCTAGGGACAGAACGCCCCCTGTTGATGACAGAGCAAGACCGCAAGGTGATAGCCTATCACGAAGCGGGGCATGCATTGGTCTCCATTATGATGCCAGAAAGCGACCCAGTAAATCGTGTGACGATTATCCCGCGTGGGCGTTCGCTAGGTGTGACGGAGTATCTCCCAGATGGAGATCGCTACAACTATTCACGAAAATACCTCATGACCCAACTATCTAGTCTGCTAGGCGGACGTGCAGCTGAGCAGGTCGCCATTGGCGAGGTGACGACAGGCGCAGAGAATGACCTGCAACGCGCCACGCAGATCGCTCGCCGTATGGTGGGCAGGTGGGGCATGAGCGATGAGCTTGGCTTGCTCTTTGCCAGCGATGGCAGCAACGAAAACCCCTTCCTAGGGCGTGAGATGACTGGAGCCCGCGACCACAGCGAAGCAACCGCTGCACTGGTAGATGAGACGGTGCGCTCCCTGTTGGAAAAGCGCATGGAAACTACCGTGAAGTTGCTCCAAGAGAATCGGCAAAGTTTGGAGCGGTTGGCACAGGCACTCCTCAAGCACGAAACGCTGGATAGCAAGGGGATCTATGCTGCTATACGAGGGGATGAGGATGTCCCCCCACCAGAACCGCCAGAAGTGCCGCCATCTTCGGATACGTCCGAGCGGCAGGACGAAGAAAAGCCAGTGGTCAAGAAGCTGCCACGGGTGTTGCCTATCTAAATTCTAACAGAGCATCATAAGTTTCCTACTCCCCTCTCCTCACCCTATATCCTGTGGAGAGGGGAAACCACAATCATGCTTCATTCCTTACACGCCTGCAAACTACCCCCGTTCCTCTTCTTCATTTTTTCTTAACCATATCTGCCTTCTCTCTTAATAGACAACCAGTATTATTGATCTGTTTGAACCATAGGGTGATATAAATTCTAAACATAATATTCAATATCACACGAGAATAGTAGTCGCTTAACATGTTCTTAACAAATACTTCCGGGTAATTTAACAATTCTCGACTATGATAGTCCCGTTTTGAAGCCCATCTTGTGGAGGGTTCCAGGTGTCCTCAAAAAGAGGGAGGAATACGGTGTCCTTTGTAGAGAGGAGGTTTTTGTTCAGATCACGTAAGCCTACCAAGTCTGGAATAAGTGGGTATGAACATTTGCCTAACATATGGTTCGAGGAAAACGGCAAGCATTGCAAAAACATTGCAAAGAGTCTATCAAGAAATTTTTAAGGAGGAGAAGTAACAGATGCTATCAAGGATGCGAAGTTACGTAACGCTATTTATGTTGGTTGTCCTAGCATTGCCAATTCTGGCTGCATGTACACCAGCACAGCAGCAACAACCACAGGCTGCTACAGAAGCCCCAACCGAAGCCATGGAAGCGGAAGAACCTACGGCTGAGGAAGCAGACACTACTACGGATGATACCGCTACGGATGATACCGCTACGGATGATACCGCTACGGATGACACCGCCACGGATGACACCGCTACGGATGATACCGCTATGGATGAGGAAGCCGACACCGAAGAGGTGCTGCTGCCAGAAGTGATTGCAGGCGAAGTAAGTGGCGACATC
>CAYPHM010000062.1:0-16097 GCA_964410555.1 uncultured Chloroflexaceae bacterium | reverse complement strand
CTTGACAAACGTCAACGATGAAATCATTGACGTAGGGTACTTCCCTGCCAGCGCAGCAGCATTGAACGAAGCGCGGAGCATGTGGCTTGAGGCTATGGATGCAGAGGTAGAAGCCACTGAGGATGCTACTCCTGAAGAGGATGCTACCGAAGAGGATGCTACTACCGAAGAGCCAATGGATGAGGAAGCAGCCACCGAAGAGGTGCTGCTGCCAGAAGTGATTGCAGGCGAAGTAAGTGGCGACATCATCGTGGCGGGGAGTTCTACCGTCTACCCCCTCACCGAGCGTATGGCGGAGATTTTTGGCGAGGATGGCTATGCGGGTCAGATTACCATTGACAGCATCGGCAGCGGCGCAGGGTTTGAGCGATTCTGCGTGACAGCAGAAACGGACATCTCCAACGCCAGCCGTCCTATCAAGGATTCAGAAATTGCCTCGTGTGAAGAAAATGGACGCACCCCTATCGCCTTCCGCGTGGGGACGGACGCGCTCGCCGTGACGGTCAGTGCCGATAACGACTTTGTGGAAAACCTCACGATGGAAGAACTCGCAATGGTCTTCTCGGAAGCCGAAACGTGGGCAGATGTCAACCCCGATTGGCCCGAGGAGGAAATCCAGATTTTTGCTCCGGGGACAGACAGCGGTACCTTTGACTACTTTGTAGAAGAGGTATTCGATGAAGATGCCGAACCATTGTTGGCAGCAAACCCGCAATTGAGTGAAGATGACAACGTGCTGGTAAAGGGCATTATGGGTAGCCCCTACGCCATTGGGTTCTTTGGCTATGCCTACTACCAGGAAAACCAAGATGACCTCATTGCCCTGTCCATTGATGGCATCGCGCCAACAGCAGAGACGGCAGAGGATAACTCCTATCCGTTGAGCCGCCCACTGTTCATCTACTCAGCCGCCAATGTGATGCAGGAAAAAGCGCATGTTGCAGCTTTCATCAACTATTACTTGACAAACGTCAACGATGAAATCATTGACGTAGGGTACTTCCCTGCCAGCGCAACCGCGTTGAACGAAGCGCGAAGCATGTGGCTTGAGGCTATGGAACAGTAGCAAGTACGTAGGACAGTATCGCATATGGTGTGGTTTGGTGTACTACCAAACCACACCAAAACCAATCTAGTCAGAATGACCAATTGCACAACGCTTGAGTAATGGCTTATAAGAAATAGGGACATGTAACTTTGTCAGTTTGTTGAAACAAAGTGGCAGAGGATGTACAATAGCTCAAAGGTAAGTAAAGCTATGTCAGATGAAATGAGTATCGAAAGTACAGCTCCCATCAGAAGCGAAGAGGCAACCGAAACGATAGATCTTCGCCAGAAAACCTCCCGCATGGGGGAAAAGGTTATTCAAGCACTGCTGTTTTTCAGTGGGGCTATTTCCATTTTCACGACACTAGGTATTGTGTTTGTGTTGGCTGAGGAGTCCCTCCTCTTTTTTATGAATGATGAGGTATCACTGGTAGAGTTCTTTACCTCAACCGAATGGCAACCACACATTCAGAACTTTGGTATTTGGCCCCTGCTCAGTTCAACGCTTATGACCAGCACCATTGCTATGGTGGTCGCTATACCGCTTGGTTTGAGTGCGGCTATTTATTTGAGTGAGTATGCTTCTGTTCGTGTTCGTAGTATCCTGAAGCCAATACTTGAAGTGTTAGCAGGTATTCCAACCGTAGTGTATGGGTACTTTGCTATTTCGTTTATGACCCCTGTGCTACGCTCAATTTTTGGGCAAGGGACAGTCAATATCTACAATATGGCATCAGCCGGTATTGTGATGGGGATAATGATTCTGCCCATTATTAGCTCTATGAGTGAGGATGCGCTGAGTGCCGTACCTATGTCGCTTCGCCAAGGGGCGTATGGCTTAGGGGCTACAAAATTGGAGACCGCTATCAAAGTGGTGGTACCATCGGCATTGTCAGGCATTATTGCCGCGTTTATTGTGGGTATCTCCCGTGCCATCGGGGAAACCATGATTGTCGCTATTGCAGCCGGTGCGGGACCAAACTTTACGTTTAATCCCTTTGAATCAGCGGAAACGATGACCGGGCATATAGCCCGTATCAGTGGTGGGGACTTGAGCTACAATTCTATTGACTACAATAGCATCTTTGCTATCGGTCTTACTTTATTTGTTATGACGTTGACGCTCAATATCATCAGTACCCGTATTGTGCGCCATTTCCGTGAGGTATACGAATGAATCCAAACCAGCAAAATACTTCAGAGCCTTCTGTGGGAACACTCCCAGAAGGTGATAATCTCCAGCGTAATATTGCTAGTCGGCGCACAGTAGGGGGAATATGGAAGACGCTGTTTATCTCCTCTATGTTGATTGCCATTATCGCCCTGTTGGTATTGCTCTTTACGATTATAGATAAATCGTTTGGGTATGCTGCAGTAACCTATAAAATAGCCCCATCGGAAGTAACCGATAAGCCGATTAATGAGCTTTCGCAACCAGAAATCATAACGATACTTGAGGACAATATGCGCTCTGGAGCTTTTAAGCAACTGAGCAAAGAAAAACCCCTTGAAGAGCATAGTAATGACGAGTTGATCCAGCTTTTGCGTGAGCGGGTATTGAACGAAAATGTAGCAATGACGTGGACATTGTACGATTCGATCTTTCACAAGGCGGATATTGAGGCAACAGTTGCGGAAAAACACCCCGATGCTCGGTTACTGTTTCGCTCTTGGGTGGGTCCAGAGTTTCTTACTACACCGATGTCCAGCAAACCCATTATAGCAGGCGTTCGCACCGCGCTGCTTGGGTCGCTATGGATGATTGTCATCACGATGATTATTGCCTTTCCTATTGGCGTAGGGGCAGCTATCTATTTGGAAGAATACGCAACGGACAATTGGCTGAACCGTCTGATTCAGACGAATATTAATAACCTAGCAGGGGTACCGTCTATTATTTACGGTATGCTTGGGTTGGCTATTTTCGTACGGGCGTTGGAGATGTTCACGAGCGGGTCTATGTTTGGGGTGACAGGCTCCAATGGGCGAACAATTCTTTCAGCCAGCTTGACGATGGCATTGCTCATTTTGCCCATTATTATCATCAATGGGCAGGAGGCTATCCGGGCTGTACCCAGTTCTCTGCGGCAGGCGAGTTATGGGCTTGGAGCAACCAAGTGGCAAACGATCTGGAACCATGTGTTGCCGGTAGCTATGCCAGGTATCTTAACCGGTACCATTTTGGCTATGTCGCGGGGTATCGGTGAGACGGCACCGCTGATTGTGGTGGGGGCTTCAACCTTCATTGCCACTGACCCTGACGGTCCGTTTTCTAAGTTTACCGCACTCCCAATTATCATTTATAACTGGACTTCTCGCCCTCAAGATGAGTTTCGGAATATTGCCGCAGCAGCAATCATCATTCTGCTGATCCTGCTTTTGTCCTTAAACTCTGTGGCTATTCTGCTACGTAATCGCTTTCGTAAAGGTGGTATTTAACATATGGTTGCAACAACAACAAATGGTTCACAAAATGGCAATTACGTTCTTCAAGCGCGTGATATGAGCATCTTCTATAAATCATTTCGTGCCGTTAAGGGTGTCAATCTTGATGTGGAACGACAGAAGATTACGGCATTGATTGGCCCTTCGGGGTGTGGAAAGAGTACGGTGTTGCGTTCGTTCAATCGGATGAATGATTTGGTTGAAGGCGCACGAGTTGAGGGGGAAGTGCTCTTTCGCAAAAAGAATCTGTATGGAACAGACGTAGACCCAGTGGAAGTTCGCCGCCGTATTGGGATGGTCTTTCAAAAACCCAACCCGTTTCCCAAATCTATCTATGAGAATATCGCTTTTGGTCCTCGTATCAATGGCTGGCGTGGGTCTAAGCAGGAGATGGACGATTTGATTGAGAAGTCGCTGCGGGCGGCATCGCTTTGGGATGAGGTGAAAGACAAACTACGTGAGAGTGGGTTATCGCTTTCTGGTGGGCAGCAACAACGGTTGTGTATTGCGCGGGCTATTGCGGTACAGCCAGAGGTTATCCTCATGGATGAGCCGTGTTCTGCTCTTGACCCGATTTCAACCTTGAAGATCGAGGAGTTGATGTTTGAGTTGCGCCGGCAATACTCAATTGTTATTGTGACGCACAATATGCAGCAGGCTTCACGGGCTTCTGACAATACAGCTTTTTTCCTGATGGATGATGACCGGGCGGGCATACTGGTCGAGCATGGCACCACGGAGCAGATTTTCTCCAATCCCCAGGATTCCCGTACTGAGGAATATATTAGCGGGCGTTTTGGATAAGATATGCGTGGTTGATTTGGTTAGGATGCTCGGTTGCCCTCCCGGTTGGGGAGGGCTTTTGTTTTTGGGCAACGAGCAACGAACGTTGTATGCCCGCTCCCCCTCGCCCTAGCATGGGAGCAGGGCAGGGGGGGGAGTAGTCGCCTTGGCTATCGTGTTATGCTGTGGTGGGGTTTCCTGCCTTCTTGCGCTCCATATACCACCACATCAACCTGCGCCGCTGACGGGACATCTGCTGCTGTCCAGCAAGCATTACTTTTCCTACGATGCGGACAAGCGGTTGTGTGTGTGATGCCCATTGTCGTAGCAGCAGCTTGATATGCACCGCTACCCAACGGATAAGACGGTTGCGCCGCCCTACCAACAACACCCCTAGTGCGAGGAATATTCCTCCCTGGAGCACTGGCAATAGCAGACCAAGCACCCCTAGCAGAATACAGCACCACCCGATGATGGGGCGCATAAACCGCCACACTAGCGAAGCTATTTGCTTGCTTTTCATAGGCTATGCTCCCGTATATTCCCCCGATTCATCGGGGGAATGTGACAACTCCTGTTGCGATTCCGCTTGGCAGGAGTCCATCAATGTATGCAACCGCCAAAGGGTCTGTACCCGTGCATGCTGCCATGCTGTGCTCTTTGGTCCCGTCTCGCGCAGCAGAATAACGCGATGGAGTACCTTATTGAGCCGTTGAAATCGTGGATCGCGTGATCGATAGATCATTATCCCCCCTGGTTCTTTTTACCAAATCACCAAATCACCAAATCACAAGCCTATAACCGCACGCACTACCGACTCTGGTACATCGTTACGGGTAGTCACGCTGCCTATGCTCGTGGGCAAAACCCATTGCACCCGTTTTGCCTTCACCTTCTTGTCGTGCATTGTGAGGTCATACACATAGTCACGATCTACCCCTTCAGGAAAATCTGTTGGGAGATGGTAGGCTTCCAGCAATCGCTGTTGTCGTGCTACATCTTCCCATGCAAACATCTCTAGCGTTGCGGCGATCTTTGCCGCATGGTGCATACCGATAGCTACCGCTTCACCGTGCAGGAGCATTCTATAGTCTAGCGCAGTTTCTAGGGCATGCCCTAGCGTATGCCCATAGTTGAGGAAAATTCGTTGCCCCTTTTCGCGCTCATCCCCACTCACGACAGCTACCTTTACTGCAGCGGCTTGTCGCAGGATATTGCCCAACAGTGTATGTACGCTGGAGTCTGGATGTTGGATGTGCTGTTGGTTGGTTAATTCGGCAGCGTGAGTTTCTAGCAGTTCAACCAGTGAGGCATCTTGAATAACCCCATGCTTGATACCTTCAGCCCAACCAGACTGCAATTCGCGTGGGGGCAGAGTGGAGAGGGTATGGGTATCTGCCAACACGAGCAGGGGGTGATGAAAAGCCCCCACAAGGTTTTTGCCAAGCAGATGATTGATGCCGGTTTTTCCCCCAATAGAGGCATCTATCATAGCAAGCAGCGTTGTGGGAAGTTGTACAACGCTGATACCGCGCAGAATGGTCGCAGCGGTAAAGCCGGCTAAATCGCCTACCACCCCACCGCCTAGAGCTAGGACACAATCGCGCCGTTCTACCCCATCGCTTATCATCCAGGTGTAGAGTTGCCAGAGGTGTTCCTGGCTCTTGCTTGCCTCGCCTGATGGGATGATGTGGGTTTTTACCACATAGCCAGCATGGATGAGGAGCGTTTCTAGCTCGGCTCCGTAGTGGGGGAAGACCTCACTATCACTGACTAACCATAGTGTGCCGTGAACCTTGAGCGATGCCAGTTGGTCTGGGAGTGTTTGTCGTACCCCTGGACCTACGACCACCGAGTAACTGGCGGTTGGGGTCGTTAGGGTGAGTTCGTTTCCTGCCATAATGGGTGTGTTCCTCTTTTCTACCTTACCTTTCCCTTTAGATTGTACCACTACCACGACCTTACGTGCCACCCCGCTTTTGCATGCTCCCCCATCCAATGGTATCATAGCGCACAATGCGAAACCTCGGCAATACCTTTGCCTAATCTACCCAATACCCAAAACCAAGCGGCACGATAGGCACATCCTTGTCGAGGCACACCGTACCGCCGTAAGGCGCGGGGGATGCTGGTTGCTCCCGTTAAGACCAAAAAACCAACCCCATGCTGCATCGGGCAGATGGGCACGAGTAGGGCTTTGGCAGTGGGCTAAAGCCACTGAAGCGTGGCACTTCCTCCCTCCGCTCAAGTGGGGGGGAGTCTGTACCTAAAGGCAAGCATCTATGAACTCCATAACTGATGTTCCTGGTATCCGCATTGGTCATGCACAAGATGAAACGGCTATTACCGGTTGTACCGTTGTGCTGCCGCCCCCCAATACTGTTTGTGGGGTAGATGTGCGCGGCGGTGGGCCAAGCACCCGTGAAACTGACCTGCTTGATCCTACCGCTTCCACCAACGAAGTGCATGCAATTGCGCTTTGTGGGGGGAGTGCTTTTGGGCAAGAAGCGACTATCGGCGTAGTCAATTGGTTGTATGAGCAAAAGATAGGCTACAACATTCAAGTTGCACGGGTACCGCTTGTCCCAGCTGCGGTTATCCTCGACCTCTTCATTGGGCGCGGCGATACGTGGCCCTCTGCGGCTATGGGCTATGCTGCTTGTCAGCAGGCAACTACCACAACAGCTGAGGGGTGTATTGGCGTGGGGATGGGGGCTACTGTGGGCAAGGTGCTTGGCTCCAAAAATGCCATGAAAAGCGGTATTGGCACATGGAGCGAGACTCTAGCCGATGGTACGACCATTGGGGCGTTGGCTGTGTGTAATGCGTTTGGGGATGTGTGGCAGGAGCATGGCGGTATCCTCGCCGGCGTACGTGACCTGGAGCGTGGCGGGTTTGCTGACGCAACCAAACTGTTGCGTGACAAGAAAGTTCATCGGTTGCTCAACCAACGGCGAACGAGCTCTAGCTATGCTGGCAACACCACACTCGCCGTTGTCGCTACGGACGCACAGCTCACAAAAGCAGAAGTTACCCGGATGGCCCAGATGGCCCAGGATGCGCTTGCTCGCACCATTCGCCCCATCCATACGCCATTTGACGGGGATACGGTGTTTGCCCTCGCTACTGGTGAGAGACCTGCGATCCATATGGCTATTCTTGGCAGCATTGCAGCAGATGTGCTGGCACGCGCTATTGAGCGGTCTGTAACTGAGGCAACAAGCGTTGAAGGGATACCTGCCCTTCAGGGGTTTTCAGGGGTAGGTCAACTGGGCTAAGTCTACATGGTATTATCCGATGCGTGGAGGAAAAGATCTGTTGCATGCAACGGTTCTACAGGGGATGGGTGGGGAGAGACGTTGCATGCAACATCTCTCCAACAACGTAGGGTACGTCTAGCTATTCAGCAGTTGGCGCAGCACATACTGCAAAATACCCCCGTGGCGGTAATACTCGCGCTCCTTTGGCGTGTCTATCCGCACGACAGCATCAAACGTCCGCATCTCGCCATCCTTGCCCTGCGCCGCCACTGTAACCGTGCGTCCGTTGGCAAAGCCACTGGCGAGACCCTCAGTAAGCCCTTGAATGTTGAACGTCTCATGCCCCGTCAAGCCAAGCGAAGCGACATTTTCGCCATCCTGGAATTGCAACGGCAGTATCCCCATACCAATCAGATTTGACCTATGGATGCGCTCATAGCTTTCGGCGATGACCGCCCGGATACCTAGCAATGCGGGTCCCTTTGCTGCCCAGTCACGGCTAGAGCCAGACCCGTACTCCTTGCCTGCCAGCACAATGAGCGGGGTTTTGTCGGTATAGTACTTCATAGCCGCCATGTAGATGGGCATTACCTCACCCGTTGGTAGGTAGGTGGTAAACTCGCCTTCCGTGCCGGGGGCTATTTGGTTACGGAGGCGTACATTGGCAAATGTCCCCCGGACCATCACCTCGTGATTGCCACGGCGCGAGCCATAGGAGTTGAAATCGTGTGGCTCTACCCCATTGGCAATAAGGTATTTCCCGGCGGGGGAGGTCGCTTTGATACTGCCCGCAGGCGAAATGTGGTCTGTTGTTACACTATCCGCCAGCATCAACAGCACCCGTGCGCCAGTGATTTCTTCCACCCGCTCTGGGGCATCCTTCGGCATATTGTCAAAGTAGGGGGCTTTGCGAACGTAGGTAGATTGCTCATCCCAAGCAAAGAGGTTGCCCTTTGGCACATCGAGGCTATTCCAGTGCGTATCCCCCTTGTAGACCTCGGCATAGATCTGCTTGAACATCTCCGACTGCACCGAACCCTCTACAAGCTGCTGTATCTCGTGCCGCGAGGGCCATATATCACGCAGGTAGACGGGCGTACCGCTGGCATCAGTGCCAATGGGATCACTGTTCAAGTCAAGGTCTATACGTCCTGCCAGCGCATACGCAACAACGAGCGGTGGCGACATCAGGTAGTTGGCGCGAACCTCCGCATGCACCCGCCCCTCAAAGTTGCGGTTGCCAGATAGCACCGAACAAACCAGTAGGTTGCCTTCGCTAATTGCCTGCGACACTTCGGGAATGAGCGGTCCGCTATTGCCAATACAGGTCGTACAACCATACCCCACAATGTTAAACCGTTGTTGGTTCAGGTAGGGGATGAGACCTGCGTGGGTGAGATACTCAGTCACGACTTTGGAGCCTGGGGCAAGCGAGGTTTTGACCCACGGCTTGGTAAAGAGACCGCGCTCGGCGGCTTTCTTCGCCACAAGCCCTGCCGCCAGCATAACCGATGGATTCGACGTGTTGGTACAACTGGTGATAGAGGCGATCACCACGGAGCCGTGGTGCAGGGTATGCTGCTCATTGTTCAATGTGCATGGCGTGGCGGAGGGATGGGCAGCAAAATCGGCGATCTCCTGCTGTACCGGATTGCTGTCTTGCTGCGTAGCATCTGCTACTGTTTGCTTGAACGTGGGGGATATATCCGCCAGCGTCAGCCTATCCTGTGGGCGGCGCGGACCGGCAACACTAGGCTGAATTGTCCCCAGGTCTAGGCTCAGGGTATCGGTATAGGTCGGCTCAGGCGAGTCGGGGGTGTGGAAGAGTCCCTGCTCCTTGAGGTAGCTTTCCACTAGCGCAACCTGTTCTGGTGAACGCCCACTAAAGGTCATAAAGCGGATAGTCTCGGCATCTATTGGGAAGATACCACAGGTCGCGCCATATTCTGGTGCCATATTTGCGATGGTAGCGCGGTCTGCCAGTGGCAGGTTGATAAGCCCTGGACCGTAGAACTCAACAAACTTGCCAACGACCCCCTTTTGGCGCAATATTTGCGTGACGGTCAAAACCAAGTCTGTCGCGGTGGCACCTTCGGGCAGTTCTCCCGTCAGGCGAAAGCCGATGACGTGGGGGATGAGCATGGAAATAGGCTGTCCCAACATAGCTGCCTCTGCCTCAATACCGCCAACGCCCCATCCAAGAATACCTAGCCCATTGATCATCGTGGTATGCGAGTCGGTGCCAACCAGCGTGTCAGGGTAGGCTTGTGGGATGGCATGGTCGTTCGTGAAGACGACACGGGCAAGGTACTCTAGGTTGACCTGATGCACAATGCCCGTGTCGGGGGGCACAACCTTAAAGTTCTTGAAGGCATCCTGCCCCCACCGCAAAAAGGCGTACCGCTCTTGGTTGCGCTGAAATTCAATTTGGGCATTGTAGAGCAGGGCATCATCTGTGCCAAAGCTGTCAATCTGGACTGAGTGATCAATGACCAACTCGGCGGGTTGGAGTGGGTTAATGCGCGAGGGATCACCGCCCATAGCCGCCATGGCATCCCGCATAGCCGCAAGGTCAACCACGGCAGGTACACCGGTGAAGTCTTGCAGCAGCACACGGGCGGGGGTAAAGGCTATCTCGCGCTCTGGCGGAGCCGTTGGATTCCAATTTGCCAAGTAGGTAATATCATCAGCGGTGATGGTCTGTCCGTCCTCTGTGCGGAGGAGGTTTTCCAACAGGATACGCAACGAGTAGGGCAGGCGGCTTATCGTATGCCCTGCCTTCTCTAGCGCATCTAGGCGGAAAATCTCATACTCATTGTCGTTGACTCGTAAACGAGATCGTGCGTTAAAGCTATTCATAACTTAACTCCATCGTTTCAAAAAATGCTACCTTGCGTTTCGATTCCTGTTCCAACATGAGCGTACTGTACCCTAGCGTACTTCAAAGATGATACGTTTCTGTATCTGGCTTTCCTCCCCCATTACATACATAGACCAAATCCCACGAGCGGATTGGTCGGGAGTCCTCCAATTCCAATAGACAACCCCTTCAGCATTGGGGCGCAGCTTGTATTTGCTCTTCTTGTACTGTGTGCCATCGGGGGATGTTGCCCAAAAATAGACGATCTCGCGTGGCAGAAAGCCAGCAGCAGAGAAGGCAAACCGATCTCCCGGTGCGCCAATGAGCGGCTCAACGGCTACATCAGGCGGATTGTCTGTCAGTTGGGGCATAGTTGTCGGGCTAATGATGCGAAACTCTATCACCCGGCTGATACCAGTTTTCTTGCCCAGAGCTACCGCAGTCCACACCCCAAGTTGGGCATCACCGGGCGAAGTCCAACGCCAATCGGCACGTCCATCAAAGGAATGGGTGACGTAGCTATACGGGTCGCCATAGATTACCCCATTGGGAGCATTAAACCAGTAGGAGACCTGTTCGTGTGCGGCAAAATCAGTGGCGAAGAAGGAAAAGCGCGTCCCCGGTGGGCCTTCGGCGGGAGTCACCGCAGCACCAGCGGGGTGCTCATCTGGCGGCACGATAACCGTATCGGGTACTGGTTCATCAACAACTGTCTTGGCAGAACTCGTGATCTCAAAGGTGATGAGTCGCTGCGTATTGATCCCATCATCACGGTTGCTCTGGATAACCACCTGCCAAAAACCGGGTGTGGCTTGGTCGGGCGCACGCCATATCCAGTCGGCTCGTCCCTTGTAGCTATAGAGCGTGTAGTTTGCCGGGTCGCCATGCACAGAGCCATCAGGCGCGTTAAACCAATAGACGAGCGGTTCTTCCCCCTGAAAGCCGGTGGCGTAGAAGGCAAACAAGGTCCCTGCCGGTCCTGCCGTTGGTTGTACCCCCGTTGTTGGACGTTCTTGTTGGGCGTTGGTGGGTGTGGCGAGAACGACTAGTGCGGCGACAAAGGCAAGCAGCAAAACGTATGTTGGTATCCGGTGCTTTTGCATATATCCTTTCCCCTTCATGACTTTAATGCCCGTGCCAATGGTTTGGTTGCTCTGCTCATTATATACATCTTATCACATTCTGGCAGATGTGCCATTTGCCCCCTCTCCCCTCTGCCCCTTCCCCCACCGAGGGGAGAAGGGAGTCGGAATCCCCCCATCCCCTGCCCCCTCTCCCACCTTTCCCCCTCTGCCCCCGCTCCCCTCTGCCCCCGCTCCCATAAAGGGCGAGGGGGAGGAGCACCTGCCCGATTCCCCTTCTCCCGCGTAGTGGGGGAAGGGGCTAGGGGATGGGGGCTGCCCGAAGGGGGAAGGGGTTAGGGAAAGGGGGCTGCCCGAAGGGGGAAGGGGTTAGGGGATGGGGGGGGGTTGCTCGGACTTTGACGTAGCCCTGCCATCCCCCCATTTCAATTGACACAAAGGGAAATTTGGTGTATACTCTACACTATGCAAAGATAGCCCCTAAAATCCACCCATTTGACACGGTGGAAGTAGCAGAGCTGTATTTGCATTAGCTCATTGACTCAGTTTGGGGGGCAACCCCGAAAAACCCAACCGGTAAGGTTGGCAGTAGTCACACCTGGGGCATAAGTATGCCCGAAATATGGAATCGCAGTCTCCTAGCGCCGGGATACCTAGCATGGTGAGGCAATGAGAGCTTTCACCCGTAGGGGTATTCGTAAGAGCGAAGGGTAGGCAACAACCTTTTTTTGCCTTGGATAAGAGGTATCCACTTGGTTATGTAGGTTGAGCATATCTTTCTAGGTGACATAGTTACGAGGCTATATGGACAGTAACGACAAAGTGGCTTGCGGCGAAATGATGCGCCGTACTCTGCAACCGCACAACGGAAGGAGTTTGGGCAGCTTTGTGTCCTCTGTAGCCTACTGAGTAGAACCATCCTGCCTCATATGCTAGGCAGATAGGATCTCTCCGCCAGTGCTGCGGGGAGTTTTTTTGTGTTCCGAATCCTGCTTCCCCTTCCCTATCTACGGTGCTTTCCCCTTTTCCCCTTTAAGCCACCTTGTATCAATGACGAGTATGTTTATGCGAATAACAACAGGTTATTCGTGATCTCGTGCTGTGCATTTTGAATATTCATGGAAATACCCTTAAAGGAGGTTATTGGTACAATTGAAGCAGCAGACATATGCCAGGTATATTCAGGAACGGTTTGACCGAGCAAGCGAAGGCCCACTGACGGATTTTATCTCCCGAAAACAGGGGCATCTCTATTTGGATGACCATATCAATCTCAACCAATTGGTGCATCGTTATGGCACCCCGTTGGAAGTAATGTACTATCCCCAGATTACCCGACAGATAGAGCGCATGCAAACATGGGCAAAAAAGGCTCGCAAGAAAACTCAGTATGAGGGCGACTTCCTTTATGCCTATGCAACAAAGGCAAATTTTACCGCTGAGGTTGTACAGACAGCCCTTGCCGCTGGCGCACACTATGAAACATCTGCCAGTGCTGATGTTGAGGTCGCTCGGCATCTTTGGCATCAAGGTGTGCTCAAACCAGACCGTCTGGTATGTTGTAATGGCTCAAAAGAACCCGTTTATCTTGATGGGATACGGCGGCTGCGCCAAGATGGGTGTACGCAGGTGGTTTCTATTGTTGATGATCTTGATGAACTAGACGCGCTTATGCCATTTTCCTTGCCTATGCTCTTTGGAGTGCGTGAACGGGCAGCCGGCAATCGTGATGGGACGCATCTAGGCAATGATCGCTTTGGTCTTACCCCAACAGAGGTAGCACAGATGGCAGATCGGCTTGACAGCAGCCATCACCAATTGGTGCTCTATCATGCAATGGTCGGGACCCAGATAGAAAATAGCGATCACTTTCTCGCCATGCTCCAGGATTCTATCGAATCCTACTGTCGGTTGCGCCAGACTGTTCCTACCTTGCGCTACTTCAA
Organism: uncultured Chloroflexaceae bacterium; assembly: GCA_964410555.1. Lineage (GTDB taxonomy): Bacteria > Chloroflexota > Chloroflexia > Chloroflexales > Chloroflexaceae > JAAUSY01. Next base: position 2,674 of record CAYPHM010000062.1, on the reverse strand, counting down.
CTTTGGCGGTGGTATGCCGGTGTCTGGCTATCGAATGGATTTTTCCTTCGACTACAAACGGTTTCTTACCCGTCTGATGAAACAAATACGGGATACGTGTGCAGCCTATGATGTGCCTGTCCCGCACCTCATGGGCGAGTTTGGTCGCTATACGGTGGCAAACCATAGTTTGTATCTCTTTGAAGTAGGCAAGGTGAAACCTGGGGCAAAGAAGCACGACCCGACTTGGTATCTGGTCAATGGAAGCATCATGGTCAGTGCGCCAGATTTGGCATTGGTAGATAATCAGCAGTTTATTGTGCTGCCACTAGACGGTTGGGATGCTCCTGTACAACCCGTTCGGCTTGCTGGTCGGCGTACTTGCGACTCGGATGATATTTACCCACAGCATCCGTTTGAGCCATTGATGTTGCCTGCCACTGGGAAGGGGTTGGTTGTAGGGGTCTTTGGTGTGGGAGCTTATCAAAAGATGCTCTCTGGTTTGGGGGGAGTCCATCATTGCCTCAACCCAGAGCCACAAAAGGTGGCTATTAAGGACCAGGATGGGCATTATCTATTCCAGTCTGTTCCCCAACAGGACCAGGCTGCTATGATGCGTCTACTTGGCTATCAGCCGGAACGCATGGTCAAACCAGTACCTCCCCCAATGGGGCGCAGGTTGGCAAGCTAGGCAAAGCTCACCATTATTATTCCCCTTTCCCCCCTGCCCGGTTGTAGAGACGTAGCATGCTACGTCTCTACAACCGAATATACCCTTTGTCAGGGCAGGGGGAAGCGGGAAGAAAAACCTATCCCCTACGCAAAGCAAATAATATTCTTTGTGGTAATATTAGGGGAGGAAATCCGTAGCCGGTAATTATGTACAGAAAGGACCCCCATGCGTAGGACTAAGATCATAGCGACCATAGGCCCTGCCAGCAGTAGCCTAGAGACTGTTACCCAAATGTTGGCAGCCGGTATGGATGTAGCCCGGCTGAATTTTTCACACGGCACCCACGAGTCCCATGCCCAAACCATAGCGACCTTGCGAGAAGCTGCCCAACAAGCAGATGTCCCGCTGGCTATCTTGCAAGACCTACAAGGCCCCAAGATACGTACTGGCAAACTTCAAGATGGAAACCCCGTAGCCCTTGTTGCTGGTAAATCCTTCACCATCACGATAGAACCTATTGTTGGGACGGCAGCACGGGTCAGTACGACCTATGAAGCCCTCCCGCGTGATGTGCAGCAGGGCGATTGTATTATGCTGTCTGATGGGCTGATAGAGCTGCGCGTAGTCAGCACTACAAGTACCGATGTGCATACTGAGGTGGTCTTTGGTGGCGATTTGCGCGAGAACCAGGGTATCAATTTGCCGGGGGTCAAGGTAAGTGCGCCCTCGTTGACCTTGAAGGATATTGAGGACCTGGAGTTTGGGCTAACCCAAGATATAGATTACGTAGCGTTGTCTTTTGTGCGGCAAGCCAGCGATATAACCGACATCAAACAACGGATTGCAGCCGCGGGTAAAGATATACCGGTTATTGCCAAGATAGAAAAGCCAGAAGCCCTCGCGGATATTTCGGAGATTATCCGCCTAGCAGACGGTATTATGGTAGCGCGTGGTGACTTGGGGGTAGAGATGCCCCCCCAGGAAGTCCCCGCGGCACAGAAAATGCTCATCCAAGCTGCCAACACGGGTGGGATTCCCGTCATCACGGCAACCCAGATGCTGGACTCGATGATACGCAACCCCCGCCCAACCCGTGCTGAAGCCAGCGATGTTGCCAATGCGATTATTGATGGCACGGATGCGGTGATGCTGAGTGGCGAGACTGCCAGTGGCAAGTTTCCCATTGAAGCTGTACGTATGATGGCAAGCATTGCAGAAGCGACAGAAGCACGCGGATGGCGCGTCATCAAAGAGGAGCATACCCCTGACATCGTAGCCCCACCAGAACGCGATATTGCCAGGGCTATGAGCGCAGCAGCTTGTACGTTGGTTGAAGAGATGCCGGTGAAAGCGATTGTTGGCTTGACGATGACGGGTAACACTGCGAGGCTGGTTTCCCGGCTGCGCCCAAAGGTGCCTATCTTGGCTATCACGCCGCAGGAATCATCCTATCGCCGTATGAACCTGCTCTGGGGGGTAAAACCGCTTAAAGGTCCCTATACAGATCGGTTAATTAAGCTATCGCGGCAGGTGCATGAGGAATTGCTCAAACGCCATTTGGCAAAACTTGATGATATGGTGGTATTGATTGGCGGACACCCGCTGGCAACGCTTGGATCAACCAACTTTGTGAAGGCGGTACGGGTGGGGGATATGAACCCGCGGACGAGTGGGCAAGAGGAGACGGCATCTCCAAAGGAGTAACCTGCTGCGCCTTTCCTCTTTGTCGCTGGGCAAGTGCCCCCCCACGCCCTTTATGGGCGATTAGGTTGTAGAGACGTAGCATGCTACGTCTCACCGGGCAGCCCCATCCCCCTGCCCCGCGTCCCAACAAGGGGAGAAGGGGAACCAGGCAGGTGCCCCCCCATGCCCTTTATGGGCGATTAGGTTGTAGAGACATGCTACGTCTCACCGCGCACCCCCCATCCCCCTGCCCCGCGTCCCAAAGCGCAGCCCCCATCCCCTGCCCCGCGTCCCACCGCACACCCCCCATCCCCTGCCCCTTCCCCCACCGAGGGGAGA
>CAYPHM010000061.1:0-26655 GCA_964410555.1 uncultured Chloroflexaceae bacterium | reverse complement strand
AGCCCCTTCCCCCACCGAGGGGAGAAGGGGAATGAACGGCTCCCCCTCGCCCTTTTCTGGGAGCGGAGGCAGGGGGAGAGGGTTGTTACCCTACAATGGGAGCGAGGCAAGGGGAGCAGGGGGACATCAGGGGCTAGACGGCTTTTGTTGAGTAACATTGCTATGACGAGGGAAAAATATCTGTCCCCCACTGTGCAGGCATTTGACAAAGGGTGTGCAACTGTGCTATGCTTCACAGAGAAGGATTCTCTATACGGTAAGGGCTTAATGACTCCTCTCCACACACTTGAGCACTGCTCAACCATACCAATCTACAATACCAAAGCGGTTGCTCAAGAAACGGGAGTACCTTCCGATACCTTTCGCGCTTGGGAACGCCGCTATGGAATCATCCAACCCCACCGGACTAGTGGGGGACACCGCCTCTACTCCGAGCGTGAAATTGCCATTATTCGTTGGTTGCGAGATCGTACTGCTGAGGGGATGACCATTAGCCAAGCTATTGCGCTTTTGCAACAGAGCGGTGAGGACAACATCATCTCTTGGAAACCCGTAGCGCGAGACACCGAACCATACTCGTGGGAACGGCTCAATAACCAGCTTTTCGCTGCCCTGATGAGCTTTGATGAACAACGCGCAGAACAGATTATCAGCGAAGCCTTCTCGCTCTACCGCTTTGACGAGGTGCTAGAGCACCTCTTACGCGCAACGCTGGTAGAAATCGGTGAGCAATGGCACGCTGGCAAGGTATCTGTTGCTGTAGAACACTTCACCTCACACCTCATTCGCCGTAAGTTGCTCACCATCTTAACGTCCTACAACAACAATGGCAATGGTGGTCGTGGGACTATCCTTGCTGGCTGCGCCCCCGGTGAACAGCATGACATTGGCATCCTGTTGCTTGCTGTTGCCCTAGTTCGTCAGGGATGGCATGTCATCTATTTAGGGGCAGAAGTTCCCTTACCAGACCTGCTCGAAACTATCCGAATAGTACGCCCTGCGCTCGTCTGTGTGTCTGTCTCTCTGCAAGAACATACCCAACACCTCGTCACGATTGGGGAAGAGATAGCCGCATTGCCAGAACCCCGCCCGGTATTTGGCTTTGGGGGACGAGCATTCAACGGAGACCCTAGCATGGGTGAGCCGATAGCCGGGGTATTTCTTGGCACCAACATCCCACAAACATTGGACACGATTGCTCGCCTTGGGTGAGCCACGCTATGCTCCCCTTTGTTGTCCGAATCTCTGCCCTGCGCTACAACTCCACTGCCGCCACCTGCCCCACCAACGCTATCGTCTCCACACTTACCTGCACCACACGCCCCACCAACCGCACGATATACTCCTGGTCATCTTCGCTGTTGGGGTCGCTGGTGATACCGCTGCGGGGATCGATCCTGACGCGGTACTGGTCAATGACCCACTCTAACGCCGAGCGGTTGCCTAGCCGATACGCAAAGCAGGCGAGGGGGATGCCCGCGAGGGTCAGCGCATCATTGACGACAACCGCATCTTTGTCAGGGGTGAGCCGCATCTGTTCTACTCGCCATGTCCAGGGGACGTTGCGGGTTTCTCGCCATTCTAGCGGATATTCTGCTACGTGTTCGTAGTGTAGGTGGAGGTCAACAAGCTGTTTGCCAAGCGTCACCAGCGTGTGCCACGCTTCGCTATCGCCAAGCAGCGGGATGCGGGGCAGTTCTAGGCGCAGGTTGTCGGCGTAGCGTTCGCGGTAGATCGGGTGATGGAGCATGGCGTAGGTATAGTGGAAGATGTCCCACTTGCACACCCCCTCGCCATAGCGGGACTGTGCCTGCTCCAACGCCCAATCGGTGATGTTCTCGCGGCGGTTGTTGCCGTCCTCGTCGTAGGTGTAGAAGGGGAAACATTGAGATTTTTCCACCATATCCATACACGGTATAATCTTACTCACCAAGCACTGAAAGGGTTTATTGCTCCCTAATCCACTAACACAGATAACCACATTTTCATCCTCTGTAGCAGGAGTGGGGAAAATAACAGGAAACTGCGCTTGCCGATGGGTCATCATCCGATCAAAGTAGAGGTATTGACGAGTGAACGGACGGTAAAGTGAATGACGGATGTTTTTGCTATTGAATGTAGCTTCTATCTCTCGTCGAAAATACTCTTTTAATCTACTGCTCCATTTGATGTATTTATCATCTGCTAGGACAAACTCGTCTATATCGTTTGGTCGTCCAGCACGTACCCAACGGGAAAGTTCAGCATTGTAAGTTTCTATGATTCGAGTAGCTTTATCGGACAATTGGCTAGGGTGAAAATCATATATCCAGCTATCCCGCGAAGTCTGGACTCCAATAGAATACATTTTGAAGATTGCAGGGACATTCAATTCTTGGGCAATTTTTGTTTTTCGTGTTCCCATTGGTAGAAAGGTCTCAAATTCTTGTTTTATCCCCTCGGTTAGCCAGAAGTGTTGGGGATCAGGGTGCAATTGTTGCCACGGAACCTCGCCAATGTGCTGAAAGGAACTAAGATAGTCCTGCTTTTCTTGCGCTTTCCAGTAGTCCCCCACACTGTGATACAAGATAGCAGACTCCGTATGCCGATGACTACGGACAAGCAGCGTAATGCCTATCCCTACTCGTATCATATCTCGAAAGATATTGCCGCCTTCTTGTCGCCGCCGTTCGCCGCTCGTCCGGGCATTGCCCTTGAGATTAAAGTGGTAAATGCGGGTAAAATCCTGGGCTAGATGGTTACGAAAGCCATCAAACGCGATACCATCCAAAAAGCCATTATTGCTCACAAAACAGATAATCCCATCCTGCTCATTCAGCCGGTCTGTTGCCCATCGAAAGAATTTGACGTAAGGGTCACTGAGCGCATTACGATTTGATGCCTGTGAATCTTTCGCATAGGTATCCCGCACCCGTTGGTCTACTCGTTTGTAGTGGCGGTTTTTGTTGTTGTCGTTCTCATTTACCTGCCCCGCGTTGTAGGGGGGGTTGCCAATGATGATCATAATATCCGTATCCCGCTCGCGTTGTATGCGGCGGGTATTCTCCTCACTAAACATGCTCTTTTGGGCATTGTCTATGTCTAGCGTATCTATGAAACAGAGACCATCAAATGGCGCATATGTCCCCGCCCGTTCATAGTAGGCATGCTCAATATTGAGCGAGGCGATGTAGTAGGGCAGCAGCATCACCTCGTTACAGAAGAGTTCCTTTGCATATTTATGATGCAGCGAACGCGCACTCAAGCGGTTAATGATGTTGACCATGAAATTGCCCGTGCCGACACAAGGGTCTAGGATGGTAACTCCTCGGCTAGACAGCGTTTTGCCAAACTCTTGGTGTAATACCTCTTCCACGCTGGCACACATAAAGTCGACAATCTCTTGGGGCGTGTAAACGATACCGTAGGTATCGGCTTGCTTGTGCGAAAAGCCCTGGAAAAACCGCTCATACACCGTGTTGAGAAAGGTCTGTTTTTCGGAAAAATCACTGATAGTACTGGCAGCCGCTTCAATGGCTTTGTAGAAGTAATCCAGTTGTTGGAGAAAATCATAGCGGCTAAATGAGCGACTGGTGAGCGCTTGGATAACTTTTTCAATCTCTACCGCAATGACGTTGCGATTGGTGAAGTCTGGGTTGTTGAAGATGGTACGGAAAAGCCGCTCGGTGAGCAGGTGTTGTACCAGCATCTCTTTGATGGCAGCCATGCTGATGTTGGGGTTGAGGGCTTCTTCACAGATAGCCGTGAAGCGAGCGAGTGCGGCGGTAAAGTGACGATTGGTCTGGTGCTCTTCGTCAATGCGTTGGATAAGTGCTGCTGCTAGTTCAGGGATGCGATCTTGAAAGGTAGCGACAGCCGTATGAAACTCCTGGATGAGGGGTTCCGTATAGGCGAAGAACAGCGTCAGCAAATCGGCAAGGGGTGTGGGTTTGGTCAGATCAGCAACCATCACGACTTGCCCATTTTGGTAGAGAATACCGCGTTGGGTGTCTTCAAAGATGGTGTTGGCAAGCGGGTAGCCTAATGCGATCTTCTTGGCAATTTCCGCTTCCAGGTCATCATCGCTATCTTTGGCTTCCCAATAGCCACGGGGAATACGAAACTCATCCAACAACGCGCCGTCTATGCGCTTCCGATTGGGGAGCGTGTACTCTTGGATGAGCATCCAATGAACAGGTTTGGCAGTGGTGTCGAGCAGGGTGGCAAAGGCATGACGCACTGCCATCTCGTGTTGGACTCCCCGCTGTTGGTAGGCGGTGAGGGTGTGGTAATAGTCGCTAATCGCCGGGTCGGTTGGCTGTATGGGCATAGGATTTTCCTTTCTCCTGATAGTATAGCACAAGCCGCAGGGGATTAGCACAACTCCACTGCCGCCACCTGCCCCACCAACGCTACCGTCTCCACGCTTACCTGCACCACACGCCCTACCAACCGCACGATATACTCCTGGTCGTCTTCGCTGTTGGGGTCGCTGGTGATGCCGCTGCGGGGATCGATCCTGACGCGGTACTGGTCAATAACCCACTCCAATGCCGAGCGGTTGCCTAGCCGATACGCAAAGCAACCAGGCGGGATGCCCGCGAGGGTCAGCGCATCATTGACGACAACCGCATCCTTGTCAGGGGTGAGCCGCATCTGCTCTACCCGCCATGTCCAGGGGACGTTGCGGGTTTCTCGCCATTCTAGCGGGTATTCTGCTACGTGTTCGTAGTGTAGGTGGAGGTCAACAAGCTGTTTGCCAAGCGTCACCAGCGTGTGCCACGCTTCACTGTCGGCAAGCAGCGGGATGCGGGGGAGTTCTAGGCGCAGGTTGTCGGCGTAGCGTTCGCGGTAGGTCGGGTGGTGGAGCATGGCGTAGGTATAGTGGAAGATGTCCCACTTGCCCACCCCCTCGCCATAGCGGGACTGTGCCTGCTCCAATGCCCAATCGGTAATGTTCTCGCGGCGGTTGTTGCCGTTCTCGTCGTAGGTGTAGAAGGGGAAACATTGGGCTTTCTCAAAGGCTATATCCAAACTTGGTATGGTGTTGGTGACGAGAGACCCAAACCCCTTGCGATCCCCAACACCCGCCACACAAATACCCATGTTTTCTTGCTCACAAGCGGGGGTAGGGAAAAACCGCTGATGTAAGCCAGGCGCATCAACCAATGGTCGGCTATAGTACAAATACTTCTTGGTAAACGGGCGATAGTGTATTTGGCGAATGTGGGATGTGTCCATTGCTGCATACCCCTCACGCTTGAGGGCTTGCTTTAACATATAGCTCCATTTCACCGTAGTATAGTTGACAAAATCCTCTACCTCTTTGGGTCGCCCTGCCCGCACCCACCGCGACACTTCGGCATTATACGCTTCAATGAAATATTCTACTCGTGTTGTCAAGCAGGTTTTGTCAAAGTCATAGACAATAGTGTCACGATTGGTTGAAACCCCAAGCGAAAATTGCTTAAAGATAGTTTGGGGATTATGTACCCGCTTGGCTTTTGCCTGTTTTGTCCCTATTGGGAGAAAGGTAGCAAAGTCTGTTTGCAACCCCTGGGTAAGCCAAGTATGGTTTGCTCCAGGTGACAGCGTTTTCCATTGGATCGCCCCAATACTACGCTTGTCAGCCAAAAATGCCAATTTCTGCTCCCGTGTCCATGCTTGGGGTACTTGATAGTAGTCTATCTGCTGCGTTGTATGAGCAGCGTTGCGTATTAACAGCGTGATACCCACACCAACGCGAATCCCAAACACACTCCCCCCGCCTTCCCGCCGGGCATTGCCGCCAAGGTCAAGGTGATAGATATGCGTGAAATCTTGGGCAAGGTGTTTGCGAAAGCCATCAAAGGCAATACCTTGTAGGAAACCATTGTTGCTCACAAAGCAGACAATACCATCCTGCCCATCTAAACGGTCTGTTGCCCAACGAAAAAAACGGACATACATATCGTAGAGCTTATTTTTGAGAGTCGCCTGTGAGTCCTGCCTATAGGTCTCACGTATCCGCTGGTCAATTTCGCTATACTGGCGGTTTTTGTTGTTGTCATTCTCGCTCACCTGCCCCGCGTTGTAGGGGGGGTTGCCAATGATGACCAACAGGTCTTGCCTTTGCTGTTGGTTATAGTCTGGCTCTAGCGTGTCTTTTAGCTTGATACCGGTAAAGGGGAGATATTCCTGTGTCCGTTCGTAATAGGCATGCTCAATATTGAGCGAGGCGATATAGTAGGGTAGCAGCATCACCTCGTTACAAAGCAATTCATGTTGGTATTTGTGTTGGATGGTGCGTAGGCTCAATCGATGGATGATATTGACCATGAAGTTGCCTATCCCCACACACGGGTCAAAAATATTGACCCCCGTACTGGAAAGCGTCTTGTCAAACTCCCGCTGCAACACCTCATCCACACTCGCACACATAAAGTCTACAATCTCCTGGGGAGTATAGACAATGCCATAGGTGTCTGCCTGTTTTTGCGAAAAACCCTGGAAAAACCGCTCATATACGGTATTCAGCAAGGCTTGCTTTTCGGAAAAGTCGCTATTTGTAGGGTTTGATTTTTCCTTTGTTGTGAAAATACCATCAAATTGTTGGAGTACATCATTATGCGTAAAGGCGCAATTGGTTAGCGTATGGATAATCTTTTCGATCTCGGCGGCTAGGACATTGTAGCGGGTAAAGTTGGGGTTATCAAAGATGGTATGGAAGAGAGGGGATGTCAGCAGGTGTTGTACTAGCATCTTTTTGATGTCATCCATGCTGATGTTGGGGTTAAGCGATTCTTGGCATAGGGTAATAATGTGCTCAAGGGCTTGGGAGAAATGTTGGTTGGTATGCTGTTCATCCTCAATGCATTGAAGCAACGCTGCTGCTAGTTTGGGAATATTTGCCATGAGCACTCATCACCATAGGTATTACGGACAATTTCCTTGAAATGGTATGGTTGTTGAACTTACCTCACTGTAAGTACAACTCGGTGGCTTCACGAAGCATAGCTAGGGCTTCGTCAATGGTTTCTCCCCCTACCCCGGCTTCTCGTAATAGACCAACGCTCCCCCTGCCCACGTATCTGGCAACAGCGGGTCGCATAGCTCAAAGCCTAGCGTAATCAACAGATTGATTGCCAACGTAACGTATCTGGAACTAACTAGCGGTCTACACAGTGTCGTCATAGCCCGGATGAACCGGGATTGCTCTCGAAACTCGTTGTCGAAGTATTGCATAAAGCGGTCTATGTAGATGAACCCCTTGTAGACGGGTAGCTCATGGATGGGGACAAACCCTGTGCGCCGAAAGCGAGCGAAGGTATCCGCCGGCGACTCCACGCCGATATGCCCTTCGGGGGCGACAAAGTGGGTTTCGTGCAGGTCGGGGTAGGAGCGCGAAAACCGGCTGAGAGGGTCATTGCTCAAGGTCTCAATGTAGTGAACGGTTGCCCCACCGGGCTTGAGCACCCGGTACACCTCTGCCAGCAGATCGTCTTTGTAGTCAAAGGGGATGTGTCCCAACACGTCTAGGCTCACAACATAATCGCACGAGTTGTCGGCGAGCGGGATGCGCGTCACCGAGCCGAGCGTGGCGGCAGAGTAGGTATCTTGGGCATTGTACAGCGAGGATAGCGATACATCTAGCCCAATGGACTGGTCAAACTGGCGAAAGAACCGCCACCCACCGCCACACCCTAGGTCAAGCAGTATCCCCCGTTTGCCGCCTAGTGTGCGTACAAAGAAGCGTTCTTTCTTGACCAACAGGTTGCGGAGCGAGCGGACACTCTCATTTGTCTTGACCCACTTTGCCTCGTAAAACTCGCGGGGAGTCTCTTTATAGGCGAGATGTGGTTCTGGTGGGGGCGTGAGCGATGGTGTGCATGGTGAAGGCACGATTACAATTCTCCCCTTCGTTGCAATTCTTCACGAAACCAGGGTATCGTTCGGTTTAGCCCCTCTTCCAACAGCACTGTGGGTTCCCAATGCAGCACTGTCTGGGCTTTGGTAATATCCGGCTGGCGCACCTGGGGGTCATCTTGGGTGCGAAGGTCTTTGTAGATAATGCCTGCCGGGTTGTTGGTTATCTCATTGACCTTCTTTGCCAAGTCAAGCACGGTAAACTCGCCAGGGTTGCCAATATTCACCGGCTCCGTCTCGTCCGAGAGCAACAACCGATAGACCCCCTCAACCAGATCATCTACATACTGAAACGAGCGCGTTTGCGAACCATCCCCATAGACCGTCAACGGTTCATGCTTGAGGGCTTGGGCAATGAAGTTTGGCACTACCCGCCCATCACGCAGCCGCATACGAGGTCCATAGGTGTTGAATATGCGAACGATACGGGTAGCTACGCCGTGGTAACGCTGGTACGCCATTGTCATTGCCTCAGCAAATCGCTTGGCTTCGTCATACACCCCCCGCGGACCAATCGGGTTGACGTGTCCATAGTAGCTCTCCTGCTGCGGGTGTATCTGCGGGTCGCCGTAGACCTCCGATGTGGAGGCAAGCAAGAAGCGTGCGTTTTTATCTTTCGCAAGTCCCAGGGCTTTATGGGTGCCAATAGCCCCTACCTTGAGCGTCTGGATAGGTAGCTCTAGGTAGTCTATGGGGGATGCAGGCGAGGCAAAATGGAGCACGGCATCTATCGGTCCGTCAACGAACATGTAATTGGTGACATCGTAGTGGATAAAGCGAAACCGCTCATGCCCCGCAAGGTGAGCGATGTTGTCCGTGCTGCCCGTGATGAGGTTGTCCATAGCGATGACGCTATGCCCCTCGTGCAAAAAGCGATCCGCCAGATGTGAGCCAAGAAAGCCCGCACCACCAGTTATCAAAACGCGCATAGGTATTCTCTATTCCCTCATTAAAGTTATTTAGCACACTGCTAACATTACGCTAAAGTTTAGTATGCCCCTTTGCCAACGAGCACAACGGGGATGGTCTTTAACAAAATTTGTAAGTCCATCCCTACCGACCAGTTTTCCGTGTAGAAAATGTCCAACCGGACCATTTCATCAAACGAGGTATCGCTGCGTCCAAGCACCTGCCATAGTCCCGTGAGTCCCGGTGTCACCTCAAGCCGGCGGCGGTGCCACGGAGCATATTGGTCTACCTCTTCTGGCAAGCCAGGGCGGGGACCAACCAAGCTCATTTCACCACGCAGCACGTTGAGCAGTTGGGGCAGCTCATCTAGGCTACTCTGCCGCAGAAACCTTCCCACCCGCGTAATGCGGGGGTCGCTGCGTATCTTGAACAACGGTCCATCCGCTTCATTCATTGCTGCCAGTTCTGCCTTGCGCTTTTCGGCATCAACAACCATCGTGCGGAACTTGTAGCAGGTAAAACCTTTACCGTGTTTGCCCACCCGTGTTTGCCGAAAGAGCGCCGGTCCTTTGGAGTCTAGGCGTATAATCAACGCTATGCAGGCGGTAATAGGCAGGAGAATAGGTGTTGCCAGCAGGATAAGGGCAACATCCAATGTGCGTTTGACGGCGAGGTTCCATCCCTTGATGGAGTTCTCTTTTAGCCCAATGAGCGGTACCCCACTGACATTCAGCACGTCTACCCGATCAAAACTCAGTTCGTAGAGGTCGGGGGCTATCTGAAAATCTACGCCAAGCGAACGACACATCTGTACCAGTTGTGGCAGCCGTCCATGTTCCCAGAAGGGCAGGGCGAGGATGACCTGATGGACGGCATGGTGCTTGACCTGCTGTTTAATCTGTTCAATGCCGCCTAGATGGGGGTAGCGGGTATGGCTAGTATCATGGTTATGGTTGCTCTGCTCTGGACGGTCATGCAGGTAGCCGATCAGGTGATAGCCGAGGTTTGGGCGGGAGGCGATGGAATCCATCACCTGGTGTCCTAGCCCATTGCCACCAACCACCAACACCCGCTCTAGTCCATACCCCTGCGCCCATGCCCACCGCCAGAACAGCAGCAGCAGCAGACGGGAGAGGATAAGCAAACCGACAATGGTCAAGCCAGCAAAGGCAAAGATCAGTCGTGAGTAGTAGAAAGGACGGTAGAGAAAGACAAAGACGATTAGCAGAGCTATGCCAGAAAGCACACTGCTGACAATGATGCTGCTGTAGTCGAGTATGCCCGTCCCACGAGGGAGACGGTAGAGACCTTTTGTCTCAAAAAGTATCATCAACACGACCATCAGTAAGATGGTAATGGGGAGGAATGCCGTAAAATCGACAAAGTTTTGGGTAGCCACTTCGGAAACAATCGGTTGGAGGAGGGGGTGCCATTCGACATGGTAGCGGAGGAGATAGGCAAGGCTAAAGCCAACGAGCACAAGCAGTTGATCAAACAGCAGCAGGAGCACATGTGAAAGCCACCCCCCACTTTTATACCGTCTTAGGCTTTGTTTGAGTACCGCTGTCGGTGATGGACTAAGAACTGGGTTCAGGCTTCGATCCATAAAAACTCCTATTCTTACTAGTTGGTTGCATGGTTTTGTGACGCTTTGCGATTGCGATTGCTTACTCCTAAATGTTGGATTTCTATAGTAGCATAATGAGATGAGACAGTAAGTACCACGGATACATTATAGCATATAGAGGGGGGGATACATGCGAAAGGGGGAGCGATTGCAAAGTCTGGGTTTACCCCTATCCTCTGCCCCTTCCCCTGAAAGGGGCTATGGGATGTATGTCGCTGTTCAATACGCCCCCTGCCCCCGCCACACGACCACTACCGTTTTAATGAGAATGACCAAATCGAGCCAGAAGGAATAGTTTTGGATGTAGTAGAGGTCTTCCTCGGTGTGAAGGTGCATGGGTTTGTCGCTGCGCCCATTGACCTGCCACCAGCCGGTGATGCCCGGTGGCACACGAAACCGCTGCCACTGCCAGGGTTCGTACTCATCGGCAATGTAGGGCATCTCCGGGCGCGGTCCAACAAGGCTCATCTCGCCACGCAGCACATTCAACAGTTGGGGCAGTTCGTCTAAGCTGGTGCGGCGTATCTTGTGCCCTATCTTCGTAATGCGCGGGTCATCGCTGATCTTGTGGATGAGATGTCCGTCAGCATCGCGCTTCGCTACCTCGTGCCAGCGGCGGTCTGCATCCTGGTACATACTGCGAAATTTGAGCATCTTAAACCGCCGCCCATGCTCTCCGATGCGCTCCTGGCGAAAAAAGATGGAGCCAGGCGATTCCCGTTTGATCAGCAGGGCTATTGCCAGCATCACTGGCGAGAGCAGCAACAGCAGGAGCAAACTGGCGACCACATCAAACATGCGCTTGAGCAACCGTTGCCCATCGGTGAGGGCAGATTCGCGCAGGCTGATGACGGGGATGCCGCCGAGGGCTTGCACCGACGTGCGGGCAAAGGCGAGGTCAAGCACGCCCGGTACCATATGCACCATCACGGGGTGCTGTTGGAGTTGTAGCGACACACGGGCTATGCGCTGGTGCTGTTCCGATGGCAGCGTGAAGACGACCTCATCTATCTGGTTGTCCAACACGACTTGTACGGTATCGTCTATCTTGCCAAGCAGCGGTAATGTGTCATCAGTTTGGGGATTATCGCAGGTGTAGCCAACGATACGCACGTAGGACCAGGGGTAGCGGGCAATCTCACGTACCAGCTGTTGCCCCGTCTCGCCCCCCCCCACCAGCAACACGCGCCGCTCCCAGTCGTTGCGGTGGCGTAGGTAGATGTAGGAGCGCACGATGAGGTGCAGCAGGAGCAGGGCTACCAGATTCATCACCACAAAGTAGAAGAATTGGAGGCGCGATATATCCCGGAAGGTGAGGTAGAGCAAGCCGGCAAAGGTGAGCGAGGCGAGGGCTACCGAGCCAAGCAACCGCCCGATGGCTTCTATCAAGCTGCGTGAAAAGGTGGCGCGGTGGGGGGAGAGCAGCAGGAAGATACCTGCCCAGATGATGCCCACCGCAAGGTAGAGCTGCCAGGGTACTTGTACATGCTGCCAACCAAGATTTTTGCCTAGCTCAAGTTGAAGGCGAAAGCGTGATGATAGGTTTAGACAAAACAGCGCGAGCACTACATCCCAAAACAGCATCCTGGTTGCGAGGCGGTTGCCTAGACGTTCAAGCATAGTTCCTTATTCCTTACTTCCGTTACGGTTCGCTACTCCTCAGCGTTGTGGGTACATATGGGTGTTGCCATGAAACCCCAGGGCTACGTCAAAGTCGCTCAATCAAAGAAATTTTGCCCTTCTTGACCACCCTCTCCTCCCCGACCCCTCTCCCATTTTAGGGCGAGGGGGCACCGCTCATTCCCCTTCCCCTCGCGGTGGGGGAAGAGGCAGGGGGATGGGGGGCAAACCGGACGTTGACGTAGCCCTATTGAACCCCGATTTTTCCTTGACATGCACTACTAGAACGTGGTACCGTAAATAGGGTACACAAGGTATGAATCTGTCTCTATCCTACCACATCTGGCAAAAAGAGGGGAACCTTGCATGCAGCAGCATCCAACTACTTTACCTAATCGCTGGTTAGCCCTAGTCATTGGTCTTACATTCATTGCCCTGTTTGGCTATGTGCTGTTTGCTGCGATATGGCAAGATAGCACAGCTATGATAAATAGCGTCGACTCGTTTATCTACCTACGAACAGGGATGCACCTTACTTGGGGAGATGGTTTAGGCATCCCCCACTACTACCCAGATACCGATAGTCGTCAGTTTGTGCCAACTACCCACTACCCCCCACTTACCTCACTAACCTATAGCATACTTGTATTCTTGTTTCACCTACCACCCGATATGCTGCCAGTTATCGTGTCGCTGGTGGGGTGGATCGCTCTGTTAGCAGGCATTGGGGTCTTTACCTACCAATTGGGGAAATCGCCGCTAATTGCTGCTATGACTATCATACTCCCCGCCACAAGCTACGGTATATGGTTTGCCTTTCTGCATGCTATGTCCGAACCAATCTTTCTCCCATTGCTTGTCTGGTTGATGGTCTTGACCTACAACCTGCCCCAACGTCAGCAGGGACAACGTATCCATCTTGTTGGAGTATCGTTAGTGTTAATGCTGCTGATGCTCACCCGCTATTCCGGGGTTGTAGCACTAGCGGCAGTGATGCTGTGGTGGGCATGGCACTGGTGGTACACCCCGAATCGTAAGCTCTCCCGGCTAATAGGAGATAGTGCTATTCTTGCTGCCTCAGCATTACCGCTTGTTGGCTTCATAGGCTACCATAAACTCCAAGCAACTGCTGCACTTGGTGGGCATGTATCGCAGAGTACAACAACCTTTTGGGACGGCATATGGGCATTCGTCATTCATAGTGGGCAAATCTTGCTCCCAAATAGCACGTTAGTCATTGTCCATATGGGTTGGTATGGTTGGCTTGTCTACCTGCCACTGCTAATCGTGTTTGGTTGGCTTGTCTGGTACGTTGCCAGAAAAACCCCTTCTTGGCTAAAACCCCATCCCACACCCGCGCTACTGTTTCTAGTTGGCTATGTGTCACTCTACACCATCGTGCAACCGTTTTTCAGTTTTGAGCCAATAAACTGGCGGGATATGACCTCAATCCTCTGTTTGACTATTCCTTTGATGTATGGGGCTATTGGTTATCTGCCGGGGCGTTGGTCATATATGCTGTTGGTAGCCTATATTGGGCTAAATAGTGGGTTTTCTATAGCAAGCGGCATGGTAACACATCCTAAATCTCCCACCTATCTGCATAATCAACAGGCGGTATCAAGACCAATAACTGAACAGCAAGAGCAAGAAGTAGTAGAGAGTTCTAGCATACAGGAGCAGCCAAGAGAAACGCTCCCCCAAAGCGGCAATTTTGCCGACCAGAATACTGCATTGGTGCAATGGGTGCAAACACAGTCTGAAGAGCAGATTATCATTACCAACACCCCTGAGCTTCTGGCAATGTATGCTCGTGGGACTATTGAGCATATTACAGCACCATATTCTTTCAACACGACACACAAACCTGCTGCATGGCTCGACGTAGGCGCGTGTAATTCACAATACCCGGTGTCCATTGTGCTGTTCCAGTGGGATAAGTATGCTATGGAAGCCCAGACTATCCAACAAACGGTTGAGCGCAAGTGTCCTGGTTTGCCCAAACGTCAGTTTGAGCATAGTGTGGTGTATACGTTACATCAGGAAAAAGAAAGTGATGAGCAATCATAAGAACCATGAAGATATAGAGGCATAGAGCAATGGCACACCAGCAATCATCACCAAAAAACACCTCGTTAGCCATCAGCATTGGGCTAACCCTGCTCATCCTGTTTGGCTATGTGCTGGCTTCGGCGATATGGCAGCATGGCACTAAGCTGATCCCTATGGACTCGTTTATCTACCTACGAACAGGGTTTCACCTGGCAAGTGGCGATGGGTTAGGGATTATCCACTATTACCCAGATACCGATAGTCGCCAGTTTGTGCCAACTACCCATTATCCCCCTCTCATTCCATTGGTCTATAGTGTGCTTGCGTTAGGGTTGAATATTCATCCTGATACTCTGCCGACTATTGTATCACTCGTAGGATGGATCGCCATGTTAGCAGGCATTGGGGTCTTTACCTACCAATTGAGTAAGTCCCCCTTGATTGCCGCATTGACGGTGATACTTCCTGCCACAAGCTACGGCACTTGGTTTGCCTTTCTGCATGCGATGTCAGAGCCGTTGTTCTTGCCTTTGCTCATTTGGTTGATGGTCTTGACCTACAACCTGCCCCAACGGGAGTATGGGTATCGCATACGCTTTGTGGGGGTAGTGCTTGTGTTGATGTTGCTGATGCTCACGCGCTACGTTGGGGTGGTCGTGTTGGCGGCAGTGATGCTGTGGTGGGCATGGCACTGGTGGTACACCCTCCATCGCAAACTCACAACGCTCATCCAAGATAGTGTCTTGCTTGCTGCCTCAGCGATACCCGCTTTTGCCATCATCATGTATCACAAACTCCAAGCTACCCCAACGCTTGGCGGACACCTCGCGCAAGGTGAAGCGACCTTTGCTGATGGGGTATGGGCTATGCTCCTACAAGGTGGACAAATTCTGCTCCCAAACCTGCATATGACCACGTTAATCGCCCGATTTGGGAATGTGATTTGGATTGTCTATCTTTTACTGTTGCTTCTAATCGGTTGGCTGTTGGGGAATGTTCGGGGCAAGACTCGCTCTTGGATGAAACCCCATCCCACCCCCGCACTATTGTTTCTTGTTGGCTATGTGTTGCTCTATACGGTTGTACAACCTTTTTTTAGTTTTGAGCCGATAGACTGGCGCGATATGACCTCGATCCTGTGCTTGACCATTCCCCTGATCAGTGCGGCTATCGCTTACCTGCCTGTTCGTTGGTCGTCTGTGGCTTTGACTGGCTATATTGGACTCAACAGCCTCTTTTCTATTGGGCATGGGATGATTGCTACTCCTATAGATACAGCCTATCAACAGGAAAGTTCTCCAATAGCTCTTGAGCATCAACAGCGAAGTTCTCCAACACCTCTTGAGGATCGAGGACAAGAGGAACAACAAGAACAAGATATAGTCGGCGGGGAATCAGGATTGCAAAAGTGGATAACGATAGAAACACCACGCTCACGTAATCTCCCCAACTATCACCCTGATTTGCTGCAATGGGTACAGGCGCAGTCGGAAAAGAGCGTCATCCTAACCAATGTACCCGAACTTTTGGCACCGTATGCAGATGGGAGCATTGAACATGCGGCAGAGTCACGCGCAGGGTTCTTGGCGCAAGCTCCCCAAGCATGGCTAGACGCTGGCTCATGTCGTTCGAAATACCCGGTGTCCATTGTGCTTTTCCCGTGGGATAAGTACGCCGAGGAAGCCCAGACTATCCAACAGGCAGTGGAGCGTAAGTGTCCCGGCTTGCCTAAACGACAGTTTGAGCATAGTGTGGTGTATACATTGCACTAGGTGGCGATAGGTGGCGAAGGTAAAGAAAAAATATCAGGTAAGTTAGAGACAGAAAGAGGTGCAAATGCTAAACTATAAGGATAGAGCAATGGCACACCAGCATTCATCACCAAAAAACACCTCGGTAGCCATCATCATTGGGCTAATTCTGCTCATCCTGTTTGGTTATGTGTTTGCTACTGCCCTATGGCAACAGGGCATAAAGATGATCCCGTTTGATTCGTTTACGTACCTACGGACGGGATTACACCTAGCTTGGGGAGATGGGCTAGGCATATTCCGCTACTACGCTCGTACCGATAGGGTTCAGTTTATCCAGACCAATCACTACCCCCCTCTCACATCGCTATTCTACGGTAGTATTGCCCAACTAGGCAACTTGCCGCCAAGTATGCTTCCTGCCACTGTGTCGCTCGTGGGATGGGTCGCCTTGTTAGCTGGCATTGGAGTCCTTACCTTTCAGCTAGGCAAGGCTCCCCTGCTTACAGCATTGACAATTATCCTAACAGCCACCAGTTATCATCTGTGGTTTATCTTTTTGCATGCCATGTCAGAGCCACTGTTCTTACCCTTGCTCGTGTGGTTAATGGTATTGTCTTACAACTTGCCCCAACGGGAGCATAGGTGTGGTTGGCGTTTCATCGGGGTAGTGCTCCTGCTGATGCTGATGATGCTCACGCGCTACGTTGGGGTAATCGTGTTGGCAGCAGTGATGCTGTGGTGGGCGTGGCACTGGTGGTACACACCCAATCGCAAGCTCACCCGGCTAATTGGAGAGAGTACCATCCTTGCTGCGTCAGCATTACCCATTGCTACCTTCATGATCTATTTCAAGCTCCAAGCAACGCAAGATGTGGGGGTGCATTTTATTCCGAGCAGGTATACGTTCATTGATGGGGTATGGGAAATGTTGCTGCAAGGTAGTACTGTTTTTCTTCCCAATTTTCAAGTGACTGCCATAACCGAATGGATTGGTTGGTATGGCTGGATTGCCTATGGAATCCTGGTGTTGTTGCTGGTAGGGTTGCTCTGGTATGTCGTAGGGACAGGCAAAGTACCCTCTTGGCACAAGCCTCACCCATCCCCCATTCTGCTTTTTCTGCTTGGCTATGTGGCTCTCTACACCATAGTACAACCATTCTTGAGCTTCTATCCCATAGATTGGCGCGATATGACTACGATCTTGTGTCTAACCATTCCCTTGATCAGTGGGGCTATCGCGTATCTCCCGGTCCGTTGGTCGTATGTTGTGCTGTCTGCTTACATTGCGCTAAATGTGCTCATGGCTGTGGTGCAACAGCAAATACCCCAACCAACGCCTTATGCTCCGCAAGAGAAACAAGCATCTGTTACTTCTCCAAAGGAGCATCAACATTATGAACAACGACCCGTATCAAAGAGAGATTCTGCCTTGTATTCCACCCTAGCTGATCAAGAAGATTTGGTAGCTTGGGTGCAGGCGCAACCACGAAACCATGTACTCTTGACAAACGATCCAGCATTTTTGGCTTTGCATACCTCCAGTGTTATTGAGGATATAGCCAATCCCTACTTCTTTAACACGACAGAACCCCCAACAGCGTGGCTAGACGCTGGCTCATGTAGTTCGCAATACCCGGTGTCCATTGTGCTGTTCCCAACGGACAAATATGCACGGGATGTTGAAGCGATGAAACAGACAATAGAGCGCAAGTGTCCCGGCTTGCCCAAACGTCAGTTTGATAATAGTGTCGTGTATACGCTGCACTAGGTGGCGATAGGTGGCGAAGGTAAAGAAAAAAATATCAGGTAAGTTAGCGACAGAAAGAGGTGCAAATGCTAAACCATAAGGATAGAGCAATGGTACACCAGCAATCATCAACCAAGAATACCTCGGTAGCCATCAGCATTGGGCTAATTCTGCTCATCCTGTTTGGCTATATGTTTGCTACTGCGCTATGGCAATATAGCGCGGTTATGATAAACAACGTAGACTCATTTATCTACCTACGAACGGGATTACACCTAGCTTGGGGAGATGGGCTAGGCATATATCGCTATTATGCTGACACCGATAGCGTCCGGTTTGTCTTTACCAGCCACTACCCCCCACTAACCTCACTAACGTATAGTATCCTTGCCCAATTAGGCAATCTGTCGCCAAGCATGCTTCCAGTTATCGTGTCGCTGATAGGGTGGGTCACAATGTTAGCTGGAATTGGTGTTTTTACCTACCAACAAAGCAAGTCTCCCTTGCTTGCTGTATTGACCATCATACTACCCGCTACCAGTTTTAACCTCTGGTTTATCTTTCTGCATGCTATGTCGGAGCCGATTTTCCTGCCCTTGCTCATTTGGTTAATGGTGTTGACCTATAACCTACCGCAACGCGAGCAAGGGCGTGGTTGGCGTTTCATTGGGGTTGTGCTCGTGCTGATGCTGATGATGCTCACGCGCTACGTTGGGGTAATCGTGTTGGCAGCAGTGATGCTGTGGTGGGTATGGCATTGGTGGTATACGCCTAACCGTAAGCTCTCCCGTCTGCTAGGAGAAAGTACCATCCTTGCAGCCTCAGCATTGCCGCTCGCTACATTCATTATCTATGCCAAACTCCAGACTATCGAACAAACTGTAGGGAAACATTTTACAGAAAGCGAGTATACCTTTACTGATGGAGCATGGGAAATGCTGTTGCAAAGTGGCTCTATCTTCCTTCCCAATTTTCAAGTGGCTACCATAACCGAATGGATTGGTTGGTATGGCTGGATTGTGTATGGAGTTTTGGGGTTGTTACTGTTAGGGTTGCTCTGGTACCTAGCAAGGACAGGCAAAATACCCTCTTGGCGAACCCCACATACTACACCCGCTTTGCTTTTCATCCTGGGTTATGTGGCTCTCTACACCATAGTGCAGCCATTCCTAAACTTCTATCCCATGGACTGGCGCTATATAGCAGCAGTGCTTTGTTTGACCATCCCACTTATCGCGGGTGCTATTGGTTCTCTCCCGGTCCGTTGGTCGTATATGGTGCTTATTGGCTATATTGGGCTAAATGTGCTCTTTTTGGTCGCACAAGAACAAATCCATTCTGCACAAGCAGAAGAATATAGCTCGGAGCAAGTCCAGGCATCAGAGAGTGCATCTTCCCTGGATCATTCCCTAGCAGATCAAGAAGACTTGGTTGCTTGGGTACAGACACTGCCACAAGACCATATTCTTTTGACGAATGATCCAGGACTTTTAGTTCTGCATACCCGTAGTGTTATTGAGGATATTGCCCTTCCCCATTCTTTCAACGCAGTAGTTTATCCACAAGCATGGCTTGACGCTGGTTCATGTCGTTCGCAATATTCGGTGTCCATAGTGCTTTTTTCGTGGGACAACCATATGCAAAATTACCATTTGGATGCCAAAGCTATCCAACAGGCAGTGGAGCGCAAGTGCCCCGACTTGCCCAAACGACAGCTTGAGCATAGTGTGGTGTATACGCTGCGGCGGGAGTAGCAACGGGGAACGAACATGTATCGGGTAAAACGGAGTATATCGGAGAGCCGTTGCATATGCAATGGCTCTCCAAACGAACCTATCCGTTAAATGGGAGTTGTCACTTGTCTACCCTTGCCAAAGACTAAAGACTAGGCTATGCTGCGGTACCCAACCACACCCGTGCTTCCTCTACATTGTCAAAGTGATGCACTGTAAGGTTGGTATTGTGTATCCGGTTCATAATGCGATCTACCGACCACTTCGCAATAATGTTTTCTGGTATCACAATAGCCATGCGGGTCAAACCGGCAACAACCGCCCGTGGGAACCAATCAACATTTGACCATTCCTGATCTTCCGGGGCAATCACTCCAATCTGGCGCAAATCTGCCAACCACCTTGTCGCGTGTTTCTCCTGTACCAGCTTCAAGCCGGTATTTAGCCCACGACGAAAATCCTCACCTTCAACAAACCGCTTCCACTCCATGACCACACAAGATAACGTTTCATCCCAACGCACCCTAAGAAATGGCTCATCCATATAGATCATATGCGTCCTCCTTATACAGAACACCTACCACTAGGTATTACGTAGGTGTTACGATACCCAATTCTCGCGCTTCTTGCAAGATGGGTTGTAGTCTTTGCTCTTGCTCTTGAACCGCTGGATACTACCCACAGGATAGCCGACCATCTTGGCTATATCCCCCACAAGCCGAATAATCGGCACCAGCGACAATACATATGCCCGCTTCCCCAACGCAAGCGATGTTGATGCAGCCCAGAGCCGACGGTAGGGAGCACGGGTATACGCTATGCCCCCGACCAACAACAACAAGGCGATGAGGACCCGAACCCTAGCCCCCTGCCGATACCCTACCCCCAACAACGCCCCTAGGGTTGCGTAGGTAAGATAGCGTATGGCATGCCGCTTTGCCCACAGATTGGCTACCCCATCGCCACGCGCATAGAAGAAGTACTGTCGCGCAAATGCCCATAATGAGGAACGGGGGCGAAAATAGACCAACGCCTGGGGGACAAATACCCGCCGATACCCTGCCTGCTCTGCTGCTAGGGCAAAAACGAGGTCTTCACAATGGCTTGCCCACTCCGGGAAGCCACCGACCCGCTCCCAGACCTCACGGCGAAAAGCCATAGACTTGCCAAAAGGTAAGAACTGCTGAGCATCTATATCTTGCACCTCCCGATAGTTGGTGGCACCAAGGGCTATTTCAAAGAGACTCTGTGGGGTCGGGCGAAAGAATCCCCCCACAAGGTCTGCCCCGCCTGCTTCAAGCGGTGGTACAATGGTTTTTAGCCAGTTTGGGTCAAGCACCAAACCGGCATCGGTGGAAGCGATAATGTCACCAGTAGCAGCGGCTATGGCGTTGTTGCGTCCAGATGAGATATTATATCCCCCCGTGACGAGGCGGATACGCGGTTCACGGGCAGCATAGGATGAGACAATTGCTGCGGTAGTATCGTGGCTTTGGCAGTCGTTGATCACGATCTCGTCTGGTAGGCGGCTCTGTGCCAGCATAGAGTCGAGCAAAGCGGCAATATTTTCGGCTTCATCACGCACCGTACAGATAAGGGATACTGTGGGGTAGCTTGTGTTGCTCATAGACAGACAACCTTTAACCTTTTTTAGATCAACCTATATTGTCTAGGGAATATCATAGCACCCACAGGGTTGTTTGACAACTTATAGCAATCCTAAACCGATTGTGAAGCGGGTACGACAACCAGCAGAGTTGGGACACATCAGGGCAGGATGTCCCATGTGTAGGGGCGCACGGAACCGTGCTCCCCTACGGTTTACAACCCCAATAGGATTGCTATACAAGAGGATAGATAAGGAAACCCAACAATGAAACCATCCAAAAAAGCCCAACTTACTGAGGGACCGATAGGTATAACGCTCTTCAAGCTCGGCGTACCTATGCTCATTGGCATCTTGAGTATGATCGCCTTCAACCTCGTAGATACCTACTTTGTTGGCAAACTTGGCACCAACGAACTCGCCGCCATGAGCTTTACCTTCCCTGTGGTGATGGTCATTAGCAGTTTGGCAATGGGGCTAGGCATTGGCACATCGGCATTAGTCTCGCGGGCTATTGGCGAGGGCAACCATGAGCGTGTTCGTCGCCTCACTACTGATGGTCTCGTTCTCGCGTTGTTGGTGGTCATTTGTGGCGTAATCGTTGGTCTCTTGACCATAGACCCGCTCTTCCGGGCTATGGGAGCTACGGAAGAAGTCCTCATACTCATTCGCCAATATATGGCAATTTGGTACCTGGGGGTCATCTTTGTGGTTATCCCAATGGTAGGCAATAGTATCATCCGGGCTACAGGTGACACGAAAACGCCAGGGATGATCATGCTCGTGGTCGTCATTGTCAATACCATTATGGACCCGCTGCTCATTTTTGGCATAGGGCCCTTCCCGCGGCTAGAACTCGCCGGTGCGGCTATCGCCACCGTCATAGCACGCGCAATCACGCTGGTAGTTGCAGTGTGGGTGTTGACTTATCGTGAAAAGATGGTCACGTTTGTTAAGCCGACCCTAAGCGAAGGCTTGAACTCGTGGAAACGTATTCTTGCCATTGGGATACCCAGTGCTGCTACCAATATGATCATCCCGGTCTCCATTGGGGTCGTCACCCGCATGGTCGCAATGTTTGGACCATCTGCCGTTGCAGGCTTTGGGGTTGCCTCCCGCATAGATATTTTCGCGTTGGCTATCATTATCTCCCTGGCGGCAGTGCTCTCGCCCTTTGTTGGGCAAAACTGGGGCGCAGGAAATAAAGAACGGGTCAACATTGCCATTCAGCACAGCACTCGCTTTACCATCGGGTGGGGGTTGACGGTCTTTGTCGTCTTGCTAATCGCCGGGCGACCCATTGCCGGGCTGTTTAGCGATAACCCACAGGTTATCGAAACGATGGTCTTGTATCTGGCAATTGTCCCCTTGAGCTATGCATTTCAGGGGATGCTCAACCTCGTGAATAGTACACTCAATGTGCTGCAAAAACCCCTGTATGCCGCCGGGTTGACCATCTTGCAAATGGTGGTGTTGCTCATCCCGCTTGCCTACATCGGGGCAACGTACGTTGGGCTATCTGGCATATTTGGGGCTATTCTGGTAGCCAATACCATTGCGGGGACTAGCAGCTATTTTGTCCTCAAGCATACCATTAAGGGAGTACAATGGGAACCAACTACTGTAGCCGTACCACAAGAAGCCTAGCAAACGACCAGACCAACCAGAACACCCTACAAGCCTATCTGCTCCCTAGCTGGCTAGCGAGTACATGATGACTGAGGGGCAGAGATAGTCAGTGACAAGCCGGTGTTTGCTGTTGTTTGGCAAGGAAACTGCAAGAAACCACCGGCTGATATGTCGGGGGTTTCTACGACATAGTTTTGTTGAGTGTGGCGAGAAAGTCGGCATTCTTGCGGGTTTTTGCCATTCGGGTAAGCACCAGTTCTGTGCCTTCGTTTTCCCCAAGCATACTGACCATACGCCGCAAGGTCCAGACTTGGCGAAGGGCATCGGAATCCAGCAACAACTCTTCGCGCCGGGTACCACTTCGTTGTATCTCAATCGCTGGAAAGATGCGCTTCTCAGAGAGTTTACGGTCTAGGTGCAATTCCATATTGCCTGTCCCCTTAAACTCTTCATAGATAACATCGTCCATGCGACTCCCCGTGTCAATCAAGCATGTGGCTATAATGGTCAGACTGCCGCCTCCTTCAATATTCCGTGCTGCCCCGAAAAACCGTTTGGGAGGGTAGAGAGCTACGGGGTCTATACCACCAGAGAGGGTCCGTCCACTTGGGGGCATATCCAGGTTGTATGCTCGCGCAAGACGGGTGATGGAATCCATTAGGATAATCACATCTTCGCCTCCCTCAACGAGCCGTTTTGCCCGTTCGAGCGTCATTTCGGCAACCTTCGTGTGGTCTTCGACTGGCTCATCAAAGGTTGATGAGACAACTTCGCCTTTGACGCTGCGCCGCATATCGGTCACTTCTTCTGGGCGTTCCCCAATGAGCAACACCATGAGCTGGACATCAGGATGATTGGATGTCATCCCATTGGCTATGGCTTTGAGTAGCAGGGTCTTGCCCGCTTTTGGTGGCGAGACAATCAACCCCCGTTGCCCTCGCCCAATGGGGGCTATGAGGTCTACCAATCGGGTAGAGAGGATATTGGGTTCGGTCTCTAAGCGGAGTTGTTCATTGGGAAAAATCGGGGTAAGCTGATCAAACGAGGGTCGCTTGCGGGCAGTTTCTGGGTCTACATTGTTGATCAGTTCTACTCGCAACAAGGAGTAGTATCGTTCACTTTCCTTTGGTGGACGTATCTGGCCCCAGACCCGATCTCCCGTGCGAAGGGCAAACCGTCGAATCTGCGATTGGGAAACATAGACATCGTTGGGGCCTGGCAGCATGCGTTCCCCACGAAGGAACCCAAACCCGTCAGGGACAATATCAAGAATGCCATCGTTAAAGGTATGTCCAGCTTCTTCGGTATGGGCTTGGAGCAATTTCATAATCAGGTCTTGCTTTTTTAACCCACTGTAGCCGGTAATATCAAATTTGCGAGCCATTTCACGCAAGTCTGTGAGGGTCTTTGATTCTAATTCAGCAATGTTCACGCACATAATCTCCTTATAAAATGACTAAATGAGGGGTAGAGAACCGTTCTGGTGTTTGTGTGTACATGGTTAGTATGGTTAATATCGTTAATTGTTCCTCTCCAGAAAGAGGAACTCCTGCAGGATGGATGCCATTGACCAATAGCTATCCTATACCTTCCTGTATCCATACAGAAAGGGGGTCTTGGGTGCTGAATACCAAACAAGGAATTCTCAGCAATCGTTGGAAAATCAGATGCTCTTTGCATAGGTAGTATTTGAGGATGTATCGCGTATTTTGCCCAATTCAGGCTGTTTTATTGCAAGACCTGCATGTCAATCAGTTGGGCATGGGTTGGTCTTGCTCGTGGTTGTTTTGATGGCTCCTTAGCGATAACCACAATGAGGGTATTACCCTGTCGGGGAATGTGCCCTGGGAGCACTTAGGCGGTGACACCAATTGCGAAATAGAGGGTGCTATTCTAGCGATAAGTATACCATAGGTGTCAAGTCCCGGCAAGCAGCCCCAACCACCGAGATGATGTCTGTCTTCTCTGGGTCTTCTGCCATACTAAAAGATGGTACATCCTCTTGGGTTGGTATCTCGTTGGTATCATCAGCACCGTATTATCGCATCACTTGGCAAAAAGCCCCCAAGAATCTGGGAAATAGCCTCTGCCAGTGGATTCCTCATTCATCCCTGCTTTTCGTTTTGAGCAGGGATGAATGCTGAGGTTTTCTACGATATGAGATGATAACGCAGGAGCAAGCTCTCCTGTGGTTAGTACTGAATCACCGAATAGGTAGGATACTTCTGTAATTTATCACGTCCGTTTAAGAATGTCAATTCAATGAGAAAAGCTACCTCATGGACGATGCCGCCGAGTTTTTCTACAAGCGCACATGAAGCAGCCGCTGTGCCACCTGTTGCCAGCAAATCATCTATCACGAGCACCCGTGCGCCCTGGGAGAATGCATCTCGGTGTATCTCAATGGTGTTTGTGCCATATTCCAGTTCATATTCCATCTGGTAGGTGTCGGCAGGGAGTTTGCCGGGCTTGCGAACAGGCACCATACCAATGCCCATATGGTAGGCGAGTACGGAGCTAAAGACAAATCCGCGTGATTCGATGCCAACTACTACGTCAAGGGGTACGTCTTTGTAGCGTTCAATAAAGATGTCCATTGCCTGCTTAAATGCTGTCCCATTGTTGAGTAGGGTAGTGATGTCTTTGAATTGGATACCGGGCTTGGGAAAATCCGGGATATTCCGTATGTACGGTGATAGATCAATTTCGGACATTGATTCCTCCATAAATTTCAATTGCTCTGCTTGGTTTCTTTGCGTCTTGTTCGTAGGTTGCCTTCATTCTGCCTAAACCCAGTGTTTGTACCGAAAGTAGAGGTACATTGCCACCGCTGGTATGACCATGATAAACAGGGAGATCGGCAATGAGAGCGAACTATCTGCAAAGGGAATAACGACATTCATCCCAAAGATGCTGGCAATAAGCGTCATTGGGAGCACGATAACGGAAATGAGGGTAAAGATTTTCATTTCCTCATTGATACGATGGGAGGTCAAGCTATCTAGTGTGGCATTTAGCCCCTCGATAATTTCTTTTTGTTCTTCGAGCATATCCCAAAGTTTGCTCAGACCGTCGGTGAGGTCGCCAAAATAGACTTCTTCGTCAAGCCGTAGAAAGGTTCGTTCACGCATTTCTAGCGAGCGCACAACGGGGATATTTGGCTTCAATATGCGCCGCATAGCGATAATATCGCGCCGCACAAGCGACAATTCTTGGACCATTGCTTGCACGTTGCGCCCAAAGATATTTACCTCTATGTTATCCAGTTTTTGATCCACTCGGTAGAGCATGGGAAAACAAGAACTCACCAGCGTTTCAATGATACGATAGAGCAAATAGCCAGACCCGCCCCCCATCATTTGCATTTGCACCTTTTCATCATTGGCAAGATTTGCCATTCGCAACAGCGGTTTGAGCTTGCCATCATGTAGGGTAATGACGTAATCACTCCCTGCGAAAATGTCTAGCTCACTGACTATCGAGAGCCGATTGGTTTTGTCAAACACCGGGAAGTGGAGCACGAGAAAGACATACTCGCCCCCGCTTTCTGGGTTGTTGTCTATCTTAGGTCGCTGTAAGCGCGAAAGTACATCCTCTAGGTGCAAGGGGTGAAAGCTATAGTCATCACGTAATTGGGCGATTTGCTCACTTCCAGGTTGCACTATATCAAGCCAGCTTAACCCATTGTATAAAAGGCGTTGCGTACGGGTACTCTGAACCGGTGTGGGTGGCGACCATGCCACCGGTTGGCGAGTGCGTGCTATCATAGATGCTTGCCCCCTGCTTCAGCGGTGGGTGGAAGTGCCCCGCTTTAGCGGCTTCAGCCCAGTGCCTTTCCGGCGTGGGTCGTTGACTTTGTTCTAGCGTATCAACCAAAACTTGCGTCCCCCATTATACCCCGGCTTTGGTGCGGTGGCAACCGGCAATATCCCCCCAGTAGGTCTACGTCAAAGTCGCACAATATTGAAAGCAAGGGAGCATGCTCCCTTGCTACCCCCCCAACTCCCTTGCTACCCCCCCCTTGCCCCCACTCCCAAAGGGCGAGGGGGAGCCGTCCGGTCTCCCTTCTCCCCTCGGTGGGGGAAGGGGCTAGG
>CAYPHM010000060.1:0-26834 GCA_964410555.1 uncultured Chloroflexaceae bacterium | reverse complement strand
CCTGCTGCGGTTCCCCTTCTCCCCTCGGTGGGGGAAGGGGCTAGGGGATGGGGGGCAACTATAGAGCCATAATAAGTACAGGTTACATTGTGTAGTCTTAATCTACGTACAATACGCTGATTGTTGCAGGTTTGATACTAGATTGGTATTAAACGCATCAGGGCAGGCGACATTGCAGGAGTTGAGCAGCACCATTCCTAACAACATCGCCTGACTTGACTAATTGCCTGACTTGACTAATTGGTTGTACAGACGCTCAGTGTTCCTTGGGGGTCGGTTTCTTTACCAAACCACAGCACAGCATAGGAACCATAGATACCTACCCCCATAGCCTGCCAATTGGCATCTTCCCATATCCCCTCTTCAATCATTACCGCATTATGAGCGGAACTGTTTTTCCATCCTCGCAAGGCACTTTCAGCAGTAGCTACCCATCCAGAACTGCCCCCATGCGAATTTTCATACCCATTGCCAGAATACTTCCCCCCGGTTATCTCACGCGGTTTATCCCACATACCCGAAGCATATTTATGGTCAGAAGTATAACAGACTGGAGTCCACGGTCCGTTACTCGACCAACTATGCATATTGCAATCCATACCACGACTATCAGTACCGTGGTCTGGTTGATGATTTTCAAGGTCACGAACATGCCATTGGGCTACGGTCATCATTGATTTAGAAATGGGAACAGGAGACAACCCATGTGTTTGTCGATAATCATTGATAAGTTGAATAAGTTTGGCTTCTTCAGGAGAAACACATTCCCCAGGGGTAAGGTTTGCAACAAGATCAGGGGTTGGTGTCGGAGTATCCGTAGGCAGCATGGTCGGAGTGTCCGTAGGCAGCATGGTCGGAGTGTCCGTAGGCAGCATGGTCGGAGCGTCCGTAGGCAGCATGGTCGGAGCGTCCGTAGGCAGCATGGTCGGAGCGTCCGTAGGCAACATGGTTGGAGTGTCCGTAGGCAACATGGTCGGAGCGTCCGTAGGCAACATGGTTGGAGTGTCCGTAGGCAATACATCTTGCTCTGCTTCATCTTCTTCTGAAGGTGCAGGGTAGGGGTATTGCGATGGTGGTGGTGATGGCTGTTGTTGTTCTCCGCTAAACTCTTTCACTTCGTTTCCTAGCAACCCTAGCAATACCTCGTGAGCCGTTCCTTGAAACTCTGTATGATGCTCCATACGTCGCCGTTCAAAGTATTGAATTGTCCCAGTCCAATCTGAAATAGTAGCAACAAATGGCTCAGTGATGGGATACCCAAATCGTTCTAAGCCTCCATGAGATTGCCAATACCCCAAGAACGGTTCACAGAGACTATGCTCTGTTTGGGCAAAAAAGCGACATCCGCTACCAGCACCATTTACTTTAGGAAAGTCTCGCCATGCCATACCATGTAATTGGAGAATATCATCTCCCAAACGGCCTGCCATAACTCCCTGGCTCCCATGATCCTCAAGACGATCTCGCTCAAACCACTGCACAGGACCGGTCCAATGTTCCTCAATGGTTTCTATGCGTTCTGAGCCAATAGGATACCCAAACACAGGTAGACCGCCATTCTGTTCCCAATACCTTCGAATATTCCCGGCAATACAATAGCCGGTCTCTGGAAAACACCGTTCACTGGTTTGTGCTTGTGCTATTCCCATTCCTTGCAGCGTACCCTGCGACAAACTGCCACTCAATACAACGAACATGCCCAAAACTAGACATGACAGAATTCCTGCCAAATACATCCGTTTCATCATAATCCTCCTTTACCCTAGTAGGTATACCCTTCTCACACTCTTTGCGTAATTACATCGGTTTAGTCATCACACCCACTTTGAGCCAGTAGTGTTGCACCTTCTGAACTTCATTCCAATCAAATCTCGCCGGGTGTAGTACAGTTGTGGTAGCGATTTGCTAGGACGGGGAACTCTCTGTCGGGTTGGCGTACTTGGTGTGCATAATTGGTCAACGTAGATGGGATACGTCCGGGGTCAAAGGCATGGGGGATTTTCACCACCCGCTTGACAGACAAATGGGCATGCAGGGCAGCATCCAGGATGAAGCCTCGTCTCTGGGACAACGCGCCGACCCTGCTCTCGCCGTTCAACCAGTTTTGTACGAATAGGATTCCTTATTGCTCAGACGATTTCTTCTAGTAAACCGTATTTCCCCAAGAGCGGGTTCTTTTTCCCCTTAGCTTGACAGTATACCACACATTTCTGGACTACGGGTGTTCTTGTTATTCCTAATGAACGCAGGGTTGTTGCATCCCCCGCCCTGCCCTTCCCCTACCGCGGGGAGAAGGGAGTCGAACAAGCCGCGAGTCAACGAGCGGGTGTATGTCCACCCTTCTTGCCCTGAAATGGGAGCGGGGGCGGGCGGACTATGATTGAAAAACCCTACAATTAAAGATAAAAATATATGGTAGTGGTACAAATCAAACTGATACCTCCAAATTATAATGATCAATCAGTATTCGGATATGGGTACAATGCACCACCCTCATTGGTTTTAAAATCGGCTCTTATGTACCCAAGTCAACACTCCCCCATTGTCGCTTGATGTTGAGCGCACAAGCTCTCTCATCTCAGGACACCGCCGTATCCGTGCGTCAATCGCCTGTCGCTTTGAGACCGTACCGGTAATGTATCGCTGGTACGCTACGGACAATAAAGCACGGGAATATCGCCTTGCTAATCTAAAGCACTACTCCGAGGTAGCAAATTTGCCACCTCGACAGAAGGGCAAAACCCGCGACATCATCGCTCCCCGTATCAAGATGGCAGGGCGACCTTATGATAAAGCCAAGCAGGTTGTCGCCAAAGCTGATGAGCTCCAGGCACAGGGGCAAGCGATGGAAGCCTATGGACTGCTGTATGTCCTGAACAAATGCCGTATTTTCTTGGGTACATAAGTCAATACTCTCCCATCATTGGCTTGACAACAATTTTGACAACAGACAAGATGCAGTACGATGCAAGCCTATGCATAGTTGTATAATACACACTAAGCTATGGTATGCGAAAAGGTTGGTATGGTGCAGGGGTGTGCATAACTTACCTTATAATCGGGTATAATAAGCCAACTGCTCTTGTCAAGCATAGAGCAGCGTGGCTCGTATTTGATTTTGGAAAGGGAACGAATCCATGACAATCGTTGCAGTCATAGGCGCACAATGGGGAGACGAGGGAAAAGGGCATATTGTTGATTGGCTCGCAAACCAGGCAAAAATGGTGGTGCGATATAGTGGCGGAGCAAATGCCGGACACACCATTGTCAACAGCGATGGCACCTTTAAACTTCACCTCATCCCTTCGGGAATCTTTAAGCCGGATATTGTCAACATCATTGCTCATGGAGTTGCAATCGATCCCGAAGTGTTGCTGCATGAAATAGACGATCTCAAAGAAAAAGGGATACCCACCACAAACCTGTTTGTGAGCAATCGGGCACACATCGTGATGCCCTACCATGTGCTCCAAGACCAACTCCAAGAAAAATCACGGGGTAATAACAAGATTGGCACAACAGGACGAGGGATTGGACCTGCCTATGCGGATAAGATGAACCGTATTGGGCTACGCGCAGGTGATCTTATCCATGAAGAAACCTTGCTTGAACGACTGCGTGCGGTATTGGAAGAGAAAAACCGTATGCTGACCAGACTGTATGGTATTAAGGCTATCTCTTTGCACGATACCTACCTCAAGTTCTTGGACTATGGGCATAGGTTGAGTGAGTATATTACCGATGTTCACCCGGTCATTCACCGCTCCATAGAACAGGATGAACCCATTTTGTTTGAAGGAGCACAAGGGGCATTGCTTGATGTAGACCACGGCACCTATCCGTATGTCACATCTTCCCCACCGGGTGCTGCGGGAGCTTGTCAAGGGGCAGGCGTTGGTCCCTCACGGCTCAATATGGTTGTTGGGACATACAAAGCCTATGCTACCCGTGTTGGCGAGGGGCCCTTCCCCACCGAGCTAGAAGAAGGAGAAGAAGCAGAGATACTGCGACAGACGGGGAAACCCTGGGCAGAAGTCGGCACGACCACCGGCAGGCTCCGCCGGGTAGGGTGGTTTGATGCAGTTATGGCTCGCTATACTGCTGAGGTCAATGGCATTGATATGCTTGCTATTACCAAGCTCGATGTGCTCGATGAAATGGAGACGATCAAGATTTGCGTTGGCTACCGCCGCTATGATGAAGTGGTAGAGTATCCACCAATAGCGACAGCACACTTTCGTGAGATTGAGCCAGTATATGAGGAAATGAATGGCTGGATGACTCCTACCAGTGATGCACGGACGTTCCAGGATTTGCCAGAACAAGCCCAAACCTATGTAGCGCGACTGTGCCAACTTATCGGTGCGCGTCTTGGTATTGTGTCGGTAGGTCCTGAACGGGAACAAATTATTCAGGTCAATACCATATTCTAGGATATAGGGTTACGTTGGGGGCGTGGTGTTAGTTCACTACGCCTCTTTTTTATACCCGCACCCTTGCCCCGTTTAGGGGTAGGTCAGCCGGGCAAGTCCCCTATGGTATTCCCCCACCGCGGGGAGAAAGGGAACCGGAGAGACGTAGCATGCTACGTCTTTACAAGCGGAGCGGGACAAGGGGGAGCGGGTAAGTGGGGACTACTTCCTATGGCTCCTCCCCATCCAAGAGTATCAACTCTAGGGCTTGGTATACCCGCTGATACTCATACTCTATTTGCTGCAACAACACCTCGCTGCCTTCTAGGGTTCCCTCTTTGCCCATAACCTCCATATGGAGAAACAACCGGGAAAGATGCTTTGCTCCCAACTGAGCACAGCTTGACTTGAGCGTGTGTGCCGTGCGGTAGATGATTGCCCTTTTTTGCTCAGCGAGAGCCGTCCGTAAGGCTTCCATATGGTTAGGTACACTGTCCAAGAACAGACTGATCAGTTCTCGTTGCATTATTGTTGAGGTATTGCCAAAAGCGGTAAAAAACTCGGTCATAAATGCCGTGTCAATTGGTTGATGGGTAGATTGATGGGTGGGTTGATGGGTGGATTGGGAGCTAGGTTGCTCAACAGCAGGTTCAGCATATGGACCAGGACGAGAACCAGCAGTATTCGGGGATGCCATCCGCGAACGGACCTGGTCAAGGGCTTGGACTAAGGCATCAATACGGACTGGCTTACTGACATACCCGTCCATCCCTGCCGCAAAACATTGCTCCTTGTCCCCCGATAGCGCATAGGCAGTCATAGCGATAATAGCCGGCTGTTGGTCATCTGGTAGCTGTTGGCGTATCATTCGGGTAGCAGCAAAGCCATCAAGTTCTGGCATCAACACGTCCATCAAGATGACATCATACGGTGCCTGTTGCACCTTTTCGAGCACTTCGCGTCCATTGGAGACCATTTCCGGTTGGTAGCCGATGCGCTCAAGCAACAAACGCATGACCTTTTGATTGAAGAGGTCATCCTCCGCTACCAACAACCGCAGCAACTGGTTGCTCTGCTGTTTGGGGGGGAGCTGTGCCGCCGGTGCTACTTGCGGCAAGAAATTTGGCGATTCTCCATAAAAATGTCTATTGGTCAAAGTATGCACCAGCACCTCATACAGGCGAGACATCTTCACCGGCTTTAACACGAAGGTCATCCCCAATAGACCGCTCTCTTGGACAAATGAACGACTAATTCCCAAGGGGGTAGTCAAAATGAGCGGCAAAGTCTGACACCCAGGACAAGAGCGAACATCTCGCGCCAACCGCAGACCATCCATTTTTGGCATCGTCATATCCAACACAGCCAAGTCAATAAGTGTTCCCTGAAGTATCCACGTTAAGGCTTCATTCGCATCTGTTGTCGCATAGACCAGCATACCCCAAGAGCGCACCCACTGGCTCAATACCGCACACGTTGTTGGGTGATCATCAACAATGAGGATGCGTTTGTCCATCAATTCCGGCTGAATGCAAAAGAGGTGCTGATTTGGCTGCATAGGGACAACCTCAAAGGGAATCGTCATATGAAACGTTGACCCTTGACCGGGGGTACTTTCAGCCCACATCGTCCCGCCCATCATTTCAGTAAGCATTCGACTAATACTCAACCCTAGCCCTGTTCCCCCATACCGACTTCCAATAGCTTGGTGAACCTGGCTAAATGACGCAAACAGCCGATCCATATGTTCTTGGTGTATGCCTATACCCGTATCTTGCACTTGAATATGATAGGTACTCGATGTATCTGGTTCATTTTCCCTCGATACTGGTGGATGAACGTTAGATACCCGTACGACTACCTCGCCTTGTTCGGTAAACTTAACGGCATTACTCAACAGATTGACGAATATTTGGCGCATTCGGGTAGTATCTCCCATAACCATTACAGATACATTGGGTTCAATACTATAGACCAGTTCTAACCCTTTTTCAGCTGCCTTTGTGTTTACGACCTCTAAGGACTCTTCAATACAATCACTCAAGACAAATGGGGCATAGTGGAGCTCTAGTTTTCCTGCCTCTATTTTAGAAAAATCCAAGATGTCATTGATAATATCCAAAAGGGAATCGCCGCAAATCCGAATGGTCTCCACATAGTCTTGCTGCTCTTCAGACAGGGGGGAATCCTTGAGCAAAACCGACATACCAATGATGGCATTGAGGGGAGTACGTATCTCATGGCTCATATTTGCCAAAAATTCTGATTTGGTACGAGTCGCTTCCTCGGCAATTTGGCGAGCTTGCATTAAGGTTTCCTCGGCTTGTTTGCGTTCGGTAATATCCTCTTTTACTGCCAAAAAGTGGGTGATTTTGCCTTCATTATTCACAATGGGTGAAATAGAGGCAAATTCCCAGTAGAGTTCCCCATTTTTACGCCTGTTGTGAAATTCTCCGCGCCATTCTTTGCCTTCTTTAATGTTCTGCCAGAGTTCTTGGTATCGTTCACGGGGGAATTTGCCCGATTTCAGAATACGCGGGTTTTGCCCAAGAGCTTCTTCATAGGTATAGCCAGTCGTTTGGGTGAATTTGGGGTTGATATACTCAATATATCCATTGGTATCGGTAATTACAATCGTTGCAGGGCTTTGTTCTACCGCCCGGTTGAGTTTGCGGAGTTGTTGTTCGACATGCTCTCGTTCGGCTATCTCATTTGCCAATTCCCGATTTGCTGCTTCCAGTTGGGCAGTGCGCTCAATAACGCGCTCTTCCAATGCTGCATTGAGTTGTCGTACTTGCTCTTCCGCCTGTTTACGCTCAGTAATATCGGCGATAAGTCCATCGTAGGCTATCAAGTTGCCCTGATCATCGTAGCGCAAGACGTAGGTGTTCTTGACCCAAATTAGCTGGCCATTTTTGTGGATAATACGGTGTTCCAACGGGTCAACGTTTTTGCTCGCCAATATCCATGATGCCCGTTGGGTTACAGCATGACGATCCTGTTCGTAGACCATACGATACCAGAGATAGGGATCTCTGTCGTATTCTTCGGCGGTATAGCCCGTCACTGCGACACAGTTTGGGCTATGGATAGTCTGTTTAGAACGCCTGGTCTCTTTGTTAATAAAGACGGTATAGATGTAGTCTGTCACAGAGTCTAGCAAGAGTTTATAGCGTTGTTCGCTCTGTTGCAAGGCACTTTCTGACCGTTTCCGGGAGGTAATATCCCGGAGTGTGGAAAGATAGGCTATGTCCCCTTCCCATTCAATTTCTTCGACATTCATTTCGGCAACAACGATACATCCCTCACCTTGCAGTATATCTAATTCTGCCCGTTTCCCTGCGACCATCGGAAAGCCAAACTCTTTGCCAAGCAAGTCTTCTGGTAAACGATTGAGCAGCATAGCCGCAGCAGGGTTGACAAACAAAATAAGCCCGTGCATATCTACGATGATGATTCCATCGCCGCTTTTGCCAATGATGTTATACAGGCGAGCATGGCTTTGGTGAATGTATTGGAGGTAAGATTGGTATTTGTTTTGGAGAGCCTGTCGTTCTATAGCGGTATGGATAGTGCGAACTAATTCGCCACAGGAGAGGTCATCGTGGAGTACATAGCCAGCGGCACCGCGGTGCAAGGCTCTTTGTGCCAACGATTCGGTTGATCGCTCAGCAATAACAACGATAGGGATCGTGGGGGTATGTCTGTGGAGTTGGCTCACGGATGCGAGACCTTCGATATCAGGTAACGAGAAACTCAAGAGAATGATGGCTATGTCCCCTTGAGCATTTTCAGCAAGAGTTACTTTCCCTTCCGAAAAATTGTGCGCTTCAATAAGCTGAAACCTGATAGCTTCAGATTCAGCTAGGCATGTTTTGAAGAAGAGAAGTGTCTCTTCATTGGGTTCTATCAAAACTGCTTTCATGCCGGGGAATAACTTTGTTCCTACTCAGAAATAAATCTTCTACCTAACCTATTATACCATAGGCATCTTTCCAGTTATTTATTTTATGTTATTTTATTAGCTATTTTGCCCATTCCTCAAGGATTGGGCTGCCCATCTGCCCCCGCTCCCCCCTGCCCCCGCTCCCCCCTGCCCCCGCTCCCATAAAGGGCGAGGGGGAGCCGCTCGGTTCCCCTTCTCCCGCGTAGCGGGGGTAAGGGGCAGGGGATGGGGGGGATGCGCGGTGGGGGAAGGGGCAGGGGCAAGGGATGGTGGATGACCGGTGAGACGTTGTATACAACAGCTCAGACCTCCTCTTCTTACAGAAGCTGCTGCTCTATGGCTTGCAACAACCCCCGCAAATTGACCGGCTTACTCAGGTAGTCGTTTGCCCCTGCGTCAAGGCAACGCTCCCTATCCCCCGGCATCGCTAGGGCGGTCAAGGCAATAATCGGGATGTGGGAGATGTACGCATTAGCGCGAATCTTCTCAATAGCTTCAAGTCCATTCATCTTCGGCATTTGTATGTCCATCAAGATAAGCTGCGGTTTTCGCTCACGGGTACGCTCAATTGCCTCTTCCCCATTGCGAGCAACAACGATATGATACCCCTTCATCTGGAGATATTCGCTGTAGAGGTCTAGGTTCGTTTCGTTGTCATCCACGACCAAAATAAGCGTATCTTTGGTATGCAAGGGGGCAGATACATGCGATGGTTGTTGATTGCTGATTTGCTCTTGGACATCAGCTATCCCGTGTTGTAAAGGCAGCATAACGGTAAACCGGCTGCCCACTTCTGGGCTACTTTCGACGGTAACGCTCCCCCCAAGCAACTCACTCAGCCGGGCTACCAAAGCAAGCCCTAGCCCCGTACCAACATGCTCCCGTGATAGGCTGCTATCAAGCTGTACAAAGGGACGAAAGAGCAACTCGATATGCTCCTCTGCAATCCCGATACCCGTATCCCACACGGTAAATTGTATCACCTCTTGATCAGAAGTTACTTGTAACCCCATAGTGCCTTGCTCCCGGGTAAACTTGACCGCATTACTCAACAGATTGATGAGTATTTGCTTGAGCCGGCGCACATCCGTCTGCAAAGCTGCTAGGTCAGTTTGCAAGTCAAAGTTGACCGTGATGTTCTTCTTGTGTGCTTGATGCTTGATAAACTGCATACTCGCGGTGCAAATCGTCTCAATAGTAACGGTATCCATATGGACTTCTATCTTACCGGCTTCTATCTTGGCAAGGTCCAGAATGTCGTTAATGAGGTCAAGCAAATGTCGTCCACTGTTCTCAATAGTTCGCAGCGTCTTCTCCTGCCGCTCATTGATAGGCCCATAGACATACTCTTGCAACGATTCTGTTAGCCCAAGGATAGCATTGAGCGGGGTACGAAGTTCATGGCTCATATTTGCCAAAAATTCATCTTTGGTACGAACAGCCCGCGCCAGTTCTGCATTCGCCCGGCTGAGTTCGGTAGTACGCTCATCCACCCGTTGGGCAAGCAACGCCCGGTCCTGTTGCACGGTAGCAAAGAGGCGGGCATTGACAATTGCCTGGGCAGCTTGACTTGCTACCCCTTGCAGAAACAGCAGTTCATCATTGGTAAAATCGCGGACTGCCTCTACGGTTGCCGCACTGAGCATGCCGATAAGCTCGCCCTCACGCACGATGCAGGTGCTAATCAAGGTGCGAACCCCCGCTTGTATGAAGACCAGCGCATAATTGGGGATGGCTCCTTCGTACTGTTGGGTGTCTGGGATAACATCTATCATGCTATTACCACACGGGACAGGCTCTAGGTTGCTCTTTGGTATGGCAGGGATAGTATCAGTAATAGCTGGAGACAGTCCAATACTA
This sequence comes from uncultured Chloroflexaceae bacterium, assembly GCA_964410555.1. GTDB lineage: Bacteria > Chloroflexota > Chloroflexia > Chloroflexales > Chloroflexaceae > JAAUSY01. Next base: position 16,616 of record CAYPHM010000060.1, on the reverse strand, counting down.
TACACATGGGAAAGCGTCTCTGCTTGGGGGTCATATAGATGAACACTCACGATAGCAACGGTAAGGGCATGGGCTATTTCTTCACAGACGTTGTGCAAGACTGAGGTCAGGTCGAGTTGCACATTGAGACGGGAGGCAACGTGTGCCAACGCTTCAAGCCGTGCGGCATGCTGGCGGTTTTGTTCTTCGCTTTTGCGGAGCGCTTCCTCCGCCTCCTTGCGGTCTGTGATGTCGTGAACAATAGAGTAGAGCAGGGGGTGTCCCTGAACGGTAATTGGGCTAGAGTAGACTTCTACATCACGGATGTTGCCCGATGCGAGGCGATGCTTAAAGAAAAAGACCCGCTGCTGTTTGGAGGTAATATCTTGTATAATCGTGAAGATTTCTGCTGGCGGCAGGGTGTTAATTTGAGCAATTTTCATCTGCTGTAGGGTCTCTATCGGATACCCATAGAAGGAAACCGCAGCACTGTTGGCATCTACAATAGCTCCCGTATCTGGGTCAAGCAGAAATTGGATGGCTAGACTCTCTTGGAACATAGCGCGGTAAGTCTCTTCACTCTTTCGCAGGGCTTCCTCTGTCTGCTTGCGGTCTGTGACATCACGGGCTATGCCCTCCATCGCTATGAGGATGTGGTATTCATCATAGACTGGCACCAACCGCTGCTCCAACCAGCAGATATGCCCATCTTTATGCATACAACGCACCAACAACGGTTGTTCTACCAGCGATAGAGATTGTATAGCTGTTTCAAAGAGGGGTCTATCTCCAGGATGCAAGATAGTCAACAGCAAATCGGGGGATTCGTAGTAGGCAGTGGGGGGATAGCCCGTGATAGACAACACCGCCCGACTAATGTATTCTATGACCCGTGTGGGATACAGTCCCACCCGGTAAATAATATCGGCAGCATTCTCGCTCATCCGCCGAAACCGGGCTTCACTCTCACGGAGAGCTTGTCCCGCTTTTTTGTAGACTGTCACATCTTTGACCGCTCCATACACCCGGATGAGTTGGTTGGTTGCGGTATCCACAATTGGTCTGCCGTGGTCACGAAGCCAACGAATTTCACCACTTTTGGTCCTAATGCGGTATTCGTTAACTATCGGTTTCCCTGCCTTGAAAGATGCTATACGCTCACGACTGATATAGCGATCTTCTGGCACAATGAGGTTGTCCCAGTTGGCAATGGGGTATTCTTCCGTGGTATAGCCCGTGAGTTTTTCATAGCCATTGAACCCCCATTCAATTGCCATGCTGCCATTATCATTGATACGTACTGAATAGATAGAATCAGAAATCAGGTCGGTAATTTCCCGGTAGCGTGTTTCGGATCGTCGCAGGGCGGCTTCAGCCTGTTCTCGCTCAGCTATCTCGGTTTGGAGATGCTGATTTGCCTGTTCTAGCCGTTTGGTACGCTCATCTACATGTTGCTCAAGTTCATCACGCACTCGACACAATTGCTCTTCCATCTGTTTGCGTTCGGTGATGTCCGAGGCGATCATGCCTACTGAAGCGACCCCAGATAGCTTGTCAAAGATGGGAAATCGAGCGATCAAAAAGGTATGCCACCCATCTTGGACATAGAACGTTTCCTCATCAGTAATGGACAACCCTGTGTGGAAAATCTGTTGCTCCATAGCCAGGTGTTTTTCCGCTACATCCCTGGGAAAGAGGTCATAGGAGGTCTTGCCAATGAGCGAACCTGGTTCAGCATGGAAGAGTATTTCATACTGACGATTGGAGTGGGTAATACGACCGGTTGTGTCTTTGATTACAACCAGCGTAGGGGCATAGTCGAGAATACTTTGTAAGAGAGTCTGGCTTGCTGAGAGGGTTAATTCTAGGTGCTTTTGCTTGGTGATGTCACGGTTGCTAACTTGTCGCCCCAAGAACGTCCCGTCCGGGCTGATGATGGGTTGGCAGACATGCCCTATCCAGCGTTCTTCCCCCATACGCGTGATGATACGAAACTCGTTGGAGCAGGATTCTTGGTTGTGAAAGGTGTGCTGCAATTTTGCTGCCACATGTGCTTGGTCATCAGGATGGATGATGTGTGATAAGAGCTGTGGGTCTTGCAAAAAGGCTTGGGGGGGATAGCCGGTGATGCGCTCACAAGATGGCGACATGTAGCGATAGGTGCCATCAGGTGCAACCCAATATTCCCAATCATAGGTTGAATCTAGCATAATACAGCAGTGGGTTTCCCGTTCCCGTAGGGTTTGTATGGTCTGCTGCTGCTCCTCAATCTGTTGGGTAGATTCGTGGAGTTGTTGTTCAAGCAGGGTTATCCGCTGTTGCAGTTTAGCAAGATTATGTTGCTCAGTGGCTTCTTGCTGTTGGTTGGTATCGTCTTTCATAGATGCCCCGATCCTTACGAGGTAGTTGCTTTTTTTCATGATACACTATGCTGCAAGTATTGAGGCAAGATTCCCATGATTATGCAAGGCTGTGTCACAGTCGCATTTGCCCCCATCCCTTCCCCCACCGCGGGGAGCAGGGGAACCGTAAAGACGTAGCATGCTACGTCTCTACAAGCGGAGCGGGGGCAGGGGGAGAGGGAACAACAAAGGGCTATAATCTTTAGCATTGTGCGACTTTGCCATGCCCTTGGATACACCTGCCAGGGCAAGGGTATATCTCGCTTATCTTAATGTGGTACAATACCTACCGGTATTTTTGCACACAACAAGGAAATAGAGAGAGAATCTTATCTATGACAAATAATCTTACCCAATTGCTTCAACGCATTGAAGCACAGGAAGCTACGATTGCTATTATTGGGCTTGGCTACGTTGGCTTGCCCCTTGCGGTGGTTTTTGCCAATGCCGGCTATACGGTCAAAGGACTGGATATAGACCAAGACAAAGTAGACCTCATCAACCGTGGTGAATCCTACATAGAGGATGTACCATCTGAACAGATCGCCAGCATCAGAACCAACAGACATTTTGAGGCGACTACCGATTTTTCTGTATTGGCAACGTGTGATGCTGTGAGCATCTGTGTGCCAACACCGCTCAACAAAACCGGTGACCCGGATGTTTCCTACATTGTCAATGCCGCAGAACACGTTGCGGGGTATCTGCACCCCGGCATGCTTATTGTGCTAGAGAGCACGACTTACCCTGGCACTACATCTGATGTGATTTTGCCCAAACTTTGCGAGCGTAACCATACGCTGCAAGTTGGACAAGATTTCTTCGTTTGCTTTTCGCCAGAACGGGTAGACCCAGGACGGGAAGACTGGACTACCCGCAATACGCCAAAGGTGATGGGGGGAACTACCCCGTCCTGTCTGCAAGCCGGGCGTAGTCTCTACGAAAAAGCGGTAGATCAGATAGTCCCTGTCTCTTCCACCGAAGCGGCTGAGATGGTTAAACTGTTGGAAAACACCTTTCGTGCGGTAAACATTGGTCTGGTTAATGAAGTATTGCTTATGTGCAATAAACTAGGGTTAGATGCGTGGGAAGTGATAGACGCTGCGGCAACCAAGCCGTTTGGTTTTATGAAGTTTACCCCCGGTCCCGGCTTGGGGGGACACTGCATCCCGATAGACCCGCTCTACCTCTCTTGGAAATTGCGTACCCTCAACTACACAGCTCGTTTTATTGAGTTGGCAAGCGAAGTGAATACCTCTATGCCCCACTATTGGGTGCAACAGGTGCAAGATGCGCTTAATGAAGCCAGCAAATCGGTTAAGGGGAGCACCATTCTTATCCTCGGCGTTGCCTACAAAAAGGATATTAGCGACATACGCGAATCGCCATCGCTTGATATTATTCACCTGCTCAAAGAAAAAGGGGCGCATGTCCAATACCACGATCCCTATGTCCCCGAATTTCATTATGATGAGGTCGCTATGGAGAGTATTCCTGATCTGAACAACAGTATCCAACAGGCAGATTGCGTGGTCGTTGTGACAGACCATACCAGCTATGACTGGGTATATATTGCCAAGCATGCTCGGCTAATCGTAGATACGCGGCGAGCCATACGCAGCGCGTTACCGCATCACGATGCATAACTTTCCCAAACAGCGTATACAGAAAGGAAGTGTTCTATGGCTACCTATATGGTAACTGGTTGCTCAGGGTTTATCGCCTCCCGCGTTACCGCACTGCTGCTTGAAGCGGGTCATGCCGTCATTGGTATAGACAATCTCAACGACTCCTGTGACCTTCGGCTCAAACACTGGCGACTTGCTCAGGTGCAAGATCACCCGGCATTTACCTTTCACGAGGCAGATATTTGCAATCGTGTCGAGTTGGAAGAGATTTTTCAACACCAGCCTATAGATGGCGTTGTCAATCTGGCAGCGCGTGCGGGGGTGCGCTACTCTGTTATCAACCCGTGGATCTATACCGAAACAAACCTCACCGGGGTACTCAACCTGCTAGAACTCTGTCGTTCCCACGCTGTCACTAAGGTTGTGCAGGCTTCTACTTCTAGCCTGTATGGAGCTATCAACCCCCGCCCCTTCCAAGAGGATGCCAATACCAATCAGCCACTTTCGCCCTATGCCGCTTCAAAGAAAGCCTCTGAAACGATGTGCTATACCTACCATTACTTGCATGGGATAGATGTTACGGTATTTCGTTTCTTTACCGTCTATGGTCCCGCTGGACGACCCGATATGAGTCCCTTTCGCTTTGTGCAGTGGATCAGCGAAAACCATCCTGTCACTGTCTATGGTGATGGGCAACAATCCCGCGATTTTACCTATGTAGACGATATAGCCCGTGGGGTTATTGCCGGCTTGAAGCCGTTGGGGTATGAAATTATCAACCTGGGGTCTGACCAGCCGGTGGTGCTGATGGACTTTCTCCACTTGGTAGAAGAACTGGTAGGCAACCAAGCAGTTATTGATTATCAACCGCGCCATTCAGCCGATATGCTGCATACTTGGGCAGACATCAACAAAGCCGAGCGGTTGCTTGGTTGGCGACCACAGACCCCCTTTGCTGAGGGGGTGCGCCAAACCGTCGAGTGGTACCAGATGCACCGCGATTGGGCAAAGGATATAGCAACCCAATAGCCGGGTAATTGCAAATCCCATCCCCTAGCGTTTGGGATGGGATTTGCTGCCAAGCAGTACTACACACCCATACTTCACCACTTCAAACCACGCCAGTGACCCACACAGGAACAGCCCAAGCAGACCATCGCGCCAACCGCCAAGCTGCATATACCTTCGCCAAAACTCACGGACAGGCGCACCAACAAAGTTGCGTAGCTTCACTATCCGTCCGCTGCTCTGGAGTATACGCGCTTCGGCAAGCGCATACCCTGCCTGCTTGTGCCAAAACTCCTCCACTTGCTCAATATTGATGTGCAACAGATGCCCGCTTACATTGGACGTTTCACCTTGCAGCATCGCTACCTCATGCACCTCTTGTCCCGCGTTGTAGCTGGCAGTAGCACGGCGCAAAAGCCGTAGCTGGTGGTCGGGGTACCACCCGCCCCCTTGCACTACCTGCCCAAAGAAAACGTTGTAGCGTGGTATCCAGTAGCCCACTGGCGAGTCTGGCTTGGCGGTATTGGCTAGGGTATGCTCACGCATCGCTGCCAACTCTTGGCGCAATTCAGGAGTGAGCCGTTCATCGGCATCAATGAAGAGCACCCACGTCCCCTGACAAAGCTGCAACGCCCGGTTGCGCTGGCGGGAGTAGCCACGCCAGGGTTCATGGACAACTGTAGCTCCATATGCATGGCACATGTGCTCGGTACGGTCACGGGTGCGGGTATCCAACAATACCACGATTTCGTCTGCCACCCCCGCGAGACTCTCCAAACACCCACCGATAAGCCGTTCTTCGTCCCGCGCAATAATCGCTACAGAGAGGAGCATAGAGCAATCCCTTTCGTATGATGTTATGCCTAATATGCCTAATGCTGCAAGCATTATCCCAACGGATAGCTCGCATGTCAAGGTGACGGTGACTACATCTTACCTGGTAGGTCTACCAAATTATTCCCCACTCCCCACGCTCCCCCGATCCCATTTTAGGGCAAGGGGGAGCCAAACATCTCCTTCCCCCCGTGGTAGGGGAAGGGCTAGGGATGGGGGGTGCGCGGTGGGACGCGGGGCGAGGGGATAGGGGCTGCCCGATGGGGGCTGCCCGATGGGGGCAAATGACAGAAAAAATCTGCTACCCCCCTCTTGTTCTATGGACAGGAGCATACCTTACTGGTATTATTACCACACAAGAGAAGCCATCGTTCACCAAGAACAGCTATAAGGATAGATTGATGACGTTCAAAGCCAAACTCAATAAGGATCAGCTTTTTCGCTTAACCATTTTACGCCACATTGAAAAGCCATCCTTCTACTTTAACGCCTTTACCAGCGCGATCTTTATCGCCTATGCCATCTGGCAAGATATTTACCTCATCCTCTTCATTGCCTGGATACCATTTGTCTTGTATATGGCTCTTGGCGCAACCGATGCCTTTCGGTCTAGCCGCGATAAAGATAACGTCCTTTTGCTCCCCACCCAGTATACCTTCAACGATGACGGTATCATCCTCAAAACCTCGTTAGCAGAGGGACGCTTGCAATGGGAGCATATCGCCAAGATGAAAACGGTTATGGATTGCTACATCTTTTACCTAGAGAATGGACAGATGGTAGCCATTCCCCAAGAAGCTATCCCTGCAAATCATAAAGCCGAATTTCAACAGATTGTCCGTCAGAACATGACCAAGAAATCATAGCGCAGCATGGCAAATCAAATAGGGCATGCTGCCAAGAAAGAAGCCTAACATGCGTTTCTTTGCTTTCGTAATCCTTATGCTTATGTTGGGAGCATCAGCAGGTATGCTCCCCGCTGCCGCAGCCGTTGATGACACAACGCCGTCACAGCCCACTGGTGATGTTGCCCCCAAGTCGGGGCTACCTGGGACTCACTTTGCCTTTTACGCCACCGGGTTTGATGACGGCGAAAATGTAACCTACTGGTTTAATGCCCCTGATGGGCGCATTGTTGGTGATAAGTATGCCTATGTTACCTATTCCCACAAGGGACGTGCCGATTGGCAATGGCTATCCAACTACAACGAGCAGCCTGGTCGCTGGACTGCAGTAGCCTATGGGGTAGATAGCGGAGTAGAGCGGCTCATCCCATTTACCATAGAGCACCCAGATGGCGAACCTGCCACCCCCGCACCGGGTGAATCCCCCGCCCCCCCACCACCATCAACGATAACCATCGTCAACCCATCGGATGTAGCAGTACAACCGTTGCAGGGGTATCCTGGCACCCGCTTTGCCTTCTTTGCTACCGGCTATGCTGATGGCGAGGTTGTCCATTTTTGGGCAACAGACCCACGAGGTGAAAACTACGGCAGCAATCGGGGCTACAAGGTGAAGGCAAATGGCAATGGACGGGCGGACTGGACATGGCGTGTGCCAGACCAAGCTGCCTATGGTCGTTGGATGATGATTGGATGGGGCGAGCAGAGCCACGTTGAGCGGGTCATCTTTTTTGAAGTGCTTGACCCAACCGTACCAGAGGAAGGCGAAGCAGAAGCCATCTCATTTGCCGTGGAACCAGCCGGCGGTGTCCCCGGTGATACGCTTTGGTTCTTTGCGCGGGTGTTTATGGATGATGAACAGGTGCGCTTTGAAGCCTATGATCCCAACGGCACACGCTACCAGAGCGGCAAAGATCAGGTAACGGCAGACCCCAACGGACGCGCTGATTGGTCTTGGAAAATACCAGCGGATGCTATGCCGGGAACGTGGCATATGTTGGCGATTGGCAAGGCAAGTGGGGCGGTGCAAGAGATACCATTTGAGGTCTATTCCGAAACAGAAGATTGATACAGGGGCAGGTTGTTTTGCGCTTCCTTGCCCCCCTGCCCCATTCACCCGCTCCCCCCTGCTCCCGTTCCGCTTGTAGAGACGTAGCATGCTACGTCTCTCCGGTTCCCCTTCTCCCCGCGGTGGGGGAAGGGGCTAGGGGATGGGGGATTGCTCGGTTCCCCTTCTCCCGCGTAGCGGGGGTAAGGGGCAGGGGATGGGGGGATGCCCGGTGGGACGCGGGAGCAGAAGGGATGGGGAGTGGGTGACAAAGCGGTTCTGTTCAAACGATGGGGGTTCTTTTGATGTTGAGGGATTTTGATAATCTTGACACAAGTATGCCTGCACGAGTATAATTGTTTCACAAGAGGCAAATACAGGAACGTGAGAAGCAACACCCATGAAGAACCAGTCGACAACCGGTGGTGACTGCGACCCAGAAAAACAGTACCTCCGGGAACGTGTAGCAGAACAAGAGCAGCTTATCCTACAACTAAGACAGCAACTTGCCCAAGTCCAATATATTTCGCAAAAGGAAAAACAGGCGGGTGATTCACTATGCCAAGACCATCAAACAGTCCTAGCTTCCCAAACAGCCCAAATTCCCCAACAAGAGCAGATACAACTGTTTTATCAGTTGCTTATAGAAATGCTGCCTGATGCGGTAATCTTGTTGGACAGCGACCATACCATTTTCTTTTGCAACCAGCAGGCAGCTCATATGCATGGCTACACGACTCCTGAACACATCATCGGCAAAACCATTACTGAATTTATCGCCCCACAAGATCGTGCTGCTGCCTATGAAAATGCCCAACGTATGCAAGAACATGGGGCTATTGAACGGTTTGAACGCATGTTGCTGCGTCGAGATGGGATGGTCTTTCCTGCCGAAATCTCTACATCCATCCTGAGCCGTGCTGCTGACCACCAACCAACCGCTTATCTAAGCATTGCCCGGGATATTAGCTCGCGTAAGCAGGCAGATGCCGAGCGGATAGCCAGCGAAAACCGTTTCCAGCGACTCGTTGAGCATGCACCGGTAGCTATCGTCATTCGGCAAGATACGACCATCTTATATATCAACCAGAAAGGGATAGAACTCACCGGCTATACCTTAGCAGAACTTGGGCAATTATCACCCGAAGAGTTTTTTCATCCTGATACCATAGCCGAAGCCCTCAACCGGGTTAAACAGTATCAACAAGGGATGCCGCGACAATCTAGCAGCATTATTAAGATTATCACCAAAGACCAACGTATCTTGTGGTTAGATGTTTCCTCTACCTCTATTGATTTCTATGGCAAGCCAGCGTTGCTCTCTATTGGGATAGATGTGACCAAACAGAAGCATACAGAAGCTACATTAATAGAGCACGAAAGTTTGTTAGCCCGCCGCAGGCTTACCGACATAGTGATGCATGAAATACGCACTCCTATGCAGAATATGCAAGCCCTTTTGGATATCTTCCATCTGGATAGCGAGGAGCAACGCCAAAAGACCTTCTCTACCTTGCAAAATGAAGTAGATCGCATTATAGGTATTTTGTCGCAACTGCAAGAGGTTTACCCTACTCACCCAGATCAGCAAGATTTGGTGGATATGAACCAGCTTATCGAACGCATTTTGCAATTGACCAAAGGCACACTCAAGAAAGCAGGCATTGCTTGTCGGCAGACATTGGAAGCGACCAACCCCTATGTTGCCGGACAGTCGGATGCGTTGACGCAGGTGTTGCTCAATCTTATCTTTAATGCTATTGATGCTATGGTTCCTGGTGGCACTATCCATATTACAACGAGAAACCATCAGGATACTGTGCTCATTGATATTATCGATAGAGGTACCGGCATAGCTCCTGATGTGATGCCCTATCTGTTTGAACCCTTCTTTACCACGAAAAAAACAGGGACGGGGCTAGGGCTATTCATCTGTCACGAGATTGTGACGAAACATCATGGTATGATAGATATAGCGAGTCCGCCTGGTCGGGGGACTGTGGTAACAATTACGTTTCCTTCAGGTGAGGTAATCCCTGGAGCATACGAGGAGGGAATATGAGCAAGCGCAGTGAACGAGGACATATTCTTGTTGTTGAAGATGATATAAAATGGCGAACTACGTTGGTTCGGGTGTTGCGTTTGCAAGGGTATGATGTGACAGAAGCAACTAATGGCGAAACGGCATTGCAATTGCTCAATGATGAAGGGGAAGAGCGGGTCATTTTTGATGTCATTGTCACAGATATTATGATGGGGAATGTTGATGGGGTACAGGTGACAAATCGTGCCCGCAAGCACCCTGATGACCCAGAAGTGATTGTTTTGACCGGCTATGGCTCATTGGACACCTCTATTGCTGCCATACGCGCCGGGGCGTTTGACTACCTGTTGAAACCCTGTTCAACAAGCCATTTGCTAGACCGGGTGGCGGACGCGCTTTCCCACCACATTACTCGGCAGCATCTCATGCAACAGGCAAAACTCATGGATCAGATAGGCGGACTTGTGGAGTCCCACCAAAACAACCAAATCCCTGTTACCCTTCGAGAACAGGAACAAAAAGCCGAACAAAAAGCCGAACAAAAAGCCGAACAAAGAGCTAAGACTAAGGAAAAGCAAAAACAACCCATCACCGTAGGGGAAATCCACCTAGATATGGAACGGCAACAAGCAATTTTTCAGGGCAAAGTTGTCCATCTTACTCGCACAGAATACTATCTGCTCACCAGCCTTGCCCTGCAAGCTGGACGTATCATCCCCTATCAAGAGATTGTCCAAGATACGCATGGCAGCAAGGCGGGAGATAAAGGGGATGCCCAAAATTTGCTCCGCCAGCACATACGCAGTTTGCGGCAGAAATTTGACCCTCGCTACTTTGTGAATGTCTATGGCTTTGGCTATATGTTCATTGACCCTGAAACCCGGTATCCCGACTAATACAGGCAAGAACCTCACTGCGGCGATGGGGGTATTATGCTCCCCCATCCCCTGTCCTTTCCCCTACCACGCAGCCCCCATCCCCTGCCCCTTCCCCCACCGCGGGGAGAAGGGGAAATCGGTTCCCCCCATCCCCTGCCCCTTCCCCCACCGCGGGGAGAAGGGGGTATTACGTCCCCCCATCCCCTGCCCCTTCCCCCACCGGGCAGCCCCCATCCCCTGCCCCGCGTCCCACCGCGGGGAGAAGGGGAATGAGCGGCTCCCCCTCGCCCTTTAGGGGAGCGGGGGGGAGAGGGAAATAAATAGTGACCCTGAAGACTCCCCCCTATTGCTACAATTTTTTAGGCAGAGAGATGAAAATAACCGGAAGTACCGTCATGGCATTACCGTAGGCAATGGCGGTATCTGAGTTGAGCAAACCACGATAAACGAGAATATCAAACGCGGGGACCATCCAGAGCATCCAGGTGAAGAGTACCATAAGCCGCTGCTTAGCGGGGGTGAGTTCTTTCAGGTCCATAATAAGTTTGGTGGTTGCTGCCCATCCGAGCAACCCTAGCCAGAAACTCGGTGTATGAAAAAGTAAGTCCATAATACCCCCCTTTGTGCTGCTCCATTGCAGAGTATCCTAACCATATTTTGTCAGATATGGGTATCCCTGGTTGTTTGCAGAAAAACACCATTATGTATATACTAACAGAAATTACTGGATGATTTCAACAAAAATACGCGGTAAGTATTGGTTATTTTGTACAAATTTCGCTAGGGAGAAAAAACCTAGCAAGCGAGCACTTTACCGTTTCGCAAATATGCTATAATGCAAACACAAGGTAGCCTATTTTTCACGTAACTATTTCGTAGCCTGTCTGATAATCCCACACCGTTGGAAAGACCGGGGTGTAGTGCTTTTTGATACACAACCAGAGTAAACAGCAAAATAACCTACAATCACCTCGTAGGCAGAAGAGTATCAGTGTCCGCCTCCGCTGGTCTTATCTACTCTCTTCAACCCTTCCCCTTATTCTGGTAGGCATGCTTTTGATATTCCTCAACTTTCGCGCCCAGCGGGAAAGTGTCTACAATGAGCAAGTTCTGCTTGCTATACAGGGAGTCCGTGACATCAGCAACTACATGAGTTCTATCGAGACCCAACTGCTGAGTGCCGGACAAAATATGGAAGTGGATACCTCCAAAGAAGCGTGGGAAATCACCGGACTAGAACTCATCAACGCCAACTACCCTAATCTCCAAGAGGTAGCAGTGTTTGATCGGGAAGGGGCAGAGATTATCCGGGTTACGAAAGATCGCACCTTTGAAGCCGACTCCTTCACGCGCATGACAGATGACCCCTTGATAGAACGGGCTATCAAAGGGCTAGGCAGCCAGAGCGACATCACCACAACGGACGAAGATGCCTCTTTTACCATTGCGCTTCCCCTCCGTAATATCAAGCACTCACTGGTTGGGGCAATTCGGGCAAAAGTCAACGCTATGCCCATCCAGCATACCCTACGGTTACTAGGGCGAGGCAACAACAGCTTTGCCTATCTCGTCAACGACACCTATACCCCGATGCTTTTGGGGGATGAAAGCAAGCAAGTACCCGCCAACCTTGCCGAACTGCTCAACACAGAAACCGAATCGTTTGAATATCGGCATGAAAATAGCCGGGTTCTTATCTATGAAAATAGCAAAGGGGAAGCTATCCTCAGTGCGCTTTCGCCCATCAACCTCGGCTCATGGTCGGTAGTCGTTGAGCAACCGGTGAGAATCGCCTTTAGCAACGTCTGGTCCAACATGATCGTGTTGGCTATCTTGATTGCCTTCGTTGGGTTGTTAGCCCTAGCGTGGGGGCTAGTCCAAGCGCAACAGTTTCTCCGCCCCCTTGCTGCTTTGCAAGAAGGGGCAGAAGCCTTTGGTGCTGGCAAGCTCGACCATTCCATCCAGGTAAATACCCGTGATGAAATGGACCAACTTGCCCAGACCTTCAACCATATGGCAGAACGGCTCCAGACAAGCCTAACGGAAATAGAAAACCAAAATGAACGCCTCCGTGAAGGGCTAAACCTAGCACGCGACATCCAAATGGGGCTATTGCCAAGCTCCCCCCCCTGGAACAACGACAGCCTTTCGGTGCATGCCGTTTCCATACCCGCCTCTGAGGTCGGCGGAGATTTCTACTCCTACCTTGCCCTATCGGAAGACCAAGCTGCCATCTGCATTGGTGACATCTCTGGTAAAGGGGTTGGGGCAGCTCTGATGATGGCATTGACCAGCAGCATGATAGAGACTCAAGCACGACAGGCAACCCAACCGTCTGAGATGCTGCGGGGGATAAACGATACCTTACTCAATCAATTGAAGACCAACCATATGAACGCCGCCATGCTCTATGCCATCTTTGACATGCAAGCCCACACGATGACTGTCGCTAACGCCGGTATGATAGCCCCTATCCTGCTTCGGTTACAAGTCGATTGTGCTGCTGCTAATCATGAGCAACCCGCCACCTATACCGGGCAGTTTATAGATACTGGTGGGCTACCTATCGGCTCAATACCCCAAGCGATCTATACTGACGTGCTTATTCCCCTAGAACCAGGCGACATTCTGCTCTTTATGAGCGATGGCATCGTTGAAGCCCACAATAGCCAAAATGAACTCTTTGGGTTTGAACGGCTAGAACAGGCATTGACGTGTATACAAACCAATGGTACCGTTTATGATTTGGTAGACCTTATCTTGGGTGAAGTCAAAGTTTTTATTGGAGATGCAGACCAACACGACGATATAACGATTGTAGCCGTTCGACCTACATTGAATATGGAGCGAAAAGAGAAGGGAAGGGAAACAGAGGAAACCTATGCAGCTATATAATGCTTTTAGTGGCAAAAACGAACCGTTTAGCCTACCAACAGAACGCCCAACAACGATGTATGTTTGTGGTATTACCCCCTACGATACTACCCATGTAGGCCATGCGAGAACCTACCTCTTCTTTGATGTACTGCTGCGCTATATGCGCTGGCATGGGGCAGAGGTACGCTATTGCCAAAATGTCACCGATGTTGACGATCCGCTTTTTGCGCGAGCAGAACGGGATAACATCCACTGGCAAGACCTAGCAAACCATGAGGTAGAGCAATTTGTGCGCGATTGTGCCGGACTCAACATGATTGCCCCGACCTACTTTCCCAAAGCCAGCGAAGAGATAGACAACATTGTCCAAATGGTTGGACAACTTGTGGATATGGGCTATGGGTATGTGCGTGAGGGCAATGTCTATTTTCGCATCAAGCGTGACCCGACCTTTGGGGCAATGGCGCGTATGGGCTACGATGAGATGCTGGCAACCGCCAATCAGCGTGGGAATTTCCCCAATGACCCCTACAAAGATGACCCGCTTGATTTTGTGCTCTGGCAGACTGGCAAACCCGGTGACCCAACGTGGGACAGTCCGTGGGGAGCGGGTCGTCCCGGCTGGCATATTGAATGTAGTGCTATGGCGATGCGTTATCTTGGACCACAAATAGACATTCACGGCGGCGGTAGCGATTTACTCTTTCCCCATCACTCCTGCGAGATAGCCCAATCAGAGACGGTATCAGGCAAAAAGCCCTTTTCCCGCTTCTGGATGCATGTTGGTATGGTCTATCTGGATGGCGAAAAAATGAGCAAATCGTTAGGGAATCTCGTATTCATCCGTGATGCTCTCAAGGAACACGATGTCAATGCGCTGCGTTGGTATCTCCTGAGCAAGCCCTACCGAGAGCCATTTGTCTATGAGCGCGACCAAGTACATGCAACACAAGATGTAGTGACACGGCTTTACCATGCGCTCGATGTGTGCGGCGGCAACGGGAGCAACCTCGACATCTCGCGTGGGCGGGATAGCTTTGACGCAGCCCTTAGCGACAATATGGATACCCCAAAAGCCCTTGATGTTGTTGAGGGCATGGTTGAGGAAATACGCACCGCAGCAGAGCAAGGCCGCACTATTGAGACAGCCCAGAGTATATTGGCAGAGGTGGCAGAACTGCTTGGATTGCTTATTGTATATCCACCCAAACGGTAACAGAAAGTGATAGGGTATGAACAAACAACCTAACCAATATCGAGCGACCAGGATGGCAAGTATCCTCATAATCCTGGTGCTTGCGCTCGTTGGGTGTGCTCAACCACAGGAAAAATCAGCAGACATCCCTAGAGGAGGGGAGCTTGTTTGGAGCATTGTTGGGGTACAAGAACTCGACTCGCTCGACCCTGCCCATGCCGCAGAACAGCAGTCTATTATTGTGATGAACCTGGTCTATGGGGGGTTGTTGCGGCTAGATGCTGATCTGCGGGTCCAACCTGATGGTGCCGAGCGGTGGGATGTGAGCGAGGATGGCACAGTCTATACCTTTCATCTCCGCGATGATCTAACCTTTGCTGATGGCACACCCGTCACGGCGGCAGATTTTGTCTACTCTATCAATCGGGCACTTATTCCCTCGACGGGAGCGTATTCTGCCCCTTCGCATATGAAGCACATTGTTGGGGCGGAGGCAGTGATTGAAGGGGATGCTACCGAAGCGTCTGGGGTGCGGGCGTTAGATGATCATACCTTGCAAATTGAGCTAGACGAACCCCTCGCCTACTTTCTCTCGTGGCTTACCTCACCTAATACCTTTGTGGTACCACGTCAATTGCTAGAGGAGCAGGGCGAATCTTGGACAGATACTGCCTATGGCACAGGGCCCTTTCGGGTCAAGGAATGGCGACACGGGGAGGAGATCGTCCTTGAGGCAAACCCCCACTATTGGATGGGGATGCCGGGGGTAGATACTATCCGTATGCCAATCATTCCCGATAGCGAAGCGGCTTACCAGATGTACCGCAATGGCAATCTTGATATTATAGGCAATCGGCAGGCGGGTATTCCATCTGCACGGGTGGATGAGGTCCATGCACTCCCCGATTTTCGCTCCTCGCCTGGACTAGCTGTGCGGTATATTGGCTTCAACAACCAAATGGCACCTTTTGATAATAGGTATGTACGCCAAGCCTTTGCGCTTTCAGTAGACCGCTTAGAATTAGCCCAAGTGGTGTTGTCTGGCACGGTAGAACCAACGGGGCGCATCTTACCACAAGGTCTAGCCCGTTCCAACTATGCCATCAAAGGGCAGTCGTTTGACCCGGAGGGGGCGCGGGCTGCTTTGCGGCGGGCGGGGTATCTCTCTGCCCAGGGGCTGCCACCAATAACGCTAACCTATGCCCAAGAGGGCGATAACGATCTCGTGGCGCAAAATCTCCAGAATTTCTGGCGCAATACGCTTGGTATTGAGGTCGAGCTAGAAAGTAGGGAACTTTCTGCCTTTAGTCGGGCTATGGACACAACGTTTCTTACCCCTGACGAAGGGTTGATGATGTATTTGAGCATTTGGGGGGCAGACTATCCTGACCCACAAAACTTCCTTTCCCAACAGCTACGCACCGGGTCGCCTAACAATAATGGCAACTGGTCTAATCCTGTGTTTGACGAGAAGGTAGATAAAGCAGATAGGATGGGGCAGCAGGAGTTGGCAGATGAACGGCTCAAACTCTACAGCGAGGCAGAGCAGATAGCCCTAGACGAGGTGGGGTGGATGCCGCTCTACAACCCCCGCATCAATATCCTAATCCATCCAAAGGTGGTGGGGCTATTCTTTACCCCACAGGGTATCATTGCCCCCAACTGGACTCAGATACGGCTAAAGCGCGAGGAGCAGTAGGGGAGCGGAGAATATGTCTCACCGGTCAGCCCCCATCCCCTAGCCCCTTCGGGCAGCCCCCATCCCCTAGCCCCTTCCCCCACCGAGGGGAGAAGGGAGACCGGCTCCCCCCATCCCCT
>CAYPHM010000059.1:19572-27053 GCA_964410555.1 uncultured Chloroflexaceae bacterium | reverse complement strand
GGGATGATACCTACCTACGGGCAGTCTTGGGGTTTTGAGTAATGCAATTGCCCTGGTGCTTTAGCTATTGTTCAGAAGAACGAGTTTAATTTTGGTAAAATACAAGTTGTTAATGCCCTCGCCCACCTTGCCGAAGTTCAGTCACAGTGGCAGGAAGCTACCGACTACTACCAGCAGACCCTGGACCTCAAAACGGGACGGTTGTACTTTGAGAGCGGCGCATACACTGGTCTCGTCCGCGTCCACCACGCCACTGGTACCTATGCCGCCATACCCGATGTGCTCGCCGAAGCCGAAGCCCTCGCGCAGCAGTACGAATACAATGACCACCTCGCCTCGCTGCAGTTATCACAGGGGCATATCGCTTGGGATGGATTCATTCCCGCTTGGGGCAGTGGCTTTGATGCTGCGCTTGGCTATTACCAGCATGCCCTCATCTATGCCCTGCGCTACAACCGCTTTTTGCTTGACGAGGTGCTTTGGGGCGGCAATATCACCACCCCGCTGTCGCCTATTATCCCCCACTGCCAACAACGGGGCAAGGATGGGCAACGCATGCTGACTGCCCTACGGGATTGGTGGCTAACCGTCAAGAACGATACTGGTACCCCGCGAGCCGATACGATTTCCCTGGTGCCTGAAGGGGTCGCCTTGCTTGAAGCAGAGCGCATTGCCCGTGCCAATGAGCCAGGCGATTGCTCACCGCAACAATCTGTTGCAGATGTGCTGCAAGCAGCGATTGGGGCGTAAGGGAACGGAAGATTCCTATGGTACAATAGCAGCAGTGTGTTGATTATTATGGAGTGTGGTTATGCATAATCAAGTCCTCATCCCATTGTCTATTCCCGATGACCTCTATCGTCGGTTACAAGCATTAAGTTCTGCTCGGCAGACTGATCCTATCCACCTACTCGAATCTCTTGTGACCGAAGCCGAGCAGACGGATACGCATCTGCTCCATCATCTTGCAGCTTGATCAACCGAATCAAGGGGTCTCTGACGTAGCGGTTCAGCATGATCACTCTTTGTATGGTCAGGAAACGTTATGAAGACCCCCATTTTCCCAAACCAAACGGAAGGGGGAGCAGGTTGCGCCCCTGCCCAACCCCCCTCCCGAACCATTGCCCTTGTGTCGTATCTTGTCTAGCCTGTCCGCCTATCGCTCCCCATCAAGTACCGTTCGTTCCTCTGCCGTTGGCAGCCGAAAAGTCCCTTCCCGATTCAGATACACGACCATCTCCCCCCGGATTGTCACTACAACATCTGCTTGTCCATCACCGTCCATATCCCGTAGCGACAAGTGAGGAACCGCATACTCGCCATCCTCACCAAACAGGTACGGTCCCGCCAGCACCTGGACCTTGCTTGTATCGCCACCGGGGATTTCCCACACACTCACCTGTCCCTTCAAGTTGAGGGCAAAGAGATGGGTGGGGTGTACCGCACTATCGCTATGCCCCACGACCCCGCTCACCTGCGTGGTACGGGGGAAGTCATAGCGCAGGTCGTTCCAGGTGCGTGTGCCCCAGACAACCCCATGACTGACCACCACATACACCGCCAGCGTTGCCAACACATACGTAACGAACGTCACCACCAACCGCAGCCAAACCAGCATCGGCGCGAGGGAGTCGTGCCAACGCAGCCCCCACCGCGTACTGCTGATACGCTCACTTCTGAGCACATTGCGGGTTACTGCCATGATCCTCACCTCCCTTCATGGCTTCAAAGGGGAGTGGTCAATTGTGCTTCTTGGGAAGGACTCATCGGGGAGTTGTGAGTAGGACGTTGGGGGAAGGGCGGAGGTTGCAGCAGTGGTCAACAGACCCTAAAGTGCGGTATCATACGAAGCAAGGATGATATGGTCTGGATACCAGAAAAGGGAAAGGATTGGTATGTTGAATGACTATTCCCCGCCGGCTTTGTCTGGGGAACTGACTGAGGTAGGGCAGGCTGCCAATGCTGCTGTCCGTCGAGGGGTGTTTGCCCACTATCGCCGCGCCCGGACAGCAACGACCCTGGCTGCCCAAGATGCCGATTTGCACCGCTTTGCCACCTTTCTTGCTGAAGTGGGGGTGCTAACCTCCTTTCACGATAAGACGGGGCGTATTGTGCCGGCACGGTTCGCGGGTTTGACGTTTGGGTTGGTGGCAGCATTTGTGGCGTGGCAGGGGCAGCGGGGGTATGCGATTGCCAGCATCAACCGGGCGTTAGCGACAGTCAAAGTCTACGCTCGGTTGGCGATGCAAGCGACAATTATCAGCGAAACGGAGTATCGGCTCATTAAGAGTGTGGAAGGGTATAGCCACCGCGAGGGACGCAACCTGGATGCCAAACGTCCGGTAACACGCATAGATCGCCCAAATGCGAAAAAAGCCCATCCCACGAGCATCACCAAGAGGCAAGCCGCCTTGCTCAAAGAGCAACACCCAGACACGCCGCAAGGGATACGGGATCGGCTCATCTTTTGCCTGCTGCTTGACCACGGCTTGCGGGTAAGTGAGGTGGTAGATTTGTTGGTTACATCGGTGCGATTGGAGACGGGGGAGATGCATTTCTATCGACGCAAGGTGGATCGCTGGCAGACGCATCGGTTAAGTGAGGATACCCTCGCAGCGGCGCGGCAGTACCTTGCGTTGGATGGAGTGCGCGATGGCGACAAACTGTTGCGAGGGAGCTACAAAAATGGGGAGTTGAATCTGCGGGATGCGATGTCTTCACAGGCAATCAACCGGCGGGTGCAACAAGCGGGAGAGCGGTATGGCATTAGGCGGTTGTCGCCGCATGATTGTCGCCACTACTGGGCAACCCAAGCGGCGCAAGGGGGGACAGACCTTGTGGCGTTGCAAGAGGCGGGGGGATGGACAAGCCCTATGATGCCGCTGCGCTATATTGAGACGGCGAAGGTGGCGAATGAACGGGTGCAGTTGGGGAGGAAACCGATTGTACCCATGTGAAGGATAAGCCCTTTCTGCACGCCGTGTCTCGGTATCCCCTTCGCGCTCGGTGAGGGCGAGGTTTTCGCGGAGCCGCTGTTCATATACAAGCACATCAGCATAGCGGGGGTGGGCTGTGCCAAGCCGGGTGAGCAGTACCTGTAGCCCAATTGGTAGCCGAAGTCATTGCCAGCACCTCGCATCTGGTGTTGCTTGGCGAACCAGGCGGTGGTAAGTCTACGACAGGCTAGGCAAGATACGACACAAGGGCAATGATTCGGGATGGGATGCTTGCAGGGGATGCTTGCGAAGCATTCTTACCGGCAAGGGGAGGATGCACGGGGCTTTTCCTTTCCTCCTTACCTCACACCCCACTGTACCACTGGTTGATTAACCTATGTCTCCAACCCACGGCTTAACGTGCCATAGCCAGACAACCCCCCACAACCTGTGCTAGACCTGACTAACCAAGTAAGACTTGGATTGCAACGTTACTACGTCTCCAACCCAAGTCTTAACCGTGCCATAGTCAGATGACCTCCGCATCCGCGACCCTAAACCCGCCGTGGTCGCCAACAGCCCCGCCGGAGGAGCGACCTCGATCCGATCCGATTGCCCCTAGAGTTAGGGACCATTCCCCACACTACTAGGGACACAGGCGTACCTGTACCCCTGCCGACTGTCCCATCAGACCCCGCCAACAGCCCCGATGACGGACACGCCCATTCCTGCAACCAAGCCCCCCATGACCCGCCGAGCTAGTGGGGAATTTCCCCATCCCCGATGACGGACGCGCCCGTCCCCGCAACCAGCCCCAACAAGGGAGCGCACCCCGTGCCCCGCCGAGCTAGTGGGGAATTTCCCCAACCCCGATGACGGACGCGCCCGTCCCCGCAACCAGTCCCTGTTAGACCCGCCGGGGAAGCGACCCGACCCCCGCTAGTGTGGTGTGGGTCTAAGCCTTGTGTTGGGAACTTGCTGAGTTCCCAACACAAGACTTACGCTATGCTCCCTGTCTCCATGAGGGGTAGCCCGGAGACGGGCGTGTCCGTGCCACGCGACCTGGATACCTGCTCGTGTCGCCACTGTCCCCAACACCCCCGCTGTGGTCGCCAACAACCCCACAGGGAAGCGACCCGATACCCGCTAGTGTGGGGTAAGTTTAAGACTGGTGTTGGGAACTTAGTAAGTTCCCAACACCAGTCTTAACTCGTGCGCCGTCTCCATGGGGGTAGGTAGCCCGGAGACGGGCGTGTCCGTGCCACGCGACCTGATACCTGCTCGTGTCGCCATCCCGCCCGCTGTCCCCAACAGCCCCCCGTGTCCCCAACACCCCCTCGTATCCCCAACACCCCCACAGGGGAGCGCACCCGACCCAATACCCCCGTACCCCGACGAGCTAGTGGGGAATTTTCCCAGCCCCGATGACGGACGCGCCCGTTTCCGTAACCAAACCCCGCCAGGAGAGCAACCCCGACCCCAGACCACGCAAACGCGACCCGATACCCGCTAGGAGAGCGACCCGACCCGAAGACGGACGCGCCCGTTTCCGCGACCCGATCCCGCCGGCGTAACCAGCCCCCACAGGGAAGCACACCCGACTGGATACCCGCCGACTGCCCCAACAGCCCCGCTGTGGTCGCCAACCACACCCGCCAGGAGCAAGACCCAACAGGAGCGACCCCACCCGGCGATACCACCCTTGCGACCCCAGACCCTATTACGGAAACGCCCGTTTCCGTAATAGGAGCCGAAGTTGCCAACAGCCCGGCCAGGGGAAAATCGCCCGGCGATCTCCCATGCTGCTAGGTGAAGGACACGCCCGCACCCGTCACCAGTACCCCCCACCTGCGACCCCACACACCACTCCCCGGAAACGCACGTTTCCAGGACTATCCCCCCAAACAACGCGGAAATTTTTAAGCCTTGGGTTGGTGCATTACTCATGTTCCAACCCAAGGCTTACCTTTTGCCTGCGACCCCATACCCCCACCGACTGCCTCAACACCCCCGCCAGCGATACCAACCCCTTGCGACCCACCGAGCTAGTGAGGAATTCTCCCAACCCCGATGACGGACGCGCCCATCCTTGCAACCAGCCCCGCCAGCGATACCAACCCCTTGCGACCCGCCGAGCTAGTGGGGAATTCTCCCAACCCCGATGACGGACGCGCCCATCCTTGCAACCAGCCCCGCCAGCGATACCAACCCCTTGCGACCCGCCGAGCTAGTGGGGAATTTTCCCAGCCCCGATGACGGACGCGCCCGTTTCCGTAACCAAACCCCGCCAGGAGAGCAACCCCGACCCCAGACCACGCAAACGCGACCCGATACCCGCTAGGAGAGCGACCCGACCCGAAGACGGACGCGCCCGTTTCCGCGACCCGATCCCGCCGGCGTAACCAGCCCCTCCAGGGGAGCGCACCCGACTGGATACCCGCCGACTGCCCCAACAGCCCCGCTGTGGTCGCCAACAGCCCCCACAGGGAAGCACACCCGACTGGATACCCGCCGACTGCCCCATACGACCCGCTACGCTCTACTTGTTACGGGTATCCATCGCAAAGCCCCGCTCACTCGTTGCTCCTGCCCCGCTCTCTAGCCCATCCTGGCGCATCACAAAGTCAAAGACTGTCCCTGATGCTTGACAACCAAAGCAATAGAAACTCTGCGTATCAGGATAGACCGTGAATGCGGGAGTGCGCGTATTCGCATGGAAGGGACACAATCCCTGCATGGCTCGCCCAACCTTTTTTAATTGCACCCCACTGGCTTCGACCAGTTCTACCAGATCAATCCGGGCTTTTACTTCATCTATAACGTGCATGGTTCACCTCTGCGATTCGTTCGTTTAATCACCATAGCCGGGTACGTCACGCCCCCGTGCCAAATTCCGAAAGGTGGTGGTGACGTTATCGTATGCCACCGAAACTCTCCCTAACGGTCCCCAACGGTTTTTAAGTATCTTTATCTCGGCAACGCCCTTCTCTGCTATCGTTTCATCATAAATTTCCTCCCGATGGAGACTAAATAACCGATCTGTAACCACTTCAACCTCCCCGCTCTCTCGAACATCCGCCATCATGGGAGATCGTTGCGCTCGTGTTTCTACCCCACGGTTCAGTTGCGCTAGAGCAACAACCGGGACAGACCAAGTGGTCGCCATCCGTTTCAACCCACGAGCGACCTCGCCCACCTCTTGCGTTCGCAGGTAGTTTTTGTGGCGGGGTTTGCCGCTCTCCACTAATTGCTCCTCGCTGGAACCGTGGTGTTGCGGCGCGTTGCTACCACCCAGTCCCACGTCGGTTTGAGCCCGGCCAGTGCGGCCAGCCATGAACGGCGGTTGCGCCGCACCCTGAACGACTCCTCAGTCGAGGTCGTGCCGACGTATACCCGGGTGGTGCGACGGGTGCTGCGGCACCTCAAACCAGGCCAACGTATCCGTCTGATCATTGATGAGAGCGGGCACAGCGATGTCGTGCGGATTCTGCTGGCCGCACTGTGGTATCGAAGGCGGGCGATTCCCTTAACGTGGTGCATCTGGAAAGCCCAACACCCCCATGCACACTCGTACTGGATCGATTGCGCGACGATCTTGGATGAAGTCGTGACCATCTTGCCGGACGGGCTGCAAGTCACAGTGATTGGGGACCGGGCCTTTGTGTGCCCAGCGTTCACGGATGAGGTCACAGCTCGTGGGTGGGACTGGCTGGTTCGGGGGCAAGGGCAGACCCGGTTTCGGTATCCCAATGGTTCGGAGCAATCCATGCGGGACATCCTTCCCCGTCCCGGTCACTGGTGCCGACAGGAGGGACAGGCGTTTAAGAAACACGGATGGCGTGCGGTCTCGGTGGTTGCCTACTGGCGGGTTTCGTGTCAGGATCCCCTCCTTCTCGTGAGCAGTTTACCAGCGCGTTGGGGATTGGTACGCGCATATCGGCTTCGCAAGGCCATCGAGGCCCTCTTTCGAGATGGGAAAACGAGTGGGTGGCAATGGGAATCCAGTCAGGTGCGGGATGTCGACCATCAGTCCGTCATCGTGTTGATTCTTGCGTTGGCAACGCTGATGACCTGCTGTTTGGGCGAAGAAGCGGCCCAAGAAATGCTGAACCGGGAACCCCAAACAGGACATCGTCGTCCGTGGGATGCCCGATCCAGTCTCTTTCGTTTGGGATGGGAACGGTTCTGGTTGCGAATCTGGCGCGGTAGCACGTCCCCCATTTCCTGGGAACTGACTCACTTTGATGCCCCCAACTGGTCTCAGGAATGTTGGGATGCCGCTTTGCCCGACAAGACCCCAGTGTATCAAACGGAGCGAGTTGGGAAGCGGGAACATCGCCGTTTGGCCGCCTAGATGAAATACCCTGTCCGCCCCTAAAACCGGGGGGAGAAGGGGATCGGGCAGGCGGAGGGGAGCCGCGAGGGTCAACGAGCGGTTGCGGGGGCAGCCCGGAGCGACTCTCTCCCCCCTCGCCCCCGCTCCCATTCCAGGGCGAGGGGGAATATACTATCCGCTCGTTGACCCTCGCGGCTCGTTTAGCGGGG